>CAXTTV010000032.1:0-31337 GCA_964247295.1 uncultured Ktedonobacteraceae bacterium | reverse complement strand
GTCATGGATCAGCTTCTTAAAAAGGCTTATCCTTTCTCTTTATCGGAATAATTCCGGCTTTCTATATGTTTTAATATTTTATATCTCATCATCTGAGGGATAGAGGGCCCGGAAGTTACCTTTACTAATCAAGGCTAAAAACCGCAAGGAGCTGAGAACTGATGACCAGACTGGATCGCTATTCACGGCAGACACTTTTCCAACCCATCGGGAAAGAGGGACAGACACGCCTGCTTACCTCATCCGTCGCGTTGATCGGTTGCGGAGCTCTGGGCACCTTTCTCGCGAACAATCTGGCGCGGGCAGGCGTCGGCAAGCTCTTGATTGCCGATCGAGATTTTATTGAACTCAACAATCTTCAACGCCAGATTCTCTATGAAGAGTCGGATGTCACACAGCGCCTCCCTAAGGCTGTGGCGGCGGCCCAGCGACTCCACCAGATTAATAGCGATATTCAGATCGAGACGATGGTCGATGATATCGGCGCGGAAGAAATGGAAGAAATCGCTCAAAACTACGATCTGATCCTCGATGCCACGGATAATTTTGAGACTCGTTACTTGATTAACGATGCCAGCATTAAGTTTGGGAAGCCCTGGATCTACAGCGGGGTGATCGCGTCCTATGGCGTGACGATGAATATCCTGCCGGGCGATACGGCCTGCCTGCGCTGCGTGTTTCCTGATGAACCCCTACCTGGCACGACACCCACCTGTGATACCGCCGGAGTTTTAAATGGAATTGTGGGCGCGATTACTGGCATTGCCTCAACTGAGACCCTGAAGATTCTTCTGCACAGTGATAAAATCAATCGAGGGATGCGCTGGCTGGACCTCTGGGAGAACACAACCGAACAGATTGAGCTTCCGAAGATACCAGACTGTCCAGCCTGTGGACAACACAAGTATGCCTACCTGGAGGCAGAGGAGACCCGCAATAGTACCAGCCTCTGTGGACGCAACGCGGTCCAGGTGCGCGGTGGCAAGCGCGGACAGAAAATCAATCTGGCTGATCTGATGGAGCGTTTACGACCGGTTGGCGAGGTGGCCGGAAATGAATACCTGGTCCGCCTGACTGTAGATACCTATGAGCTGACGATCTTCCCCGATGCCCGCGCTATCATCAAAGGTACCAATGAACCTCAGGTTGCGCGCACCCTCTATGCCCGCTACGTCGGAGCATAAAAACAGAACGTTTTTTCAGAGACAGCCTATGCTATAATGGCCGCATAGTTGGATGCTGTAAGCTGCCTTCCACTTCTTTTTTATGACTATAAGAATCAGTAGATACCCAGGCGTGGCAGCCGCCTTGCGCTTCAAAATAGAGAATAGAGCGCGCAAAAACAAGAGAATTGGTAAAGGGAGACGGATAAAATATGACGGAACATATACTGGTCTGTGTGGCATGGCCGTACGCGAAAAGCTCAACACATGTTGGGCAGATCGTCGGGGCCTATATGCCAGCGGACACCTTCGCCCGCTATCATCGCCTGAAGGGTAATCAAGTGTTGATGGTTTCGGGCAGCGACGAGCATGGGACGCCGATCCTGGTGGATGCCGAACGGCAAGGCATTCCCCCCAGAGAGTTTGTCGCGCAATATCATCAGCAGATCCTTGAGGTCTGGGAACGGCTGGGGATCTCCTGGGATCTCTATACGGAGACAGGTACTGAGAACCATTATCGCGTGACGCAGGATGTTTTTTTGAAGCTGTACGAGAAGGGCTTCATTTTTAAGGATACCATGCAGTCTCCCTACTGCCCTACTGATCGCCGCTTCCTGCCGGACCGCTATGTAGAGGGGACCTGCCCCCATTGCGGCTATACTGATGCGCGTGGAGATCAGTGCGATAATTGCGGTCGCCTGCTGGACCCGGTGGATCTTCTCAGTCCCCGATGTAAGCTTTGTGGCAGCAAAAAGAATCCGCTGGAGATCCGCTCAACCGAGCACTTGTTCCTGGATCTGCCGAAGCTGCAAGAGCCGCTGATGAACTGGCTCTCCCAGGGCAAGGAACACTGGCGAGGGAATACCCTGGCCTTTACGATGAACTGGCTCAAGGATGGTCTGAGGCCACGGGCGATTACCCGCGATCTGGACTGGGGTGTACCAATCCCATTGCCGGGCTACGAGGATAAGCGCATCTATGTCTGGTTCGACGCCGTAATCGGCTATCTCTCGGCCTCGATCGAGTGGGCAAGCAGACAGGATGATCCCGAGGCCTGGAAAAAGTGGTGGGTGCCGGGAGCGGTTGAGCCCAACGCTAGACCCTACTACTTTATCGGCAAGGACAATATTCCCTTTCACACGATCATCTGGCCGGCGATGTTGATTGGCTATGGGGATCGCAATCTGCCCTACGATGTGCCGGCCAATGAATTTATGACGATGAGCGGCTCCAAGGCATCCAGCAGCCGAGGCAATGTAATCTGGACGCGGGATGTCCTGAATCAATTCCAGGCCGATACCCTGCGCTACTACCTGTCAATCACGGCACCAGAGGGGCGCGATACCGATTTCACCTATGATGAGATGATCCGCAGAAACAATGATGAGCTGGTCGCGGCCTATGGTAACGTTGTCCATCGGACACTGACCTTCTTGCAAAGCCGCTTTGAGGGCGTGGTCCCCCACCCCAAAGAGTTGAGTAAGGCCGACCACGCGATTCTCGCTGAGGCAGAACAGGCCTTTACGGTGGTAGGCGATTTCCTCGCGGGATGCCACTTTAAAGATGGGATTAACGCGGCCATGGGGCTCGCCAGAGCAGCAAACCGCTATCTGGATGAGCAGGCCCCCTGGAGAAAAATTAAAGAGGATAAAGAGGCCGCTGGCACTACCATCTATGTAATGGTTCAGGTAATCAGTGGATTGCGTAAGCTTTTCGCGCCCTATCTCCCCTTCTCATCTGAGCAGCTTCATAAGCTACTGGGCTTTGAGGGCTCATTGATTGGAAGTGGCTGGCAGAACGATGTTGTTCAGGCGGGAACGCCCCTTCCAAAGCCCACACCGCTTTTCCCGAAGTTAGAGGTTCCAGAGGCGCAGGTAAAATAGGGATTATCAGGGGTAGATTTATGCACAGAGCTACCCCTGATAACTGCCTCAAAAAGTAAAGGGCCCACAAAGCGGGTCGCAGAGCGACTCTGTTGGGAAAGTCAGAAAGGGTATTCTCACACTTCGCCATCGTCCGTAGATCGGGTCGCGTGCGGACCCGTGGGAAAAGGCATCGCTCCCGCCGCCACTACCACACACGTGGGTGGGCCTCCGAATCCTTGCATGGTCCACTTCCGACGAAGGGTGATGCGTCCCTTTGCTACGGGTCCACACGTGACCCGATCTACGCAGTCTCCCCTCCTTCGGTTTGTCCCTCGTTCCTTTGGAATTCCCCAACGGGGTCGCAGAGCACCTTCCCAATGGAAATTACTAGGAGAAGCTGTAGCCGGTTGAGGCTGCTGCCAGACAGGCCGCGCCCACCACACCGGAGTAATCTCCAAGCTTGGCCCGAATGATATCGGTCTTTTTGGCCGGGGCCGATAGGGCCGTCTGGCGTGCGCGCTGCACTGCCGTCTCGAATAACAGATCAACCGCCTCGATCACTCCCCCACCCAGGATGATCGCCTGGGGATTGTATAGGTTCATAATCGAGCTAAGACCATACCCCAGATAGTTGGCGGCCTCGGTCACGACTTCAATCACCAACGCGTCTTTTTGATCAATGGCTTTCGCCAGAATGCCCGAGCGGATGATCGCCTCGCCCTCACGCAACTGGCGCTGCGCGTCATCAGCCAATACCGATCTTCGACCGTGATGGATCTCGGCCATGATCTCTTTGGTGATCGCGGTCCGGGAGGCGTAGGCCTCCAGACAGCCCCGCGCTCCACAACCACAGATGCGCCCACCAGCATCAATGGTGATATGTCCAACCTCGCCAGCGGTTCCACTTAAACCCGTGTACATCTCTCCACCCTGAACAATGCCAGAGCCGATCCCGGTTCCAACAAACACACAGATAAAGTTTGTATACCCATGGCCCGCGCCATAGATATATTCACCCCTGGCCGCGACTTCAACATCATTTCCAATCGCGACCGGCAGGTTAAACTGATTTTTCAATAGCTCTACAATCGGCATATTGCTTACACCAAGATTAGGAGCATCCACAACCACGCCAGCTTTACGATCGATCTGACCGGCGACACCCGCGCCCACGGCAATCAATTTCGTTGGATCAATCCCAGAGCTCTCGATCGCCTTCGTAGCGACCTCGATTGTACGTTGAGAGACGAAATTCTGTCCTCGATCGGCGTGGGTCCGTTTGCGCTCCGACCCCACGACCTCACCGGTCGCGACATTGACAACCGCAGCAAAGGTCTTGGTCCCACCAATATCAATGCCCAGGGCATATGCATTCTCTTTAGCCATAATTCTCTCTCTCGCTATTCTGTTTTAAATGGGAGGCTTAATCCCGGTTGAACATCCAGATCGAACCGGTCTCGCTCACCACGCTGAAGATGAAAGTAGCCAGCACTGCCGATCATCGCGGCGTTGTCGGTACAAAGATCTACAGGCGGATAGCTCAGGCCGATCTTCAAAGGGACAAGTTCTCTTGTCAATCGCTGACGAAGGCTCAGGTTGGCGGCGACACCACCGGCGAGCAGGACTTGTTTGACCCCGTATTTTTGAGCGGCCCTGCGGGTCTTCACGGCCAGGACATCTACAATCGCTTCTTGGAAGCAAGCGGCCATAAGTATGACGTTGGAGGAAAGGCTCCGCTTCGTCGCGGCCTGAGTGCCCATCCGCTTGTACTGGCTGGTCTGCTGGCCCTCCTTTGCGGTCTCGGGAAGATCGCCGGCCAGCCCTTCAGCCAGATGAAGCATGGCGGTCTTCAAGCCACTAAAGCTAAAGTCGTAGGTACCTTCAATCCAGGCTCGGGGCAGACGATAAGCCTTACGCGCCTGGGAGATGGGTTTCTGTTGCTCCTGTAGTTCTTTTTCGGCCTGTTCAGCCGCATATTGAATCGCCGGACCACCGGGATATCCCAGCCCCAGGATACGCGCGACTTTATCAAAGGCCTCGCCGGCGGCATCATCGCGGGTCTTGCCCAGTAACTCATAATCACCGTGATCACGGACCAGCACGAGTTCGGTATGCGCACCCGAGACGACCAGGCAGAGCAGCGGGAATTGAGGATCACCCTCAACGATAACGGCATCTACAGCCCCGTTCGCGGGAAGTGTATCTTGAGCTGGTCTCAGCCAGTTGGCGTAAATATGAGCCTCTAAATGATTAACGCCAATAAAGGGCAGGTTCTGGGCCAGCGATAACGTTTTACCAACCGTGAGGCCGACCAGCAGCGAGCCGGCCAGTCCCGGCCCATAGGTGGCGGCAATCCCATCCAGATCCTGCCAGCTACAGCCCGCCTCCTCCATCGCGGTCTCGATCACGGGAATGATCGTTGCCAGTTGTTGACGAGACGCGACCTCGGGCACCACCCCGCCATAACGGTTGTGGATCTCGATCTGCGTCGCAACCACATTGGAGCGCAGGTAGCGACCATCCTGGATAATCGCCGCCCCGGTCTCATCACATGAACTTTCAATGCCAAGTACAAGCATACCTATGTTTTCCTGGCGAGCCTGCTATTGATCCAATTTTGCCATCAGAGCGGCTCGCAACTCTTGATATTTTTGTTTATATGCAGGAGAATTAATCTCATCTGTCCACATAATCAGCGCATCTTCCTGATTATCACTATAGTAACGGTAACGCATCCCGGCCTCGCGGAACCCGTATTTACGATACAGGTTCTGCGCGGTATAGTTGGAGACCCGAACCTCCAGGGTCACCCACTTGGCTCCAATAGAATAGGCGATGTCAATCAAGCTAACGAGCAAGAGCTCTCCCAACCCATGGCGACGGTGTCCGGGATGCATAGCGATAGTGGTGATATGCGCTTCATCAACCATGAGCCAGAGGCCAGCAAACCCGATAATCGAGGCCTGATCAGGAGAAGTGGCAGTGCTGGCCGGGCGACTGGGTAACAGAGAGAGCGGAAAGACCCGGCGCGACTTCTCGGCGTCACGATCCGGAACTGACAGGCGCTCCTCGGCGATTTTTTTATCGCGCAGCACAATATAGTGAGCCCAACGGTTGTCCTGAAGCTCCTTACGATAAGCACTAGGGGGCCAAGTAGATGGATACGCCAGACGTTCAATCTCAATGACGCGGGGAACGTCTGACATTGTCATACGATCAATGCCGTAACGCACTATCTTCCCTCCCAGTTCTATGCGGCCCCTCCGGTCGATCTGGTGTCCCCCCCAGAAGCGGCTGTTTACGGGCGCTGGTAGTAATCGAAGGCCGTCGAAGGTACAGCGGCTCTAGAGAAAGTGGATCGTCCAGCCGACCTTCCCGCAAGCGGGACCCGGCTAGCAACGATAGCATCGAGGCGTGACGCCAGGCCTCAGCGGGACTCACAAAACGGGCCCGATCTCCCAAAGCGGAAGAGAGAGCCGCGCGAGAAGCCCTGGATAATTCACCGCAGAAAAGCACCGGCGGCACCGGCCCATCGCCCAGCGCCAGCCACGCCGGGATCTGCTTCAGCAACAGATCGGCAAGGTCCGGAGGTGATAGTAGCAAATAATCGCTTAATCGATGCATCTGATGGGTTAACAGACCATCCTCAGAAAGCATCTGATCAAAAAGATAACAGGCGGCGTATAAATCTCCGCGACCAGCCTCGATAAGAGAGCAGATTGGTCCACGATAGAGACGCTGATGAGCCGCGATCCCATCCAATGTACAGATCCCAACAAGGGGTTTCTGAAGGGCGAAGGCCAAAGATTTCGCGACCGAGACAGCCACACGCACACCATTAAAAGAACCGGGTCCGGTCGCCGTTACTACCGCATCTAGCTCTGTCATCTCCAAACCACTTTCGGAGAACAGGCGTTGCACCCGGTCAAGCAATTCCACACTATGGTTAGAATCCACCTGCCAGGAGTATTCGCCGTACAACTTCTCATCTGAAGAGAGCGCGACGCTGGCCTGTCGGGTAGAAGTATCAAGAGCCAATACTAACATACACTCTTTTTCTGAAAACGGGTCAGCAGCTCGCGATACCGCGCGCCTGTGGCCGTAAAATAGAGTTCTCGCTTCGTCTCATCCAACACTACCAGGCGAATATGCAGATGCTCATCGGGCCAGAGCGGATCAGCATTTCCAGCCCACTCTACCACACTCACACCCAGGCCTGAAAAATATTCATCAAAGCCAAGATTAAAAATCTCCTCTGGATCTTCCAGACGGTACAGGTCAAAGTGATAGAGTGCGGGTCGCCTCTTAAGAGTAGAAGTTTTACGAGAAGAGGATGGAGAAGGATCGGCAGAAGGGACGGCGCGACCAGCATACTCCTTCAGGATAGTAAAGGTTGGACTACTGACAATCTCTTGAATGCCTAGCCCTTGAGCAAGCCCCTGAGTCAAAGCGGTCTTCCCTGCTCCCAACTGGCCCTCCAGCAGAATCAGTTCACCACCCTCAAGCATCTCACCCAACTCCTTCCCAAACTGTCGCGTCTGGTCGGAACTCTGGCTGGTAACATCCAGGGTTGAGATCGTCCCATCCTGAGAATCTTTGGCCACTCGTTTACCCTTTGCGAATGATATGTAACGGTGTTTCACAATCAACACGAGAGCAACATGGAGAAAGGGACAGAAACCCCCGATCTCAAATAATGAGCAAGAATTTCGCCCCTTCTACCGAAGCGTGCTATCCAATAATTATAACACAACGTGTAGCGTTTTAACGGAGCTTTGTGCCGCAATTGCGACAGTAAAGCGAGTTCGACCGCACCGGCTGACTACAGGTGGGACAGATCGACGGGGACTGCCCCGGTGCCGGTTGAGCCGGGGGCATATAGCCCTGACCGGGCTGAGGATTGACCGGCGGCGCGCTCTGATGGCTCGCTGACGGAGCGGTTCCCGGCGGATTTGGATTAATCGGAGGGGGCGCATAATTTGTCGTTGGAGCTGGCCCATACTGATCGGAGGAGTAAGCCTCCTGCTTCACCTCCTGCAACTGCATCTCCCGGCGGCGCACGTCGTTATCTAACTCCAGAATACTGGCGCAGAGGCGCGACAATTGCGCATCGGTCAGGCTCCCCTGCTGATACAGATTGAGCGCAACATTGCTTAGCTCATTCAAAATCTGCTCACGCTGCTTTAGCAGCTCATCGATCTCGCCCTGTTTGCTGCGAACGCGCATCTGCTTCTGCGCCTCCCAGCCGGTGCGGCTCACTGCCGAGTTCATAAAATTTTTTGCCGACTCAACAAAATCAGCCATAGTGCCTCCATAAAGTCTCATGTAACCATTCAAGAAATGGAAGGTGCGTTTCCCACACTGCGATTGTAGATAGAGTGTTTTACCATGAAAGGGCATGGCGGTACACACGCGTCCGAATCAGATGGTCGCCTCGATCAAATAGCAGCGAAACCACATCAAAGCGCCACGAGCAGTCCTGACAATCATGCGCCATCAGATACTGGTTAGCGGCGGCCAGCAACTTGCGTTGTTTGGTGTACGTCACCGCCTCCTCGGGAAAGCCTGTAGCGAGCGAGCGGCGGCTCTTTACCTCAACAAAGACGAGATCCTCCCCCTGTCGCGCCACCAGATCGATCTCCCCCTGACGGCAGTGAAAGTTCGCCTCCACAATCTGATAACCCCGGCGGATCAGCACTTCAGCCGCCAGATGTTCCCCGAGCTTCCCCAGCTCGCGACCAGTCAGACGAGCAGCCATCACAAAATCCCTTTCCACCCCTGATCCTCTAAACATCTCTCTGCCAGATACTACGTCGAGACCGCCAGATTTGTTGTACAGTATGTACCAGTATATCGCGTCGAGCGCCTCACAGGCAACGAAGCCAATTAGAACAACGAAGTGAAAGGACACCTCGAATGCAACACCCCATCGCCTTTCTTCCTGGATCGGGAGACAGCGCCAGCATCTGGCAGCCGCAGCAAGATTATTTCAAAGATCTGGCCCACCCGATAGATCTGCCGGGGCATGGCAGACGCGCCGATACTCTTCCAGACGAGGTCACTATACTGGACTATGCCCAGGCCGCGTACGCAATTATTTTTGAAGAGATAAAACTGGAGAGGCCGATCATCGCCGGGCACTCGCTGGGTGGCGCGGTCGCCCTCAGCATGGCCCTGGAATATCCTCAGGAGATCGGTGGATTGACCTTGATAGGAGCTGGCGCGCGGTTGCGGGTCCACCCCGATCTCCTGGTGGGGGCGCGCAACACCCCGGAACTTACAAGGGTGCGGCTGGCCGAACTGGCAATGTCCCCGGCGAATGTTGAGCGGCTGTCCCCAGAACTCATCGAAGATCGGGCAGAACTGGAACCGCACATCCTCTATCGAGATCTCGCCGCCTGCAACGTCTTCGACATCATGCCTCGATTAAAAGAGATCGGGGTACCAACCCTGATCATCTGTGGAAACGAAGATCGCCTGACCCCACCCAAGTACAGCATGTACCTCGCGGAGCAGATCCCCGGAGCCGAACTAAAGATGATCCCTGACGCCGGGCATTACGTCATGCGCGAGCAGCCGGAAATGGTCAACCAGGCCATCGAGACATGGCTGGATAATCTGTCGTAGGCCCGCCGCCTGCGCGCGGAAACGATCAGGTCCCATCCATCTCGCCACGAAGACGAAAAGATGGGATAGGCCCCTTGGGTGCGTGTCGATTTATCTGACGTAGGATAGCACCTTCAGGCGCGTTGATCGGGTCTTGAACCAGTTCCCTGGCGTGTTGCGCCAGCCGCGCGCAGGCGGCGGGCCTACCACAGTGGCATCCTTTGAAATTTCCCATTGAGATACGTCTTATTTATTATGTACAATTGGGAGCGAAATGTGAAAATAAATTATTAAGCTGGGGGACCATCTATGTCGGATATTAAGGAAGAGATTCTGACTAGCGTTGTGGAAGCGGTCTTTGGCGATATTATCAACAAGGGTAAAGATAAGCTGGCAATCTTGACAATGGGACGCATCGAGATGGACGCGACCAAACGCGCTTTCCGAAAAGCCCTGAAACAGACCTATGAAGATTTCCAGAAGCAATATCCTCAAGAGAGCAACGATATCTTTACGCTTGATTTCTTCAAAGTTGAGGGCCATGAGATTCTCGCTCAATTCCTGCTCCGCGATGCCCACCCAGATCCCTACGAGTTGGCCGAACTTGGACTCAAGAGCTTTAATCCCTCTGCGCAAAGCAAGAAAATGTATGTCCGTCAAGCAGAAGAGGCCACGACCGCCTTCCTCAATCTCTTCACCCATCATCTCAAAAATCAACCCGAGCTTAACGAGCTCTACAATAGCAAGGACTTTGACTCGATAGCTAAAGATATTCGCGCGATGAATGAGAAGCTTGGGAACGGCAAAGCCACGCGAGGCACGAAGATAGACTATCTGGAATGGCTAATTGAGCGCAACTTATACATTGATGCCAGAGGTACTTTTCAGACACAAAGGCAGGTCCAGGTCCCCCTGGAACAGGTCTATATCTCCCTTCAAGCCCAAGAACAAAGAGAATCTCCTGCATTTGATTTTGAGCTACGAGATGAAACACATAAAGTAGTTGCACAGATGGAATTGAAACGGCAAGGGAAACAGCAAAACAATACCCGTGCGGAAGAGATGGAAGAGCTGTGGGAGATGGAGCAGGTACGCTCCTTAAAGAATAGGGAGACGCCGGGAAAGATTCTGGAGCTATCCGAGATCGTGAGTCAACAGCCAAAGATCGTGATTCTGGGAGATCCCGGCGGCGAGAAAACAACCCTGCTGCGCTTCCTGGCCTTGAAGCACGCCAGGGCTACCCTGGATAAACAGGCAGATGCGGAATCAGGTCTGGGAAAGACGCACTTCCCAATCCTATTGAGGATATCGGAGTATGCCGAGGATGGCAACTGGCACAAGCAATCCTTAACGGATTTTCTGGCAAAGGTTCAGGCCATTCATGAGTGCCCCAATAATGGATTAGCGGATCTGCTTGAGACCGAACTTGAGAATGGGAGCTGTCTGGTGCTGCTGGATGGATTGGATGAGATTGTGAGCGCGGATGACCGCCGGGGTATTGTAGAGAAGATAGAGGACTTTGTGCGGCGGCATGGGCAGAAAAACAACCGCTTTATCGTCACCAGCCGGATCGCCGGGTACCGGATCGCGCCCCTTTCCCAGCCCTTTCAGCACTACACAGTGCAAGAAATGAACGACGGACAGATCCAAAGCTTTTTAGAACACTGGTGCGGGACAGTTGAGGATGTGGAGACGCCGGAGCTCTCATTACAAACAAGAAAGGCCAATGCTCAAAAAGAGATAGATGGGATTATGAATGCCGTTAAAAATACGCCCGGAGTGCGGCGGCTGGCGGCTAATCCCTTGCTATTACGGGTTCTGGCTCTGATTCATAAAAACGGTTCAACCTTACCCCAAAAGCGCATCGAGCTCTATAAGCTGGCTGCCGATACGCTGGCAAGGACATGGAGACCGGCACAGGGCGTTCCAGAATCGGCCCTGGTTAAAGATGAATACCTGACGCCACTGTTGGGAGAGCTAGCCTACTGGATGCATGAGCATAAGCCAAGTGGGATTGCGACCGAAAAAGAGGTTTATCAGATTCTGGGCAAGAAATGGGCTGACCTGCTGGATATGGATTGGGACGAAGACAAACCAAATGTGAAAATCAGGGAAGAGATTGGTAAGTTTTTAGTAGCGGTGCGTGAGCATACCGGGTTGTTTGTGGAGCGGGCCCCCAAAAGATATGGGTTTATGCACCTGACCTTTGAGGAATATTACGCGGCGCGGCATCTGGTCGCTAGCAGCAAAAACCGGGCGGTACTCATTCGCAAGCACCTGCACAATTTTCGCTGGGAAGAGCCGATCCTGTTGGCCCTGGGATTTGTCGGCCTGGACTATCCCAGAGAGGCCAGCGATCTGATAGAGACCGCTATTCTGGCGCGGGGAGAAGACGCTGAGCTATTACAATTGAAGTCTAGTAAGTTTGAAGAGGTATTGAGAAGAGATTATCTTTTTGCGATGCGGTGCCTGGGAGATGGTATCCCATGCCGCCCACGACTGAGAGATGAGCTACTGGAAAGGTTCCAACTTGAATTACTTCAAGAGATCCCACCAGCATATATTTCACGCTACATTGATGCTTTAGTGAATATACTCAAAAATTTAAGAGATCCTAAAGTAAAAGAAATATTAGAGGAAGCTCTTATATTAGCTCTTCGCACTGATTCCGACAGAGATGTTCGCTCCAATGCTGCCTGGGCTCTGGAGCAACTCTCCTCTGCTCCCCCTGAGGCAATAAAAGTTCTATACACTACTCTTTTTCATGATCCCGATGATTCTGTTCGATCTATGGCAGCGCATACTATAAATAAACATGTTGCCGTTTCATCTGAGATAATCAAGACTCTGTGCTCTGCTCTTATCTCTGATACTGATAGCTCCGCTCGCTGTGCTGCTGCTCAAGCCTTAAGACGACTCTCTATTGCACCTCCTGAAGTAGTAGACACTTTACACTCCACTCTTCTTCATGATCCTAGCGATGATGTTCGCTGCGCTGCTGCTCAGGCTATAGGACAATTCTCTATTGCACCTCCTGAAGTAGTAGACACTTTACACTCCATTTTTCTTCATGATCCTAGCGATGATGTTCGCTGCGCTGCCGCTTATACTTTAGGCGAACTTCACGCTACTTCACATGAGGCAATCGTGGCACTGAGCTCTACTCTTCTTCATGATCCTAGCGATGATCTCCGTTACGCTGCTGCTTATACTTTAGGCGAACTTCACGCTACTTCACATGAGGCAATCGTGGCACTGAGCTCTACTCTTCTTCATGAGCCCGATGATGAGATTTGTTGGGCTGCTGCTTATGCTTTAGATAAAATTTCAATTGTATCTCCCGAAGCAATCGCAGCTCTAAAAGCCACTCTTCTTCATAATCCTAGTGATTATGTTCGTTCCACTGCGGCTCGGGCTTTAGGAAAATTAGCCCCCGCCTCGCCTGAGATTATAGAAGTTCTATACACTGCTCTTCAAGACGCAAATAAAGACATTCGCTGTAATGCTGCCCTTGCTCTCGGCAATTTAAAGCATTTGACACCCAAATTAACAGAAATACTTTGTGAAGTTATCAGCACATCTTCTTACCCAATTGCAAGAGAGCAAGGTATCAAATTACTTGATGGTATCATACCAACGCCTAAAATCATGGAAGTCCTGTGGGATAACCTCTTAGATGAATACCGAAAAGTAGATAAAAATAGTGCAACATTATTAGCAAAATATATTAAAAAATTACCTTACGATGAATTTAGGATCAATGAAAAAAAATTATTGCAAGCAATAAATCAACAAACATATCATAAAAATGATCACTTTGGTCTACAATCAAAATATGAAACGCTCTATGAGGTTATGTGGTTGCTTGTTAATGAAGAAGATGAGGATGACGAGGAGGATTAAGACATGCATGTCTGGTGAGTAATTGCTCATCTACCTTACCACGAAAATGAGGTTAGAGGCAATGTAAGTCTAGTGTGTGGTAGGAACTCATACGATTCCCGCGCCGTCAGCAGATAGGTGGCGGGAAGGCGATGGCAAGAGGAATACTGACCGTTCCTTTCGGCGGATAAACCGCCGGGCTACGAATCTATGGGCTTTTCGTTGGTATGGGCGAGGTCGGTGGGAAACCAACTCCGCAAGCAAGCGGCTTCCCTACGAGCCTTGATCCTTTTAGTCTGTGGAGCAAGGTTGGTAGGTCCCTGACCTTTCCGGCGGATAAACCGCCGGGCTACGAGTCTATGAGCTTTTCGTTGGTATAGGCGAGGTTGGTAGATAACCAGCGCCGTAAGCAAGCGACTGCCCTACGTGGGTTGGTTGCTTACAACCATCTTTTGATATACCCCTCCCTTTCCCGCGCGCAGGCGGCGGGCCTACAGATGGGGCGGGTTATGAGCTCATCGGGGGCGTTCCAGGCTTGCCAATGCGACGATTGTCAGGCTATACTATACTATCGCGTATACGGGATAACCGCTTCAGGGCTGATTTTGAGCTTGGCGGATTGATTGCACGTGCATTCTGGTTGAGGAGAGAGATGCATGCTGTATTTTTTGATAGCTAGGGAGAGTAAAAGATATGTCAGGTCATTCTAAATGGGCTCAGATTCGCCGCTCGAAGGGCGTTAACGATGCCCGCCGTGGTCAGTTGTTTACCCGCCTGGGCCGAGAGCTTGTGGTGGCGGTCCGCGAGGGCGGCAGCGGCGATCCCGCCGCGAATGCCCGCCTGCGGCTGGCGATTCAACGCGCCCGCGATGCCAATATGCCGATGGATAATATCGACCGGACGATTAAACGCGCGCTGGGCGGCGGCGAGGGCGCAAACCTCGCCGAGATTACCTACGAGGGTTATGGCCCCGGTGGGACGGCGGTGCTGGTTCAGACGCTGACGGAGAACCGCAACCGGACGGTGGCCGATGTTCGCAATGCCTTTAATAAGAATGGCGGGAACCTGGGTGAGAATGGCTGCGTTGACTGGCTCTTCGAGATGACCGGGGTGGTTGAGGCCGAGCTAAGCGGCCAGGACCCCGATGAACTGACTTTAGAGCTGATCGATGTCGGGGCCAATGATGTTCAGGTAGATGGCAACTTCCTGACGGTGTATACCGAGCCGTCGGATGTGGAACAGGTCCGGCAGGCTCTGGAAGAGAAAAAGCTGAAGATTGAGCGCGCCGAGGCAACGATGCAACCAAAAACAAAGATCGATCTGAGCGATGAGAAGACGGCCCACCAGTTCCTCCGCCTCTTTGAACGTTTGGAGGATCTGGATGATGTCCAGAATGTGTATTCTAATGCCGATATTCCCGATGAGATCGCGATGGCGTATAACGATTAATCCCACAAAACCATTTCGAGCAGACCCGAGAGTGCTGAGGCATTTTTCCTCAGCATTTTCTTTTGGAAAAAATATTCTATACTATTAGCAAGAGGGCGCACGATGCGCCACAACGGTATGAGAAGGGAGGGCCTCGCCAATGCAGAAAACACGCCGAGTGACGCTGGGGATCGATCCCGGCACCGCGATCGTGGGCTATTCCGTCGTTGAGGAGGTCAGTGGTACGCTTAATATGCTGGTCTGCGATGTGATTACGACGCCAGCAGGCATGGAACTGGCCGAACGCCTGAAGATTATTTACAGCGGGATCTCTAAGGTGATTGAACTTTTTAAGCCGAGTGAGTCCGCGATGGAGGAGCTGTTCTTCGCGAAAAACGCGAAGACGGCGCTGACGGTGGGTCAGGCGCGCGGGGTGGCGATGCTGGCCCTGGCGAATGGCGGCCTATCAATCGCGGAATATACCCCCAAGCAGGTGAAGCAGGCGGTGACAGGCTATGGCGGGGCCGATAAGCACCAGGTGGGCGAGATGGTGAGGATTCTGCTGCGCCTGACGGCGGTCCCCAAGCCGGACGATGCCGCCGATGCCGCCGCGATCGCGATCTGTCATTTGCATACGGCACATGCGTTTTCCGCCGGGGCCATCCATTACCGTTAAGTCTAGTTAGAACGATATAAGCCGAAAATGCTATCTCTGTTATTCTCAAATAATGCCGGGCGTTACACATATGTTAACAAAAGCGGCAAGGGTAGAAGGTAAGGTGTTGGAGTAATGATCGCAAGCATTCATGGTATTTTAGAGACGACGCGTCCAGATCACGCAATTATCCGAGTGAGTGGCTTTAGTTTACGCGTCTTTGCTCCCACCTCTACGCTTAAACAGTTGGAAGTTGGAACAGAAGTAACGCTCCAGACGCATTTTCATGTACGTGAGGATGATATGACCCTCTACGGTTTTGGGACCGAGGAGGATCGCGATGCCTTTGAGCGGCTCCTGAATGTCAGTGGGGTCGGCCCAAGGATGGCCCTGGCCCTTCTCTCTACAATGGATGCTGCCGGCCTGTATCGGGCAATCAGCGATGAAGATATATCGCGGCTATCCCTGGCTCCTGGCGTAGGCAAGAAGCTGGCAGCCCGTCTGGTTCTGGAACTCAAGGGCAAGCTGCCCGTGCTGGATTCGATCGTGGGGGCTGCTCCAGGCACAGGACCAGCGGTGCGTACTGGTGAAGTGATTGAGGCCCTGATGGGTCTGGGTTTCTCGGCCTCCGAGGCACAGACGGCCCTGGCGAAACTTCCTCCCGACCAACCAATGACACTGGAAGAGCAGATTACCTATGCCCTCCGCTCCTTCTCGCGCGGCTAACCAGAGCGAAGGCCACGCGAGACACCTGGATTGTGTTATTTTCTTTCCGAGGAGGATGCTGTGGCAACGGAGAAACAATTGCCTCCAGCGTGTGCTTTCGCGATTTCTGTTCTCAATGAGTATCAGACGGCTCCCGATGATGTGCCCGAAGAGGCCGTCGAGGCTGCCAGACAACATATATCTACCTGTATTCGCTGCCTGAGCGATACGACTATTCAAGATCCAGCGCCCCGCAACAAAAAGAAGGCCGCTGGCATCGGTAATTCCGCATCTATCAATCAGTCTGTAGCTGCGCCTTCAAGGACCAGCGTGGTCAAGGAGAACCGACGCACCCCCCGAAATCAGGTCACCGCCCCACCACCGGCTCCAGCGATCAAGCTGACTCCAACGATCCAAACTCCGATTGAGAGGGTGGCGATCTCGCAAACTACGATCCTAGAGGAAACGACGGAGCGCCTGAAGCCCATTACCAGGGCCAGACCGGAGCCTCAGATCACGTCAACAAAGGTTCCGGAGCCATCTATTACACCGCCACCTGTGAAAAAAGTGCTGGAACCGGTTCAGAAGATCAATACCGTTCAAGAGCCAGCCCAAGTAGCAAAGAAGGTTCAAGAACCGGCTTCGATCAATAAAGAACCGATCAAGGAGCAAACAGCAGTTCAGCCAGTCAAAAAGGAAGAGATGCTCTCGCCTGTAACTGAGGGATCTCTGCTGCTGGATTGCCAGCAGTGCCGGGAACTATTGCCGGACTATGTGGAGGCGCTGGAGACAGGCCAGAATGTGGCCCTGCTTTATCCAGATGTTCAGCAGCATCTACTGACCTGCGAGTCGGGCTGTCTGGTGCTTTTGGGGATCTTCCAGCAGGAGGCGAAGGCCAATCGCAAGTTTCGCCGCAAGCCAGTGCGCAACCCCTTCGGGGTGATCTGGTGGGAAATCAGTGGCTTCTTCAGGAGCGGACAGGTGCCGATCTCTCCCAAAGCCCTGGCATATGGTACATTGATGCTGCTCGTTCTATTTGCCCTGCTGGGTGGCTACGCCGGCTTCAACATTGACGAGGCTCGACGCTATCAACCACCGGCGAAGTTGATTCCAACGCCGGATGGCGTGGGATTTAGCGATGGACTGAAGATCTACGATGCCTGCAATGGCAGCGGCTACGAGGCCAAACGACAGGCGGCCCAGGCCCTACAACAACATAAAGCGGAGCAAGCTGACGCACTTTTGAAAAAGGCCAGCGGGATCGTAGATACGACCGGCTGCAATAGCGCGGAGGCGGCGATCTACCGCGAGGATCTCCAAGTCCGTAGATCCGAGCGGCCCTTTAGCACGATGATCGTGAGCTTTGATAGCGGCCCTGGCAACGCCAATCCCGAGGGCGGCACCGATCGGCATATTCTGTATGCCGCCGCTTCACAGCAACTGGTTGGCAGCTATATTGCTCAACAGCAATATAATGAAGGGCAGATGAAGACTGCGGGCGCTCCCCTACTGTATTTGATTCTCGCCAACACAACAGGGGATCAGCAGGGAGCTTTGCAGATCGCCAATCGCGTGGCTGAGCTCAAACAGAGCAAAGATCTGAAACCGCTTGGCTTATTAGCAACCGGGCAGCCGCCGATCCTGGGTATTCTGGGATTGGGGCCGAGTAACCTCACACAGGTAGTCTTGCCGGTCCTCTGTCGGGCGGGTCTCCCTCTGATCGAGCCGAGCTCCACCGGTCGCTTTATCATTGATCTGGTCACTCAGACCTCACTGTATCGGCACTGCACACCCGGCTTCGCCTTTGTGCGCTTCTCGCCCGATGACGCTCATCAGAGCGGGCTGGCAGCAGACTATGCCTATACCAGCTTGAGGGCGCGCAACGTCGCCGTCCTCTATGATCCCAGTAACCCCTCATCCAGCGGCTCGGCCCAGGGCTTTACCGGCACCTTTGGGGGCTTTAAGGGAACAAAGATTGTCGCGCAAGAGACAGCCGTCGCCAGTGGCCTCCTGGATTCCGATGGCCGACCACAGGCCTCGACACAGGATCTCAAGGCCGGCCTGAATGACGCACTGGCGGCAAAGCCAGATGTGATTTTCGCCCCCCTGCTCAGCAACGATATTACGGTGCTAGCTCAGGAGATCGCCAAATTGCCGGTGGGTCAGCAGCCGATCTTGATGATTGGAGGGGAATTTGTGCGCCCATCGGCGCTTCAGGGACTGGTGCCATGGGCGCGCCAGCAACAGTTGACGCCGCCGCGCGTCTTTATCTCTGTCACCTCGGCGGCCACGCCCCCAACCGAAGGCGATTGGCAGAAACAGTTTTACGCGAGCTTCTGTACCTCGTTCGCCAGTCCGGGCAGCTATTGTAGCGGGGCGGGGGCGCTTGATCAAGGGGCGCTGCTCTTCGGAGATGGTGTTCGGCTCATGACAGGCGCAGTCGGTCCAGGCACAACGATCGATCAGATCCCGATGGGAGGATCGCTGGTGCAAAAGATCAGCCAGCAGGACTTTGCTGGCGTCAGCGGTCCGATCGCGCTAAGGTTGGATAATGATGTGCTGGTAACCAGCACCAAAACCAAACCGGTGATTCTCGCTTTGCAGCCGGACGGCAATCTTCAGATCGTGAGCTAATTTTATGCGATGAAAGCGCGGGGTAGGATAGGAACGTCGCTTGCATGCGCGAAAAGGAACGTTCCTATCCTACCTCGCCATCGCCGGTAGATCGGGTCGCGTGCGGACCCGTAGAGACAGGGTCCTCTCCCATCGCTACGCCACACGCATGCGTCCCCTTGCCCGTGGCGCGCGCCACCAGAATCTTTTACCAGCGGAGCCACAAGCTGCTTCCCCTACGTATTTTTATTAATGGAGGAAGTTGCGTTCCGCCTCAATATAGGTGACGCCGGCCTCGACAAACCCTAAACGGTGGTAAAGGCTGACGGCTGGTATACCCAAAGTGATATAAAGCATGGCCTGCGAATAATCCAGATCTCCCAGGCGCTGCAAAGCTCGGACCGCTAAAGATTGTCCCAGCCCTAGATGCCGGAACATCGGAGCTACGGCCATATGACAAATCAATGGGATGCCCTGTTCCAGATGGACCAGGATTGCCCCAGCCAGATGGTAGCGATCCAGCGAGTGCTCAACGACATAGCAGGCCTCGGGAATAAAGGGGCCAAAGTGTCCCTCTTGAATCAATCGGACCTCATTGCGCCAGCTCGCCAGATCGGGATAGATCTCATCGGGGCCACCCGCATAGGCGCGCTGTAAAAGCGTTCCCAGGGACTCTGTATCTTGATAGCCGATCGTGCGCAGGCGAAGAGAAGAGGGCAGAGGGATCTGTGGCAGCGGAACATTGGAAGAGGCGATCATCCCGGTCCGGCGGCGCTTCTCCTGAAAACCATTATATGCGAAGGAAGCGATATAAGCCGCTGGATATATCGCACGCAGACAGCGCACATTCAGCGAGGCACAACGCAAAAGAGCTTCTGAGGCTATCTGAGCAGCGACACGCCCACCTGCCTCTGGCACTAATACAATTCCGTTCAGAGAAGCTGACGAGCCCTGCGTTGAGAAGCGCAGACGCCCGACAGGCTCATCGTCGCGCCAGATTAGATAGCGACCAGCCTGCCGCTCCGAGTCCTCCTGCTGGTAGCCTGAAATAATTGAATCCTCGCTCTCAAAGTGCGTCTGATCGGCGCTACGGCGCGTTAGTGAGGCCCAGATCGCGGCATCCTCGGGGCGGGCCTGCCTCCACTCTATTAAACCATGAATGATCTCCACTGGGGAGACCCCCTTTCTCACGCGAAGCCAGCGGACTGGCAAGAAAACAGAAGAGAGCAAAATTGTAGAGACAAATACACTATCTCACATCAAGAGTGCCAATACAAGAGCTCAAAAAGCGTAAAAAAGGTAAAAAGTTCTACAAAAATTGACAGGCTCATACGGATCTGGCATGCTAAGCTTCATAGAAGATTATAGAGACGTTATAAATCCAGCAGCCGAGAAAGGGGTTTCTCATTGGAGTTACTGGTCGCGACCCTGGCTTATATGCGACGGGAAAATGAGATTGACGCTCTCACGAAAATTCATCAATTAGCCGATACACTCAAAGGTGTTCGAGGACTCATAAATATGCAGGCCTATCGCAACCGGGGCCAGGAGAACTGTTATCTTTTTCTCACGACCTGGGAACATGAAGAGGCCTGGCGCAAAGACAATGAGCAGCATAATCCAGGAAAGTTGCTTCAGGAAACAGCGAGCGGGCTGTTAAACACACCTCCACAGCAATGGCTGATGTTATATCTCTGGGGATATCGACGGCCAGCGGCCCAAATCTCTGTAATCACAATGCAGATCGTCAACATTCCCTCAGGGCAGATAAAGGAAGCTCAGCGGCGCTGGATTGGGAGCCTGAAGCAGCAGGCCGTTGAACCACTCCTGGCCTTTGCCAGCCTTTCAAAAGGGGTAAATGAGCAGCGTCTGCCACCCATGCCACCCATGCCACCAGAGCGAATAAAACACAACACCCCTATTGAAGAAGCCTGTCAGAAAGGCACCAGTTTCCTGTATCTAGCCGGTTGGCCTGGAGAGGAAATTCAAGCTGAATTTTACGATAATCAAGAGTATCAGCAGATTAACGACTATCTTGGAAGCATCGGTCGCACGCAGATATACTCACTGGCACTACTCTAACAACCAGAACAAAGACGTTCTTACCAGTGCTTAATCGTTAGAGCTTTCAGCGACAGGCTTCAGATAATATTTCATCAACTCATTTTGTAGTAGTATTGGGTTCGACCACATCTCACGCGTAAATGTATGATATTCACCATCGCAGAGCGGCACCGCCTCTTGACAGCGGCGATGCTGATTAAGGCGGAAACGGATAGTATCATCGACCAGTTCAATCCAGATATGCCGGCCAGTGTACCCTGTCCCCCAACGCAACAGAAGGATCGAGTCATACTCCTCGAAACGGCCACGACCCTTCAATGTATCTTTATTAAGAGCCTGAAGCATCGTCGTTAGTCCGCTTTCCCGCAGCAGGCGTTTCGCATTCTCCCGTTGAGATTGACGCCGTTCCTCAAACTCCTCATCGCTGAGATTCTCTATATCCACAACTCTATTCTGGCTCACCTGAGCCACCTTTCCAGCAAAACAAAAGATTTTTGATCATTCTGTCTTTTTTATAGCACAAACATGGCCACAAAAGCCAGGAGAGCCCAAAAACTACTGATGTACAGGAGAGGGGCGTTCCGTAAACACATCATCATTTACGAGAGAGATAAAATCACGGGACAATGATCGGTTCGGTATATAAGAAAGCGAGGCCGAACGTGAGGGAAGCGCGGATTTAGAGACCGAGGATGGGCTGGAGAATTCAGGTCGAGAGCTTACATGGTAAAAATACATATTATTGCTGGCCTGTTTGGCATGACATTTTGCCTCGGCTGCCAGATGACTAACCTCATGAATGCTATGAGAATCGCGGTTGCGATTGCAAACCACCCCGATTGAGAGGGAGACCAGAGGGAACTGAAAAGAATGACCCTTGCGATCCAATCCCATAATTGAGCCCCGTTCTAGATCGTCAGAGGTGTAGACAAACCGACTCTCGTGTCGATAGCGTTCCAAAATGTGTGTACTGAGAGTGGTTGCCTCATTAGGAGAAGTCACAATGACAAAATCATCTCCACCAACATGACCAAGAAAATCATCGGGACGCCCATACTCACGCACCACTTCATAACAGATACGACCGACCAGACGGATCAAATCGTTGCCAGAGAGAAAGCCATAGGAATCATTAAAAGCCTTGAAATTATCCAGGTCCAGGTACAGAATGCTCCAGGGGTCTTGACTCTTCAACTTGTAAGAGATCGCCTGCTCCACCTGAAAGCCTCCGGGCAAATCTACAAGGGGAGAAAGAAAGCTGCGCTGGATGCGGCGTAAATGTGAGCGAATACGCGCGCAAAGCTCCGGCTGATTAAAAGGCAGCGTAATATAGTCATCAACCCCCAATTCAAACGCTCGAACCTTAGAGGCTGCGTCATCAGCCTCACTGATAAGAATGAGGGGGATATGCATGGTTTTCGGATGATTGCGGAGAGAAGAGATCAGCGAGAAGGCATCGGTACAAGAAAGAAAGCTGTCTAAAATAACAAGATTAGGCGTCTCACGAAGCGCATACTGCACAGCATCTTTGCCGTTAAGGACGGTTACAACCTGATAATTTTCATGCTCTAATACGTCTGAAAGTAACCCGGCGAGAGAAAGCTCGTCCTCAACAACTAAAATGTTGGACATATAGATTCCTGCCTCTACGTTTCACTAATGATATTCCGAAAAAGAGCTGTCAAAGAGTCTGGAAAGGATACTATAGAATCATAAACGCGAGAAAAGGGATAAAAAATACAACCCCGCGTCTCTCACCCTCAGACACACATCAGAATACCGATCTATATATGTAGCCGCACAACTTCAGGAAACCGTGAAAGTCGTTCCTTCCTCACAAGATAGAATAGGGAAGATTTCTAAAGAAATCTTGATACAATGTAGTATAAAGTATAACATCCATATACGTTGATGCAAAGAGCTAGGCAACAAATTTTTCACAAATTCGTCGCCTACTGTCAAAACTCATAGCATACTTTTTTCAACATATTTGGACATTTTTAGCTCTATTTCTAACTGAAAAAGTGCTGTAAAGCTTGCTCTGAAGGTATTTCAGAGTGGCCTTTACCTTTGTAAGCAAATGTACATCTTATGTATTTTTGGGTACTAAAAAATTCAGTGCCCAAAAATTGGAAAAAGTTGAATTTTAGGGTTTAATCCACATAAAATATATCTACGTTATATTTAATTCAATAGCTTTATATAGGGCAAGACATGACGTTTCTCTTGCCATTCCCTTGGGTCTAGCTACGTTGAAAATTCATCCCCTACCTGCTCAAAACATCAAGTAGATCCTTGCAGGGCTATTTCATTTTCTTTTTAAGCCGCCTTCGACGGCGAGAAAGAGGGGGAGATAAGCGGGGATACCCCGCTCCCCGCCAGGGGTTTATACCCCTGGACCCCCTTGCTTTCCAGAATGAATTAGCCCTGTGATCCTTGTACTGGTGTTGACGAGCAGGCAAGGCTACGCTACTATTGAAAAATAAGGATACCCAGCAAAGACTACAAAGGATAGAAGATGAGCTCACAAGAGGCGCAGATAGAGCGCAAAGTTACCTTCCTCAGTCGGGGACAGCCGGCTCTACAATTGGAAGGCGTCCTCCATCAACCGATGCAGGCAGAGGATGCGGCTGTCTTTGTCCTCTGCCACCCTCAGCCCGCGAGTAGTACAATGGACGACTCTTTAGATTCAGAACTGGCACGCCATCTGGCAGCCGAGGGACAGATTGCTCTGCGCTTCAACTTCAGAGGGGTGGGACAGAGCCAGGGCCAGCAGACCGATGGGCGCATGGAGCCGTTAGATGTGGCCGGAGCCCTGGACTTTGCCTTAAAGCAGCCCGGTGTTAATCCCGAGAAAGTCTGTGTGATCGGGCATGGCTTTGGAGCCTATATCGCGATGCTGTACGCCCCTTTCGATCAACGTATTAAGACGGTGGTGAGTATTAGCCTGCCCCTGTTCCGCGTCGCCAATGGCTTTCCTAAACAGTTTGAGCGACCAAAACTCTTTATTACCGGGGAGTTTGACGAGCTCTGCCCGCTCTATAAATTGGAACCCTTTGTGGAGCAACAGAAAGGGCCTAAGGGCATTAAGGTGATTACTGGAGCCCGCCACCTGATGAAGGGCTATGAGGAGCCTGCTATTAAAGCAATTCTTAGTTATGTCAACAAATGGTTGCAGATGCCTGGAATCTAGCCAGTTAAGCGAGGAGAAGTGGTAGAAGCGATGCAGAGCCAGCAGAACCCGATGATTATACAGAGCGACCGGACGATCCTGCTTGAGGTTGATCATCCGCTGCACAGTGAGGCCAGGGATGCGCTTGCCCAGTTTGCTGAATTGGAGAAATCACCGGAGCATATCCATACCTATCGTCTCTCCCCACTCTCACTCTGGAATGCCGCCGCCGGGGGCATGAGCGCGAAAGGGATACTCGAACAACTTGAGCGCTATAGCAAATACACGATTCCTCAGAATATCGAGGCTGAGATTCATGAGTATATCCGCAGGTATGGTCGGCTCAAGCTTATTCGCGAGGGCGACGAACTTCACCTGGTTACCGATGATCCCTTGCTTCTCGCGGAGGCCATTCGGCATAAACAGATCCAACCCTATCTGGTGCGAGCAATCTCTCCCTGCGCGATCCAGGTTGATGCCAGTCGGCGGGGACATATCAAGCAAGCTTTAATCCATATGGGATTTCCCGCCGAGGATCTCGCTGGCTATACCGATGGTTCCTCTCTACCGCTTCAATTGCGAGGGGAGACGGTGCAGGGCAAACCTTTTGAGCCACGCGCCTACCAACGATCGGCGGTCGCGGCCTTCTATGCTGGAGGCGCACCCAGCGGCGGCAGTGGCGTTGTGGTACTCCCCTGTGGAGCCGGCAAAACCATTGTAGGGATCGCCGCGATGGAGGCGATAGGGCGCGCGACCCTGATCCTCACTCCCAATACCATCGCGGTCCGCCAATGGATTCAGGAGATCCTCGATAAGACCGATCTCCCACCCGAGATGGTTGGGGAATATAGTGGAGAACGTAAGGAGATCTGTCCCGTTACTGTGAGCACCTATCAGATCCTGACATACCGAAGGAACGGCGATGAGGAATATCCCCATTTTTCATTGTTCTCAGACTACGACTGGGGCCTGATCATCTACGACGAGGTGCACTTACTACCCGCCCCCGTCTTTCGGGTTACCGCCGAGATCCAATCCCGCCGCCGTTTAGGATTGACCGCGACCCTGATCCGCGAAGATGGACAGGAGGCCGATGTCTTTAGCCTGATCGGCGCGAAAAAATACGATGTTCCCTGGCGCGAACTGGAGAAGCAGGGATGGATCGCCACCGCAGAGTGCCACGAGATCCGCGTCAGCCTGCCCGAAGAGGAGCAGTTCACTTATGCGATGGCAAAGGAGCGGGAAAAGCATCGGCTGGCCGCCGAAAATCCCGCGAAAATCGCCCTCGTGAACAATCTAGTGGAGCAGCACCGGCAGGATCAGATCTTAATTATCGGCCAATATCTGGATCAGTTAAAACTACTGGCCGAACGTCTGGACGCCCCCCTACTCACCGGTAAAACTCCAAACAAGCAAAGAGAAAAGCTATATGAACAGTTTCGCTCGGGCAAAATCAAAAGATTGGTTGTCAGCAAAGTCGCTAATTTCGCGATAGATCTCCCAGACGCCAACGTCGCCATTCAAGTTTCCGGCACCTTTGGATCGCGTCAGGAAGAGGCTCAGCGATTGGGCAGAATCCTGCGCCCCAAAGAAGATGGCAGCACCGCTTACTTTTACACCATCGTCACCCGCAACACCTGTGATCAAGATTTCGCGGCCAACCGGCAGCTTTTTCTCACAGAGCAGGGGTACCGCTACCTGATTGAGGATGCCGAACATCTGGATAGCAGCAATATAGAGTAAAACAGGGGTGTTGGAGCCAGTCGGTCCCCTGGCAGAGTCAGGGGCAGTTCTCATGGGGTAAGAATAGTCCTTCTCTCCTCCCGCATTTGGCGGGATAAAAGAAAGTCGCGCGAAGCAAAAACCTTGCTTGACATCACCTTCAGCGAGTGATACCCTTGAAGCACATAAGAGATATTTACAGAACACATTAAACGCTGCATATAAGCAAAGAGGAGAACATGGCTGACAGCTATATCCAAGTAACAGATCAAGATTTCGAGGAGAAAGTGCTGACTGGAGACGCAATGGTAGTCGTCAACTTCTCGACAGATCGAAGCGAACCATGCCAGATACTAAAACCCGAGTTTGAAGCAGTCAGCAAAGAGTTCCCTGGCCGGGTCACCTTTGCCACACTTGATGTAGATCAAAACAAAGAGAGCACCTCCCGGTGGAACGTTCAGGGGATACCTACGCTGGTCTTCTTCTATAAAGGGATGGAGATCAATCGCATCCAGGGCGTGGTCATGCGCGACAAACTGCGCCGACAGGTTGATGGCGCATTGCTCGCCACCCTCTAATTGCGACTACCCTATTTATAGTATAAAGATAGGGTAGTTTTTTTATTGCTTTTTTTCTGAGGAGTTCGTGACGTGAAACAGTTGCATCCCATTCTATTAAAAGCGTCTCTGCATGAGACAATCTGGGGCGGTCGCAGGTTGGAACAGGAGGGATGGAAGCAGCTTCCACCAGGAGATGTCAAGATCGGCGAGTCCTGGGAGACTGAGACCAGCACCGTTGCACAGAACCCACCATATACCGGCAAAACGTTGGGTGAACTGGTACAAGAGCTGGGTGAGGACCTTCTGGGAAATCAAACCATGCTTGTCTATGGGCAACGTTTTCCACTGCTGGCGAAATTTATCGATGCCAACGATCAACTTTCAGTCCAGGTCCACCCCGACGATATCTACGCCAACGAGAACGAAAACGGCAAGCTAGGCAAGACTGAATTCTGGTATATTCTCGCGGCTGATCCCGGCGCGACTATTATCCATGGCTTTAAAGAGCCCGCCGATCACTATAGCGTCCGTCGATCAATCGAACAGGTGCAGCTCGAAGAGTTGACACATGAGGAACCAGTCCAGGCGGGAGATGTCGTGTTTGTACCGGCAGGCACAGTTCACGCCATCGGCAAAGGAATTCTGCTCTACGAATTGCAGCAATACTCCGACGTAACCTATCGCATGTATGATTATGGCCGGCTCTCGAACGGCAGACCAAGGGAACTGCATATCGAGCATTCTTTGAACGTCTCCGACTACAGCAAATCTCCCAGCGTTAAGACCAATCCAGTTGAGCTGGAGCCTGGACCGGCTTACACGCAACGCTGTCTGGTCGCCAACCGCTACTTTCTCACCAAAGAGATCACTCTTAAGGGGGACGATCGGCTCAAAGGCTTGATAGAGGGAACAACCTCACGGGCCGATAGCTGTGACATTTTGACCTCATTGGGCGCGGAGATTGAGGTCCTCTATGGGGATGAATACGGGCAGAGCATCAGTCTTGGCCGTGGACAGACAGCCGTGCTGCCAGCCGCTTTAGGAAATTACCGGATCAAAGGGCATGGCGTCCTACTCTTCTCCTACGTCCCCTCACCTGAGGACGAAGTCTGGATACAGTGGAACAAAGCAAATCCCCAGCTTTCAGCACAATAGCGAACCTGATCTCGGAGAAGCGTCAGTTCGATACACTATTCGGAATGGCGCTTTCTCCGTTCCTCGTCCAGATCAATCACCGAGCCCTCAACGATCCGGCTCTCCGGCTCCGGGTCAGGTTCCTCAGAAGGTGCGAAGAAAGGAGAACCAGAGCCCGAGCTCTGCCTTAAAAACTCTTGTTGTAGGGTACTCATGTCCGAGATCGTTCGCGAGATACCCGTGCTAATTTTGAGAAACGCCAGCAAGATCGCCAGGGCGAGCCAGAGGCCTAAAAAGACAAAAAAGATCACGATACCGCCAACAATACCATTCTGATAAAACTCATAGACCGTCGCAATCAGCAGGAACACCCAGAAAAAGCGGACAAGGACCTGAAGCAACCAGTAAAAAAAAGAGGTCACAGCCTTCACAGGATCAGAAGGCATCTCCAGGCGCGGAAACAGCCGGGGCCGCAAGCGCCGCTGATCGGACATTTGGTTACGCATAGCAGAGCATCTCCCGTCGTAGTGGATCATACCTGCCTCTATTGTATCAACCCTAGCATATATATGCCAGAGGAACTCAATTGCTCTCTTTTTACACGCATACAAAGGATAAAAAAAGAGCAGTTATCATACTGCCCTCTTAATAAAAAAAACTGTTACTAGCCTTATGCCTCTCTCTTATTAACTGGTTTAAGATCAACTTTCCGCCAGGCGACAAAGGTATACACTCCCGCAAGTATTGCTATCAGACCAGCACCACTAAGAATGGTATCTACCGGCCTAAACACTAATCCAGCAATCCGCATATGCATGTTCACTAATACAGTACTCGCCAACAGACCGGCGACTAATATGGAGACGAATTGGGCAGCTTCAATCATCGGAGTAAAGATGGCGGAGACCCTTCCTAAGTATTCCCGTTTGGTAAAGCGCATGATTAAGGGACCTACTACGACATTAACACCTGCATTACAGATTCCCAGCAGACAGTTTATCAGCAGAGCCGGCTGGAACATGGTCATTCGAGCGAATAAGACTAATGACGCTCCCCATATAAGGAGCGAGAGCCAGAATACTTTCCCTTCTCCAAGACGTTTCACCAGGAGGATGGCTCCAAGCGATCCCACTACGACGCATAACCCATAACTGGCCGGAAAAAAACCCGAGAATTGGAGCGGCGTATGCGCGTAATTCAGAACGAAGAGCAGATAAAAAGCATTGAATGTTCCGGCACCAGAGTTAAAAATGATCCCGGCTATGAGCAACATCATAAGTACCTGACTACTCTTCAAAAAGCCCAAACCTTCTCTAAATTCACTCCAATATCCTTCTTTTTGCTCTGGAGCTTTTTCGCGATGAGTCTCTGCTGAGCGGATCTGCGAAACAAACAAAAGCGAGACGAGAAACGAGAGCACATCGATGATAATCGCTAGAGAAGCACCCATAATTAAAAATAGCAGTGCTGCCAAAGAGGGTGCGAGGATCAGGGCAATGTTAAAGGAGATGTTGTTCATGCCCATACCACGAGTGCGCTCGCTATCGGGAACGATCTCAGCAATGAGTGCAGTTCGCGCTGGCCCAAAGAATAAAGAGCAGAAGGTCTGTAAGACGATAACCAGATAGATACTTCCTAATATTATAGGTAAAGGAAGATGGTGATTAAGATCCATAGGTAGCGGCATGATGCCTGTGCTGAAAAGCAGTATGCTAATCAAGAGGGCTCTGAATCCATCCATTTGCATCAGGGTTCGGCGCTTATTCCAGCGATCTACAAAAACGCCGGCCAGTGGGCCGAGAAAAATCTTTGGGATCGAGACCGATAACGCAACACCGCTGACAGCCAGGGCAAGCCACGACTGCCCACGCGCTACAACCGTTGTAATCCAGAGGATCAGGGTCGTATCGAAAAACAAATCGCCAGCACCAGAGATCGTCTGCCCTATCCATAAGCAGGCAAAATCACGATTAATTAACAGCTTTGTAGGAATCTTCGCTTTGATCGATTTTATCATCTCTTCTTCCCTGATTGATCTTTAGACACATATCTAATTAAACAAATATCTAATTAAATATATATCTAACAACAAAGAAAGTCAAGATGATTGTAGAATCAAAAGAAGGGTGGTATTTCCTGGATACAACTTCACCTTTCTCAAAAGTAACTTCCGTTACGCTTAGATATACTCAGTGGAAGAGCATAAAATTTGAGAAAGGATTAGGATGCAAATGTAATAATATTACACTAAAATGTAATTAGTTCCATTTAATTATCAGAGGAAAATTATATTTTTAAACATCAACATAGGAGAAAGATGGTGAATCACCTTGGGGAACAATTGGGAAATTATCGGCTCACTTGCTTGCTTGGGCAAGGGGGGTTTGCTGAAGTCTATCTTGCAGAACATATACATCTCAAAACACAAGCAGCAATCAAATTGCTCTATGGCAAGCTTACAGCACAAGATATACAGGCGTTTATTACTGAAGCTCAAACGATTGCCAACCTCAAACATCCTCACATTCTGCGCGTTTTAGACTTTGGCTTCGCTCAAACGCTCCCCTTTCTCGTGATGGATTATGCCCCTGGAGGAACGTTGCGGGATCGTCATACTGCTGGCACACCCGTTTCTCTCCCCCAGGTAATCTCGTATGTCCAACAGGTGGCTGAGGCTTTAGCTTATGCCCACGCAAATAGACTTATTCATCGGGATGTGAAGCCAGAAAATATGCTTCTAAGCGACGATGGCAACCTTCTATTAAGTGACTTTGGTATTGTTACGGCTGCTCACAGTACTGCCTCCATGAAAACCCTCGATAACACGGGAACAGTTCATTACATGTCTCCAGAACAGATTAAAGGCAAACCACGCCCAGCCTCGGATCAATACGCACTCGCTATTGTCGCCTACGAATGGTTGTGTGGCGAACGTCCCTTTGTTGGAGATACAGCTATCGAGATTGCAATGCGCCAGCTTTCAGATACTCCACCCTCACTTTGCCAACGTGTTCCTGCCCTTCCTACATCAGTTGAACAGATCATTTTCAGAGCACTTTCCAAAGATCCCGCACGCCGATTTCCTGATATCCTGGCATTCTCATCTGCATTAGAGAGTCCAGGCCAAATAACGCGCAACAGATATTCAAGTATTAGAGAAACTACACGACGCCGTACTTTTCCTTCAGTGAGGCGGCAAGTTCTTCCCCCAACAGTTCCGGTGGAATCTATGACACCTTTACCCCCTCCACAGACTGATTTTAAGGCCGCTTCTCTCTATGAAAAGTTCCGCAAAAGCGTTGAAAAAGAAAGCCTATCAAGCCCAAGAGGACGATTTCTAGGTACAGTCGTTGTCTGCACCTCACAAGGACAGGACCCAAAAACAGTGGTCAATCTCCTTGAAGAGGCCCGTTGGATAAAGGAACGGAGAGAGAGCGCAGATGTTGCCTACATAAAAAACTATTCGGTCGAGGACGATATGTTTCATGCGGCAGTTTTCCGCCAGGTTCTTCCAGGTGATTACATGATTTGGACAGATCCAGATCATCCTGTCTCAGCTTATGTGACTGGTGGGCAAACCATAGTAGTCGTTTTGTGATACAAAGGGCCCGGCCTTGAGAAGGCTTCGGGCCCTGATTTACGAGGAAATATCTGCGAGGAGCTTTCGCAGATCACCGAGATTGGGGTCGATGGTCAGATCTCCTGATTGGGGGATGCCGGTCTGGCTGTCTTTGAGCAGGGTTCCTGTGAGGATACCAACGACGGTTT
>CAXTTV010000031.1:32635-32844 GCA_964247295.1 uncultured Ktedonobacteraceae bacterium | reverse complement strand
GAACTTTGTATCCGCGCCCACCAGCGCTGGCCCGAAAAGGTGTTTCTCTGTGAGCCCAGGGCCAGGATCTATCATTGTGTTTCCACTGCGCGTATGAACTGGAACTACTTTAGTCACCGTTGTTACGCTGAGGGCCTATCCAAGGCTCGAATGGCGCAGTTTGTTGGTCTGAATGATAGCCTTGAAAGTGAGCGCAGCTATACCTTGAA
>CAXTTV010000031.1:32312-32625 GCA_964247295.1 uncultured Ktedonobacteraceae bacterium | reverse complement strand
CTTGCCTCTAAGCATGCTGAGGAACCTCTGCAAGGGCCTGTTCTGTTGGGAGAAGGGTGGTTGGCAACGCGCTTTTGCTATTGTTCTGGGTCTGAGTGTAACGATCGCGGGCTACATGGTTGGAAGCTTCTTGCATCGCTCAATCCAGGCAAGGGATCATGCGCGAAATGAAGAAGGTATCTCTCTTGAAGCCTTTGAATGCCAGGTTCAGGAGCAGCGCGAGTCTTTACTGCTGGTGGCACACGATGAATAAGCCTCAATGGGTGCAGGCGAATAGTTCGCTTCTCAGTAATGCCGCTTCTCTTATTGGAAC
>CAXTTV010000031.1:0-32302 GCA_964247295.1 uncultured Ktedonobacteraceae bacterium | reverse complement strand
GGGGTGACTTCGGGTCTTGGTTTCGCGTACTGGTGGTTTGCTGCTCAATACTTTAGTCCTACTCAGGTGGGAGGAGCTTCCTCTGAAATTTCTGCGATGATGCTTCTAGGTACTATCTGTATGCTAGGAATGGGTACGCTCTTGATGGGAGAGCTGCCACGTCAGAAACAGCAACGTGCCTCGCTTATCTACACAGCTCTGCTGCTGGTAGGGGGTACAGGAGCGGTAACTGGATTGGTGTTTGCTCAGCTCGCGCCCGGCTTCTTATCTGGTCGGGGGACAGCAGGTGGAAGCTTTGGAGAGAGCGTACTTTTTGCGACTGGCGTGAGTCTGACTGCGATCGCTTTGGTGCTAGATCAAGCGGTGGTAGGCCTGTTACGGGGGTCCTGGCAACTCTGGCGCAATGGATGTTTCGCGCTCTCCAAATTGATCCTTCTAAGTGTATTAGGCTATGCTCTGGTGTTTGCCCGAAGCGAGCAAATCATCTATGTAACCTGGGTGATTGGAACCGGACTCTCCTTGATCCCTTTCGTTATCTGGCAGGTCAGGCACTGGCAAACCTGCCAGCCCCAATGGAGGCTATTGAGGCAGTTGGGATGGAGCGCGATTCAAAATCATCTTCTGAACCTGGCGATCCAGACTCCAGGCTTTGTGCTGCCATTGATTGTCACGGTCTGGTTGTCGCCTCAGATGAATGCCTTTTTCTATGTCTGCTGGATGATCGCCTACCTTGTGTTTGTGATCTCGCTCTCTCTAAGTAATGTTATGGCGAGTGTTTGTTCCGCGAAACCGGAGGAACTGCCTCACAAGCTGCGATTAAGCCTGGGTGTGACCTTCTTAATCAGTCTGGTGGCAATCCTTTTTCTCTGGATTTGTGCCCCCTGGCTGCTGGGTTTCTTTGGTGATGATTATGTACAGCCGGGAACGGAATGTTTGCGGCTCCTGAGTCTGACCGCCCTTCCTTTAATCATTAAAAGTCACGCGGTCGCGGTCTATCGCGTTCAACGTCAGATCAATAGAGCGTTGTTTCTGCTTCTACCCGGCCTGATCGTAGAGCTAAGTGCTGCGATCTGTGGGGCAATGCTTGCCAATTTGCCGGGGGTTGTGATTGGTTGGATGGTGGTATTGATTGGCGAGTCGATCCTTTTGTTGCCGCTACTCTGGCGGTCTGCTAGAGGGCATGTAGCCCTTTTTGAAGAACAAGTAAAGGTTGTTGTATGAGGATAGCTGGGGATATGCAGGGAGGGGACATCGCATTGCAGAGGACCGTCCCATTATACATAAAACCTGCTTTAAATAAAAAGAGTCTTCTTATAAGAATAATTTGTACGGTGGTGGCGAGTCTTGCTTTCTTATTCTGGGCTGTCACGCTAAAGACAATTAATGTTGAGCAGATTAATGACCTTGGTTTAGTATCGGCGCTCCCACCGTCCTTCTATATCGCGGTTGGAGTGCTTTGTATAAGCTTTTGCATCTTACTGGAGAAGGAAAAGGCTCCGGCTCTATTATTGGGCCTGCATCTGGTGATGCTGATTCTGATCCTTTATGGCGTGCAGACCTTTGCGGAAGAGGCCCCCAGGTTTAGTGTGGTCTACCGGCACGCTGGTTATATGGAATATATTATGCGGACCGGTGGGGTTGATCCCACTCTGGATGGTTACTTTACCTGGCCGGGCTTTTTCATTCTGGCGAGCGCTCTGGTTCAGGCAATGGGCTTGCACGATGGTTTGAGCATCGCTGGCTGGGCTCCAATTTTCTATAATCTAATCTACTTTGGTCCACTCTATATGATCTTTCGCGCGGGTACCAAAAATCAACGTTTGATCTGGTTAAGCCTTCTGATCTTCTACCTGACAAACTGGATCGCGCAGGATTACTTTTCGCCCCAGGGCTTTAACTTTTTCTTGTATCTGACGATTACCGCAATCCTATTGACGTGGTTTCAGGTGCCGCGCGTGTTTTTACCACGGTTCCTTTTGAAGCGCGTGACCAGCTTACGCAATAGATCGGTCTGGTTTACCAGGGGAAGCGATTGGTTTTTTGGGAGAGACCCTCAGAATATTGATCTGGGAGAGCAGCCGCGAGGATACCTGATTGGGATCGTGCTGGTGATTTTCGCGTTTATCATTTTTAGTCACCCACTGACACCATACTTTATTATTGTGGCGGTTGTAGCGCTGGTCCTGGTCCAGCGTTTGAAGCCGGCCTGGTTGCCGCTGGTGATGGGTGGTATGACGGTCACCTGGCTGGTAACGATGGGGCAGACATTTCTGTCTGGGCATGCGAGTATGGTGGTTGGCGGCTTTGGTCACCTTCAAAGCACATTGTCAACCAATGTTACTCAGCGCGTTGGCCAGGGAGATGAGCAGCATCTACTGGTCGCGAATATCCGGCTATTGATGTCGGGCCTGCTCTGGCTGTTGGCTCTGGGCGGTGGTGTGAAGAGATTGCGCCAGGGGTATCACGATCTGAGCCTGATTGTGCTGGCGATAGCCCCATTTGTGATGGTTGTCACCCAGGACTACGGCGGTGAGCTATTCTTACGGGTCTACCTGTTCTCTTCGCCGATTATGGCCTTCTTCGCAGCCTCGCTTTTCTATTCGGCGCACCAGACAGTGAAGAAACAGGTGATCTGGTGGCGGCTCGGACTGGTTATCTGCTGTGTTCTGGTTTTGATGGGTGGTTTCTGCTTCACCAGATATGGAAAAGAGCGTGTAGACTATAAAACTTACCAGGAGCTAGATGGGATTAAATATCTGTATAGTATCGCGCCAACTAACTCTCTGTTCTTCGGGTCCTGGTTTGACGCTCCGTTGCAGTATGAGGCTTACGAAAAATATTCCTACTACACTATGAACGATGTGATCCCGGAAATCTTCTTTCGCCAGAATGCCGGTCAGGTGGAGCAGTTTATTAAGCAGCATCCTCACGCCAATGCCTATATCCTGTTCTCGCGCTCAGAGACCGCTACAGCCTCGGCCTTCTCTGGTGTGTCTGAACAGAGCATGAAACAATTAAAGTTGACGCTGGTAGAATCAGGAAAGTTTCGGCTCGTCTATGATAAGCCGGATATCTCGATCCTGCAATACGTCGGGGATAGTGGAAAGAAAAGTACATCATGAGATTATTCTGGTCGCTGGAGATTATCTTTTTCGCGATTCTGGCCCTGGTGGTAACCCATGTGCTTCCAGATCTTCCGATCCGCTGGGCCATTGTCTTCTGGTTTTTCTGTACGGTGCCTGGCACCCCTTTTATCCGTTTTTTGGATCTAAAGGATCATGTGGCTGCGTGGACGCTCACTATCGCTTTAAGCTTCTCGATTGATGGTCTGGTCGCGGGTATTCAGCTTTACGCTGGTTTGTGGTCACCGCTGGCAACGGTGGATCTGCTCTGCCTATTCAGTATTGGTGGGGCGCTCTCCCTCGCGCTTTCAACCGTCAGATTGAAAAGCAAAAAGGTTATTGGAGAGTACGCATAAGCCTCTACTCAAAGTAATCTATCCCGTTTGTGAGATATATTCTCCAAACGGGATTGTTCAGGCTGAAGTGCATTATACCTATCCCTTATATCTACGATAGAACTGCTTCATCAAGATAGGTACAGAGTGCGATATAATAGAGCCCAGTAATGTTCAGTTTGCGCTGATCATCACCGGGCTTTCTTTTTTTTATTGCATATCTTTTTAGCAAGGAGTGCTGAACGTGAAGGATTATTTGGCACATTCAGATGAAGCGGATCTGTCTCAAACCTTTAAGCGGTTTGCCTCTCGTGAGACTGCCGCTATTCCCCTTTACTATGAGCTTTCGCGCTCAATCGCTGACGATGAGGAGATGCTGGCTCTGGCGAGCCGAGCAACTTCAAAGCCCGTTCCAAACTTGCTGCTATCGGCGGTTCATTATATCGCTTTGCAGAATCCAGATCTGCCGCTGGCCCACTATTTTCCAGATATCGCCGATCCCGTCGCCGGGGGCGATCCCTTCCCCATCTTTAAAGATTTCTGCCGTGAATACCGATTGCAGATCATAGATCTACTGGAGACGAAACGCGTTCAGACGAATGAGGTCAGGCGCAGCGCCTTTTTATGGCCGGCATTTAATCTGATTCAGGAGCGTCTGGGAGATCTGCCGCTGGCTCTGGTCGAGTTTGGTTGCAGTGCTGGCCTCAATCTATTATGGGATCAATACGGCTACGATTATGGGAACGGACAGTTATATGGACGCCAGAGTTCGCCGGTACAGATCCATTGCGAGCTACGGGGCGAGCTGCGCCCACCACTCTCCGAACGTGTCTCCAAAATTGTTAGCCGGATCGGTATTGATCTAAATCCCATCAATATCCAGAACCAGGAAGAGGTTGACTGGCTGCGTGCCCTGATCTGGCCCGGCGATCAAAAGCGTGTAGTTTTGCTGGAGAATGCCTTGAAGGTTGCCCGGTTAGAGCAATTGGATTTGCGGCGCGGTGATGTTATAGAGGTGTTACCACAGGTATTGGAAGAACTGCCCGAGGACCTGCCGGTCTGTGTCCTCAATAGTTTTACCTTTAATCAGTTGTCGCCAGAGGCGCGCGAGCGTTTCCAGGAGATGATCGAGAGCTTCGGTAAAAAGCGTCGCCTCTTTAATCTAATGATCGCCGGATCGGGCCAGCAGTATCCAGAGATGACCCTGGAAGAGTTTGAGGACGGAGGCCAGCGCCATTTTCAGGTCCTGGCCCAGTGTGCACCACATGGTCAATGGCTGACCTGGATTTCTGAGAAAGGCCGATAAAAGAAACGAGATTGGCTATCTTTACGTGTTTTTCCTAAATAAGACAGTAGACAGGAGAAGGACCCCTTGATACAGACTGAAAAACAAAAAGCAGGAGGGCCGCTGCTACAAAGAAACGAGCTCTTGATTATTGGGGGAGCGATCGCGATCACAATTATTTCAGGGATACTGGTGCTTTTACAAAGTGCTCCCGTTCTTATCTTTATCGTTGCTGGATTGGCCTTATCGCTTCTGGCAGCCGTTGTTGGGCAGGCTACCGAGCAGTTGGGTGCGCGCATGGGATCAGGAGCGACTGGTGTTCTACAATCAGCTTTAGGGAACCTGCCGGAGCTTTTTGTCAGCATTTTTGCCTTGAGAGCTGGCCTGCTGGAAGTTGTCCAGGCGACGATTGTTGGCTCAATCCTGGGAAATAGTTTATTTGTATTAGGGCTGGCCTTCATGGTGGGTGGTGCGAAATTTGGCAAACAAAAGTTTGCGTCTCAGGCACCTCGTACCATCGCCACCCTGACCTTTTTATCGGTCGCGGCCCTGGCGATTCCTACAATGGTGCATGGATTGCACACACCGGCTGCTGGACATGAGCAGGTTTTAAGCATTGCCTGCTCGATAATTCTGCTCCTCATCTTTCTTGCCAGCCTTCCAGTCTCCCTGTCCGACAGTGGTGGGGCCGGGACAACCGGCGAAAAAGAAGAGAATGGGAAAGCGTGGCCGCTGTGGCTGGCAATCGTCATCCTCAGTATCGCCGGAATTGGATCGGCGTTTGTCTCTGACTGGTTTGTTACTGCCCTGACCCCCGCCATCAACATTTTGCACCTATCACAGGCCTTCACCGGGCTGGTGATCGTCGCGCTGGCTGGAAACGCTGTTGAGAATGTCGTCGGTATCCAGTTCGCGGCCCGAAATCAACAGGACTTCGCGCTCAGCGTAATTCTCAATAGCTCCTTGCAGGTAGCCCTTTGTCTGACTCCCATCCTTGTGCTCCTAAGCTTTGTCGTCAGCAGCACACACCTGACCCTGGTGATGCCGCCGCTCCTGGTGGGGGAGTTGGGCCTGGCCGCCTTGATCAGCGCCGTCATCATCATCGACGGAGAGTCAACCTGGTTGGAGGGCCTCGTCTTGATCGGGCTCTATGGGATTATGGCTGCCTCGTTCTGGTGGGGCTAGGAATGCGTATAGGTAAGTACAGCGGTGTATTTAATTTGTAAAGGGAGAGACATGAAAACCGTTGGTTTGATTGGTGGGCTGAGCTGGGAGTCTTCAGCCGAATACTATCGATTAATGAATGAGGAAGTAAAGAGACGATTGGGAGGCCTGCATTCCGCGAAGAGTGTGATGTATTCATTTGATTTTCAAGAGGTCGAAGAGTTGCAACATCAGGGGAGGTGGAATGAGGCGGCGCGATTAATGGTCGAGGCTGCTCAACAGGTAGAGCGCGGTGGCGCTGATCTATTGCTGATCTGCTCGAATACGATGCATCGTATGGCTGATGAGGTTCAGAAGAGTATAAAGATACCCCTGTTGCACATTGCCGATGCTACAGGAGAGCAGATCGTTGCTCGGGGTCTGAAAAAAGTCGGGTTGCTGGCAACGGGTTTTACTATGGAGCAAGATTTCTATAAGGGGCGTTTGAACCGGCTGTTTGATCTGAATGTTCTGATTCCATCACCCGAGGGGCGCAAGCAGGTGCATAAGATCATCTATGAGGAGCTCTGTCTGGGTGAAATTAAAGAAAGCTCGCGACAAATTTATAAAGATATAATGGCTAATTTGGTCTCTCAAGGGGCTGAGGGGATTATCCTCGGTTGTACAGAGATTGGCCTGCTGGTGAAGCCAGAAGATAGCTCTGTTTCCCTCTTCGACACAACAAAGATCCATGTAAATGTCGCAGTTACCCGAGCATTAGAATAAGAATCTGTTGGCTCTTTAATTCTCATGATTCTCTCTGACACATAAAGCTTTCCAGTAATCGAGTTATAAAAATATCCTCACCATTCTCGTGGGGCCAGGAATGCGCTGTTAGGAAAAGGAGCTATCCCTCGAAGATGACTCCTTAGACACTCTGTTAGATCTACCTTCTGGCGAATAAATACCCTCTTTATTCCAGTTTAAAACCATCCCCTACTTCATTGTCAGAGGATGGTTTTACGATTTATATTCTGGCTCTCATTTCTACTTCTGTAGCTACATTCATCTATTTTTACGCATTATTATACTGGAATATGAGGTGTCTTTTTTGATAGATACATATTTATAGGTGATGATAAGAAGGAAGGATCGCGCGTATGCGAGGATCTCGATGGTTGATAGGGTGGGCGGTCTGGATTGTAGCCTGGGTCACAACCTGGATTGTAGCTGCTGGTCCCGCCGGGCCGCTTCAGGCGGCTTTTACAAAGCATTTGCAGGGGGAAGCCACCAGTCCAGCGTGGCATGTGGCTTTTTCCAGTTACGCTGATAGCGCGGTCGCGGATCTTCGCTCCTCGGGGCCGAATGATCTCTGGGCGGTTGGCGATAATGCCTATACGCTGCATTGGGATGGTAAAAACTGGCAGTATGTTACTGGTTTCCCCATGATTTCCGGGGTCGCGAATGTGAATTTCACCCGCGTCTTTGCTGGCCGCCCCGATGATGTTTTTGTGATGGGCAAGGCGAATTTCGTTAGCGGAGATGTACGGAACCTGCTGGCTCACTGGAACGGTAAAATCTGGAGCTATGTTAAAGATCCTAGTTCAGCGGCTGCCCTGAACCAGATCTCTTTTGTTCCCCAATCTCATGAGGCCTGGGGGATCACATCCGATTATTCGGCGAATCAGCAGTTGGTGAATACTCAGCATTGGGACGGTAAAGGCTGGCATCGAATCGTCGCGCCGCGTGTATGCTCCAATGGTTGTACGTATACCTATACCGGGATTGAGGCGGAATCTTCGACAAGTGCGTATGTGATTGGGGTACAACAGAAGTTTCAGGCGTATACTGCGTTTGTTGAGCATTGGGACGGTAAAAAGTGGAGTCTTCAGAGCGCTCCCACCGGTTCACTGCCCTTCAGCCTGAAGCTCAGTCATGGGCATCTCTGGCAGACGAATGGGCAGACTGGGGATCTGGAATATTGGGATGGTCAGCAGTGGAAACAGATCCCGCTATCCTCTCAAGTGCGGATCGATGATCCCAATACGCTGTTGCTGCTTTCCGATACGGATATCTGGGGTATTGGGCATCTCAATAGCAAAGCGACGGGCGATTCAAAGGCCCTCCATTGGGATGGTAAGAACTGGTCTGAGGTGCCGATTGCTCAGGTTTCAGGCTATAATCCTGGTTCGCTGACAAAGCTAACGGATGTACCAGGAACCAATGAGCTCTGGGGTGTGGGAATGCTATCAAACAGATCATTATTGATCGAGCATTATAGGTAGGCTTGGGGGAGAGTAGTGAAGAAAATAACGCGAAGGCTGCGCTGGTCAGTCATACATCTGAGCCTGTTGCTCGGGTTTTTATTGAGTGCTGGCACGGCCCAGGCGCAGGGCCGGAGCTGGCAAGTTACACTGGATAATACGACAAACGGATTGTATCTGTCGAGCGTAGCCGCGAACTCACCGAATGATGTCTGGATGATTGCTGAGAATAAGCCTCAACTGCTGCACTGGAATGGGACTGGCGTGGAGTATATTCCCGAACCTCCTACTTCTGGAACTGGCTATGGTTATGCTTTTGAGCATGTTGCTACCGGCATGTCCAATGATGTTTTTGTGAGCGGTACCCTGCAAAATTCTGCGAATGCCAGCCTTCGGATGCTGGCCCATTGGGATGGCACGAACTGGTCGGTGGTCTCAGGACAGAACCCGATTGGGACGATTCAATCGGTTTCGTTCGCGCCGGGAACGCATAACGCCTGGGGGATTCAGCCCTATCGGAACCGGAGCAACGCCTCGGCCTCTCAGCCTCAGATCCAGCAATGGAACGGCAGGGCCTGGAGATCGGCTGGAATCACCGCTCCCTGTAGCTGTGTCTATGGCTATAACAGCGTAGATGCCCAGTCTCCCAAAAACGTCTGGGTGACAGGCTCGTACACTCAAAACTCTACTCAGGTTGCATTTATTGAGCATTGGGATGGCACAAAGTGGCAACTTCAAACGGCTCCGGTGGGCACCACTTCATTCTCGCACTTTTTCTATTCACATGGGCATTTCTGGGCCGATGGTGTGCAGAATGGTAATTCATTTCTGGCTTACTGGAATGGGAGTAGCTGGCAGCGCATTCCGTATCCCCAGCCGGCGAACGGAATGAACTGGTCGGCCTTTCTATTGACCGCGAACAATGATATCTGGGCGGTTGGTAGCGTAGTTAATCAGCAGACGCAACGGAACAATCCCGCTGCCGTGCATTGGAATGGGCAGACCTGGAGCACTAATCAGGCCGCTCCATCCAATTTTGTCACCCGAGGAGCTACTCTTTTGGCAATCACTGATATTCCAGGCTCGGGCGATTTCTGGGCCGTGGGTATCGATAGCAATGGCTTTCTCGCGGAAGCATATCGTTAGAAACTAAGAAAAAGTACACTTGAGGCGGCTCTCGATCGTCTACTATATAGGGCCGCCTCCGCTTACGTTGCGAAAGCGGCAGATGACTGTTTTTTCTATTAGAGAAAAGGAGCAAGAGATCATGGCAAAGGCAACATGGAATGGAACCGTTCTGGCCGAAAGTGATAACTGTGAGGTTGTGGAAGGAAATCAATACTTTCCGCCCAACTCTGTGAAGCGCGAGTATTTTACATCGAGCGATACACACAGCACCTGCCCCTGGAAGGGTGAGGCCAGTTATTATACTGTTTCCGTAGATGGCAAAGAAAACAAGGACGCCGCCTGGTTCTATCCTGCTCCGAAAGACGCGGCCAAACAGATCAAAGACTACGTGGCCTTTTGGAAAGGCGTTCAAGTAGAAGTCTAATTTAAATCGCGTTAAGCCCGAGGGGCGAGCAACTTCGCCCCTTCCTGACGACAAGGCACCATAAACCCAAAAGCTTATGGTGCCTCTTTTTGTGGTGGTTGAGGTGCCAACGCGGCCATCTGCGCGAACAGGCTGATGATGTCTGGTTCGGTCGCTGGTTGCGCGAACTCGCGATAAATTGTCGCGACATTTACGGCGATCCGCTCCCCCTCCGACCAGGATGAATAGCGATCCAGCGGAATATCCTTCGCGGCGGCCTCCGCCGGCATCCCGGCCTCGAAGCGCTTGCGCGCCTCCGCGTAAATATACTCAAAATAGCCCTTCACTTCGCGAACCCCCTGCTTATCGGTAATTGGACCATGGCCGGGCACGATCGTCTCCACATCCAGATCCAGAATGCGCTCGCAGGCCCGAAGCCAGTTGCGCGTGGGGCCGACCCACATAATTGGATGGGCATTGATAAAAAGGATATCGCCAGTAAAAATCGTTTTATCGGAAGGTATATAGACCAGGGTATCACCGAGAGTATGGGCCGGGCCGACCTCAATGCACCGCACCTCTTTTGCGCCAACGTGAAGGGTCAGTTCGCCCTCAAATGTCTCCGTTGGGGGCGTCACTGTAATCCCTTGGAAGTTGAAGGGGCCAAAGGCCTTGAGTAGATACTCGCCCAGATCTCCAAGCTGGGGAGCCAGTCGGACCAACCCGGCCATCCGCTCGGGAGTGATCCCCTCGACCATCTCGTTGGCCGTACGCGCGGACCCGATAATTCGCGCCCCTGAGACCAGTTGATTGCCATAGCAATGATCCCCATTGGCATGGGTATTGAGCAGCATATCAATTTTTTGAGAGGCAGGAACCGCGCGGCGCATCGTCTCCAACATCTCTTGTGTCAGAGGAAGATCATAGAGGGTATCGACCAGGAGAGAAGCCTCGCCATCGGTAATCAGGCCGGCATTGCTCCAGCCCCAGGAGCCATCGGGCTGAAGGTAGGCATAGGTAGAATTCCCGAGATCGTGCAGGCCCTTCGTATAGCGAAAATCTGGCATAGACAGGTCCCTTTCTATCGCAATCAGGCAACATAATAACATAGAAGTCACCAGAGCACGCTCGCTCTATTATATGTTATTTGCCACACAGACGATGCATGTGACAAATGGCTGATGTTCTAATGGTTTCCACTTGCTCTGTTTTTTTTGCCCATATACTTTTAGTACATAACAACAAAAATTATGGAGTAGAGCAGCTATGAACTTTTATAATTTCCTGGATGATGAGCAAGTTTTCGCGGAAGGCTTAGAGCGTTGCCTGACCTTAACCAAAATGTCTTATTCGTTGGCATACGATATTTGGGTCCTTTGTACATTTCTCGACCGCGAATGCATCCCTGAAGAGTTCTTCGTTTTAGGAGCCTCAGAGCTTGGACCTCCATTTGCAGGAGAGTACGCCGAAGTTGTAGATCGTGTTGATCAAGCCATTAGGCATCTAACAAAATTTGGATTTGTTGGGCGAACATCAGATTTCGGGCTGCTATCAATTCATCGGTGGGCTCCCAAATATATAAAGGCCACTATGGATACTGAGGAGCAGCGTATGTGGACTGAACGCGTGATTAAAGCACTCTACAAAATTTTTACCGATGTGGATGCTAGCCCTGCTTATACCTTGGCGCTTTGTAAGCGTTTTCTGCCACATGTGCTTTTCTCTATGGAGTCGATTGAGAAGGGATGGGTAGACATTCCAGAAATGATAGGTCTCTTGTTGCGCACAGGTTGGTATCTACAAAATCATGAGGTCGATGACCAGAACGCAGAACAACTACATTGTCTTGCATTTAAGGTCGCCACGCGCCTCTATCCAGATTGACCATACGTACGTCCACTTTTTGCCCCCAAATAAATTTGGCTCCTTATTTCTACGTCTGTCTACCTCTTTTGGGGAATAGTAATTGTATACTTAAATACGCCGATATTTATTTCTAAGAACAGAGAGGATGACAACACTATGCAGCACATGAATGATCAGCAGATCCAGGCCCTGATCAACAAACTGGAAGATGAAGCAAAACAGGTGCGGAGAACTCCAAAACATGGGGAGGAGGAACAGGAAAAGCTGAAGCGTCTAGGCAAGCTTGAGACTGAGATAAAACAGTATCAAGATCTATTGAACCAGCGACGAGCTAAAGAGGAGTTCCATGAAGACCCTTCAACCGCTGGGATGCGAGATGCTAATCACTTTGATCAATGAGTTATAGTGGGACATCTAAGAAGGTGGTTTTAAAAGTCCACCTTCTTAAGTTTCATTTCGCTACAGGTTTAATCTTGAACGGATAGCTTTTGCGCGGGCTCTAGCTGTATATGCTTCCTCTGTTTTACCCCATAGCTGATAAGTTTCAGCTAGTTTATCGAGGATTGTAGCCACTTCTTGATGATCTGGTCCAAAAATCTGCTCAAAAATGTTTAGAGCTCTCTGATAATAGTTCTCTGATAATTCAAATTTACACCATTTCCGATACAAAGTTCCAAGATTGTTTAGGGCGACGGCTCGATTGGGATGCGTTGCTGGTAGATTTATCTCATCTATCTTTAAAGACCTCAAAAGAAATTCCTCCGCTTTATCAAATTTTCTTTGTCTTGTATAAACGCAGCCTAAATTACCAATGATTGTTCCAATTGTGGGGTTATCTGGCTCGGTACTTTGATACATTGTTAGAACATTCTGAAAAGTTTTTTCTGCCAGTTCTACTTTTCCTTGATCCAGATAGACGTTCGCGAGATTGCCAAGGGTGGCAGCTATTTCAAAGGTTCCTTTACCCCTTTTTTCTTCAACAATCTCAATGGATTGGTGGAAAAGAGCAATAGCCTCATCCAATCTTTTCTGATCTCTCTAAACAGATGCCAGTTTATGAAGAATATGAGCCACACCCATATTTCTGTCACCGAAAAGCTGTTTATAGATTTTCAGTGATTCATTCAAAAATTCTTCGGCCCGGTCTGATTGACCTATATCATCATATAAAGTGCCTAAGAAACTATAAGCTTCAGCTACAAGTCTATGCCCATCGGGATAGAGCCAAAGAGCAGTGTCAAGGGCCTGCTGATAAAGCTTCTTTGCTGTACTATAATTTGCATGTCGCCTTTGGACATACCAGCCAGCACTTAAGAGCAGAGCTACAGTGTTAGGAATATGCACTTCTGCATTTTTAACAAGTTCTGTGCAGGCCAGCACATGCGGGAGCAGGCGTTGGCACGTTGACCAGTTAGTAAACTTGACGGGTGGAAAGATTCTCCAAAGTGCCCTGATCGTCCATTCTGGCATAAATTGTCGAACTCGCTTATCCATTCGCGCTCATATTTCTGCCTGTACCGCCCGATGGATTGTCAATGTTTGTGTTGTCGCGTCCCTCTGGATCAAAGAGTAGCTTTGAAGGTCGCTAATTACACCGTTGACCTTTTCGACGACCTCTTCTCGGTCTCCCACGAAACGGCGTCCCAACTCATATGCCCCATCAATAAAAAGCTCTTCGGGAATATTATCAGGTGCCAGACAGGCGCAAATATCTAAAAAGGTAGGTGCCAGTGGATTCATGTATGTGAGCGTACCGAAAGATAGATCTAAACTTGCGGAGATCGCTTTTTCAGTGGACGACTCGGATGACTCGGAGGAAGAGTCATTATCTTGATAGAAGGTCAGTAGTTGGTCCAACGTTCGGGCCTTTACCTTAATTGCGTTTCCGTTTGTAAGTAGCGCTAATGGATGCCTCCCAAGCTTTTCAATAATCTGGGCAAGCTTTTCCGCCTCTTTATCACTTGTGGGCTGAGATAACAGTTGCTCTTCTTTTAACCGCCCTGCGTAATCTAAGAGCATCAATGAAGCGTTCTCAGGATCTAAAACGTCCACCTTCACTGTCGGGATTTTGTGATCAGAGTAGTCATTTGTCACAATCAAAATATGCCCGGCGGTTTTCTCCGGCAGATAAGAATCAATTAGCACAAGGTTCTCGACATTGTCGAAAATCAGGAGCCAGCCGGGGTGCTCGTTAAACCAGCGCTTCACCGCCGGGATCACTATTTCGGGGAACCCGAATTCCTGTTCTGGGAGCTCAAGCTTCCTGGCAAGGCCAATAAAATCATTCTCTATATTCTCCTTTTTATCTCCATGAATCCAGAAGATTCCTTTGTATTGCTCCCGCTGGCGATAAGCATACTCAACAGCGATCTGCGTTTTGCCAATGCCGCTAGAAATGCTTTGATGATACGAAATAAGAGTGGGAATCCTTCTTAACGTTAGGGTTGCGCGAAGTTGCTGTAAGATATCTTCACGGTCGATAAAGCGGGGGTTACGGGAAAAAGGGACCGTCCATAGGGATGTAGTGGAATGGGAGAAAGTATCAGCCGGGGGAAGTTTTTCAATCAAGGAGCGGATCTGAGAGGTAACCTGAGCAAACGCCTGATCGCGGTTACGCGCCAGCGAGATTGGATCTGCATCTCTCGGTAAGGCCTGAAGATAAGAGAAGGGCAATCCCTGCCAGTCAACCGGGCGGGCAATAATTGGAATCACCCGAGCCTCGCCAGCCTTTTCGCGTTCCAGGGCCCGTACCATCTCAATGCTATAACAGTAATCGGAATCCACAAAATATGGGCTGACGAGCAGAAATACGATATGAGCATTATTCCAATGAGCGTCAATGTCCTCTGCCCAATGGTTGCTGGGACTGATATTGCGGTCGTACCAATCCTCAATAATCTTCTGGCGTCTAAGGGAGCTCAAATGGCTACGAAGCTGCTCTAAAAGTTTTTCATCTTTATGTGCGTAGGAGCAGAAAACGCGAAATCCCATAACATCCATCCTGGCGCTCTTATTAATTTTTATTGAAATTATATAAGATAGAAGGGGTAATATCAAATTATTGAAGGAAAACCGAAGCAATTTTTATCATACCCCTTCTCTCGGGTCGCGACATCTTTAAACAAGATGTTGTCAGTAAAGAAAGGTTGGTGTGCTATGGAGCTGGGGGCGATCGCGCGTTACCTGGATCGTACTCTCGGGGTAGAACTGTTTGCCGCCGATGATCAAAATGGGGTCTATCGAGCGTCTCAAAGGCCGATTGAGCGGATCGGGCTGGCCCTTGAGCCCTGGCATGGGATCGGCGAATGGGTTCGTCATCGTCAACTGGACGCATTATTTTTGCATCGCCCATGGCGCTTGGATAGGCAGGAGCTTCCGCCAGATCTCGGAGTGGTGGCCTATCATCTGGCCTTTGATTTTACACTGACCTTTGGCCTGAATCATCGCCTGGCGGAAGTCATGGGGATGCGAGAGATCGGAGATTTCGGCCACCGTGATGGCGCGCCCCTGGGGATGGTTGGGAGCCTGGGCAAGACCCAACTGAACGATTTTGTAGAGAGTCTGGAGGAGATCTTCGAGACCCGCCCGACCGTCTCACACCAGTTTGGGGATAGCTTTGAGCGGGTTGGGATTGTCGGTGGGATGTCTGACAAACTGGTTCGAGAGGCCGCTGAACGTGGCGTAGAGACCTACGTGACCGGTGAGTATCGCCCCTCTGCTAAGCGAGCGGTTGAGGATACCCGGATGAATGTCTTGATTGTTGGGCACGCCGCCGGCGAAGAGTGGGGATTGCGGGCCCTCTCGGGCATGTTGCGAGAGCGGTGGGCTGGTCTGGAAACGGTATTCGCCCCGAAGGACCGCCCGCACGAGGGCAAATTATTCTTATAGCGCGGAGGTTTATCCGCCGAAAGGAACAGGCCCGACCCCCTTCGCAACCGCCACACGTGGGCGGGCCTCCGCCTCCCCATGCTGATCGTCTTCGTGGTCCCACAGGAGGCTGATCATCTCCGTAAACAAGCGAATCTGTTAGGAAAAGGAAAAGAGGCTCCTGGAGAGAAAAGGGAACTCGCATGAGGTAGATCGGGTCACGTGTGGGCCCGTGGGAACGGGAAGCTCTCACATCAGGAGCATCACCCTCATGGTCCAGGGGAATGGGCAACAATGGTCCACCGTCTCCCAGGCTTTTGAATAGTTCGGCTTCTCAGGGGACAGGTGGTGCGTCTCCTCGCCACGGGCCCACACGTGACCCGATCTACGAAGCCTCACCTCCCTCTGATGTCCCTGTTCCTTTCTTTTCTTAACAGAGTCGCAAGCGACTCCCCTCTGGTCTATAGCTGAGCATTGGTAAATTGGTACCAGAGGCGACGGGCGATCCTGTCCGCGTCCGCTTCCAGGCCATACCGGGCAAAGTACTGGCAGACATTCTCAAGGTCCCGGTTCAGCAACGCAAAGGCATTGGAATTGAATCGAGGATCAACCGCCTGAGGAAAGTCGATGATTCGCGCCTGATCCTGCCAATACAGGATATTGTAGGCCGAGAGATCGCCGTGGACATAATTGTGGGCCAGCCAGAGCTCGATATTGGCAAGGATGCGGTTAAAGGCCGGCTGAACCTGCTTCTCGGTCAACTCCGTTAATTGTAAAGAGGGCGCTGCCTCCTCATGATCGCCATAATACTCCATCAGAATTGTTGTGTTGGTTTTCGCGATCGGACGTGGGGTATCGGCTCCAGCTTTGGAGAGAGCTTTAAGCGTCTCAAATTCATAGTTCACCCACATCGCGAACTGGACCTCGCGCCCAAAAACGGATTTATTCTGGACCGCGCGCCGCACATGCCCCTCAGTAATCACCCGCCCCTCCTGATAGATCGCGTCGTTCTTAAAGCCGCGATTATGGCGGGACCTGTAGGTTTTTGCCGCCAGCAGATCGTAGCCAGTTGAGGGTTGGGCCTGACAGCAATAGACCGTCGCCTCCTTGCCGCTCTTCACCGTATAAAGCACCTTAGAGATCAAGCCTTCCGCGAAAAAGTAATCCAGGGTTGATTGCACAGAATCCCGAGTGGCCAGTATTTCTAGCTCCTCAACCTCATCGTTCTGACGTAATTGTTTGCGTTTAGACATCTAGTTATAAAACTCCTTACTAGAAAGTGAGAGAAATCGAAATTTGAAAAGAACCTGTAGCGCATAGGGCACCATCCTTTCGATTATTGGCGGAGAATCGCCAGAAAAATAGCATAAAAAGGGAGCGCAAGCATACACGCTCGTGCTCCCAAGTAAAAAAATCGGGCTCATCCTCAGCAGGACAGCCCATCATGATCCTCTATATTATTTGTGAGTGAGAATCGTTAGGAGATCGGGCCCTTCTGAAAGCGTGATGCAGTTAGCAGCGAATAATCTTTACGCATAGCACACCCCTTTCAGTAGTCCTCGGAAAAGTTTTCCCGAGACAGGCCGAATCATTTCTCACAAGTATAAACAGAGATGGCCGCCGCTGTCAATGAAAATTGGGACGAAAGGGTGCAGTTCATTTTTTTGCGGAGTCTGTTGGTGAGCAGAGAACCCGTGTACGTGGCGTAGGACGGCCCGTCGAGCACCGCGAGACGTGCCGCTTCTGGCGCGGGACGCGCCATGGGGAGGAAGGCCCTCCAGCCCCTGGCCTTTTTCGAAAGCCACATGCGCCATGGGCAACCCATCCCGTCGCATCCGACATTCCCATCCTTGCCCTGACGGGCCAAAGCGGCAGGGGGAGCTGCCGTCCTGTGACCGAGAACCCCTCCACTGCCACCGGAAGAGCCTTTCCTGGTGCCCCATGTGCGTCTCCTGGGTGGAGACTCTTTGGGCACAGGCGCAGCCCTGCCTTTCCACCCGTTGCACCCTTTCGGGACGCCGCAGCGGTCGTTTCCCCGTGGCCCTGACGGGCCAGAAGCGGCACGTCGTCGCTGCGCTCGACGGGCCGTCCTACGACGGGTAAGCAATTCTGCTCAACCGTCCACCGCCTGAAGGAGCCTTTTTTCTGCCACTGCAAAAAAATGAACTGCACCCCTTCCCACGTTCCCTCTTGTATCTCATCCATCCCTCCGCTATTATACAAGAGTCATCCTTATGCCTGTACTTCTCCATATAAGGCAAGCCAAAAGAAAAAAGAATGGAGATAGATTGCAAAAAACGTTATGAGTGAAAAAAAGCATAATCACCAGTCTGACGACAAAGAGAATCGGGACAAAAAAGCAAACCAGGGCAAGGGAGAGGCCCACAACTACTCGAAAAACTTTCCCGTTCGAGATCGCTCGCCCGAAGCCCGCACGTCCGCGTCCCAGGAAGGACCGGCCCCGGAGTCATCGCAGGAACCTAAGAAGAAAAAGGGCTGGGATCTGCTTTCGGAGGGCTCACGTATCCAGAAAAAAGCCGCCAGCGATCCGCATCGGGTAGAAGACAGCAGCAAAGAGGTTCTGCCCGCCTTTGAAGCCGCTCCCGCCCCGGAACCCCAGGAACCAAAACAGGAGCCAGAACTAAAAAAAGAACAGGGTGATACATTCAAACCTGGAAAGTTAAGTAAAGCTGAAAGAAACGAAAGAAACAAATTAGGCCTGAGTCCTGAAGATTACTCTCAGCTTCTGGAAGCCAGAAAAAGCCAGCAGAGCAATCAACCGTGGAACAAAGGAACTTCAGAAGAACGAATTGCTGCCCTGAAAGAGAAGCTCTCAGAGAACGGTCAGGCCTACTTGCAGGAAGAACTAGAAAGATCACAAACGAAACAATGGTCTTCTGAACAAACAATTGCTGTTTTAACAAGCAGAGCTGAAGGGCAAGGCAAGACCCTTCCAGAATTTCTAGAGATCATTGGAAAGGATAAAGCAAAAGAGACCCCACAAATTCTAGAAGAGAGGAACAGAAGAGAAAATTGGCATGACAATACCATAGAGCTGTTGAGTAAGCCAGCCCGAGAAGGCAATCTCATGACCTTATCACCCGAAGACAGGAAACAGGCATTACAAAACCATCCCGAAAGACGTTTCGAGATGCCATTACTCATTCCTGACTCGGATCAACCGGGGAAGTATATCTTCAACCCAGAAAGAAGAGAAATCCAGGAACACATTGAAAAAGCCAGAAATGCTTTGCAAAACAAGCCACAAAAATGGGAAGTAACATATAACCAGGCTATCAAAGACATCAAAGCAGAAGTAGCAGTTGAACTGGCCCTGCATAATCAGGAAACAATCGGCAAATTTCCACCTTCAGGGGGATATCAAGTGCTTACCAATGTTGTATTCGATAGAGAATACGCTTCAGAGCAAGAATTCAGAGATGAACATCCTGGATCACCAAAACATATTAGAGGATTACACACCAGGGTTGACGAAAAAACACTGGAAGAAAGATCTTTTTTCCGTGTGGGAGAAAGTGACATACTAATGAGAAATACACATACTAATGAGGTGGTGTTTTTAGGAGAAGTAAAATCAGGTGGAAATGATCAACCTTCTGTTACCCGTAAGCAGCTCGATAATGCCCAAAGACTTTTTAGCAATTTTGATGAAAATGATCATCCGTTCGACGGGCATCATCCTATTCGTGCATTTATAGACTCAAAAGAATATAATGATCCTCGCTTTCAAGATATTACCGATAAAATTAAGGCATCGAGTGTTGCTCAAGCTGAAACACAAAGCTATGGTCCAGCCCTTAAAGGATTCGACCAGAGTATAGGTGTTACATCAGAAGAACTAGATTTACTTGTAGATGAGTTAGTCAATCTACCTGAAAAGTAAAGTTCAGAAAAGAAAGATAGGAAGATATGTCATTATATTTGCTAAAAGCTGTTGATGATCTTACGTGTAATGGCGTTGAATATTGGAGAGAGGTAGGAAACGGCTGGGTGCGGATCAGTTATGCAATAGATCTTTGGAACATAATTAACTCTCCCAAAGGTAAGATTTTATCTCAATTGCTTGATGACGTTAAAATGCCAAATAAAGATGGTTTACGCATCATTCCATTGTCTATAATTCAACAGATAAAAGATATGTTAGAGAACTTTGAGGAGGATATTCGTCCACTTGTTGATGAAAATTGGCATATTCTTCCTCAATATATTGCTTTTATGCTTGAAAAGATTCCTGAATGCGTTGATACCTGGCAAGCCCAAGATCAGACTATTTACTCACTTATTAATGCAAAATATCGCATTATGGAGCTTTACATTTTCTTTGAGGGAGCTCTTTGTCTTCAAAGTGAAGTTCAACTAGGAGAACGCTCTCTGACCTCCGAGCAGTTGCACAATATGGAAACACCACCAAAATTCCGCTTTAATCCTGATCTACCCAATATTCAGGCGGCGGTTGAGGACGCCAGAAATGTTCCTCCCGAGCAACGAGAGAATTCGCGGATCTATCAACGCGCTCTGGTCGAGCTGCGCAAAGAGCTGGCTCTCAATCTGGCCGTCCGAGACGAAACCATTCGCCATTTTCCCAGATCCGAAGGCTATGGACTCTTGCCCGATATTGTCCTGGAGAAGGAATACGCCTCACAGCAAGCGTGCCTGCGGGACAATCCGATTGATCATGTGAACCCTTATAGCATTCGGGTGGCCGCTGATGGCACCACCTTTGTACGCCTCGGGGAGATCAGTATCCTGGTGCGTAATCTCCAGACTAACCAGGTCATGCTCATCGGTGCTGTGAAATCCGATTGGGCAGATCAACCAGAGGATGCGGTCAAACAGCTCGACCTCGCTCAGCAGATCTTTGCGACACGTGATACGCAGGGGTATCCGGTTCAAAACGGGCATCGCGTCCGCGCCTTCATAATCTCCAAAGATGGGCGAGAGACCCGCTACCAGGATGTCACCAATCAAATCGACGCCTCCAGCGTTGCCCAGGCGCAACGAGTCACCTACGGCTCAGATGATCAAGCATTTGATCGCGGTCTAGGCTACACCACGAAAGAGCTTGACGAGCTGATCAACGAGGCCACCCAATAAAGGTACCCTCTCCCATACAAGAAAGAAGACAAGCACATGAGTGTGTCATTTACCGATCTTATCAAAGATCCCACCTGCAATGGGATCACCTACGCGAAAGTGGTTCCCGACGGCTGGGTATTGCTCTATCATGCCGTCACGCTCTGGGATCTGGCTGGCTCCCCCAAGGGACAGGCCCTGTTACATCTGTTGAACGAAATCACCGATGTTGACGAACCTGACGAGGCCATCGAGATGACCCTCCCCCAGGTACGTTCCGTGCGCGATCTCTTCCAGACGATTGAGCAGGATCTGCGTCCGCTGATCAACGACAAATGGGATCTGCTTCCCCAATTCGCCGGGCGTGTCAAACAGGCGATGCCTGAATATGTGGATGTCTGGCAGCGCGATGAACAGACGGTCTCCTCCATCGTGAATCTCAAGTACAAGCTGTTGGGGGTCCGCTTCTTCCTTCAGGGGGCCCTCTGCTTCGAGACCAATGTAGACTTCGGCATCATGTAACGGTTTTCTCAATACCTTGGGGAGATCAGGTCTGTGAGCCGGCTCCCCTTTCTGGTGATAAAATAAGAAAAACGATGCGATGAGGATATCCTGATGCTTTATTCTCCAATTCAGATTCTGTTTATTCTGTCCTTTCTAGGAATGGCGGCCTATACAATTATGACGGGGCTCCGCGAGTGGCGCGGTGAGGCCCAAAGAGAGAGCTCTGAACTGGTCCCATGGTATCAAAGTAAGGGGCTGGCTCAGGGCTTTGTGCTGCTGTTCATTGGTATTATTATTCTGATTGATCCGATCGCGCGCAACGGCGGCTCTTCTCTCCCCTTCGGTTGGCTGGTGGCGGAGGTTCTGATCGGGCTGGTGGCGCTCTTCTTTCTGGCTCAGATCTTCGGCTATCGGCGTAAACACTAATCTTTCTTATACCTCCATTGGTACTAATAAAAGGGTGGATTAATCATTGATTCCGTCGTTCATAGTAGTAGAATCATAAGATGCTTCGCGGCTGCATGCATATTGATAAATAAGATTACACGTGCCACGATAGGCAAAGTTACAGAGTGAAAGATTCCAAAAGAACAGGTAAAATCAGGAATGCTTGCAAAAAATAGTACGCGTTTGTTCTGCTTTTTCCTTCTGATTTTAATGCTCACCGCCTGCAATCCTATCCCAAATGTATCACCCACCGATACATCCGGACCTATGGATTTGAATAAATGGGTCCCGGTCTCTACAGGGGTGGAGGTCCGCAAAGAAGACTGGAAAAGCCCGGCCAACGAGGACACGGTCACAATTGTGCGGATGGACCCTAAACAGGTGAAGCTGAGCATTGGCTATGAGCCCGATAAGCCGCGCACAATGAATCAGTGGATGCAGCAGGAGAAGGCCACAGCGATCATTAATGGTGGATACTTTGATAAAGAGAATGTGGCGACAGCTTTGATAATCACTGAAGGTCATGCCTACGGGCAATCTTATACGGACCGTGGGGGGCTCTTCGCGGTCGACGGCGTGGGCGCGGTAACGCTACGCTCTCTAGTGAACCAGCCATACGATCCCAATAATGATCAGTTTACTGCGGCGACAGAGTCGGCTCCCATGCTGGTCCTGAAGGGCAAACGCACAACCTTCCAGGCCGATGCCGCCCAGAACCGCCGCAGCATTGTCGCAGTAGATCAACAGGGTCGGCTGCTGTTTATCGCGAGCCCTGGCCGTTCCTTCTCAATTGATGAGATGGCGGATCTGTTGAAACAGTCAGATCTAAATATTGACTCGGCTCTGAACCTGGATGGCGGCTCCTCTACTGCTCTCTATGCGAGCGGCCAGAATCAGCAGATTACGATTGATGCCTTTACGAAACTGCCGATTGTGATTATCGCAAAAGCTAGATAAACAAATAAGACGGGGCCATTACCGATTTATTCGACGGTGATGGTTCCTACGTCACTAACCTGCCCACCATTATACTTAACCATGCGCCGAGCAGCCAGGGCGGAAAAAAGGTGGACATTCTCCGGTGAAAGCTGAGGCGGGGCGTAGATCAATAAAAATAGGTCTCTGGTCACGGTTGTAACTTTGGTTCGTTCAGAATCGGAGACGGTGGTTCCCATAACCCCTTTTTCATCGGCGATCACTACCCGGTTCTCAACGGCAAACATCTGCCGCCCAATACCCGGATATTCTTCACCCGAACGCCCTACCCTCACACCCGGCTGACCCTGAACGTACGCCAGATCATAGACACACATCGGAAGCAGAAATTCTAATGAACAAAGGTTATTAACATCCACTGCGGTATTGACCTGCGGCTGTTCCTGCCCCTTCAATACCCGTCGCAATAGGGCCTCTGACGAGGGCCGATACCGCGAGGGATCAAATCCAAGCATCTTTTGGAGGCCTCGCACGGCGATGATACTCTCGTTCGTGCTGAGATTCTCAGTGGTAAACTCTCCTGCCCGCTCTTGAACCTGCATCCCAATTAGATCCCACAAGCGCTCATCTTTGGGGCGCACTGTTACGCCTGAAAATGTCGCGATACCAAAGGTGACACCTGATATCCTCCCAGTTAGAGCTGAATTTATCCGTAAATGCATAATTTCTCTCCGTCAATACAATGGTATAGGAGGAGCGGTCTGGTTGTTGTCACTTCCATCTTCATCGTAAAAATCCGGTCCTCCTCATATCTTAACTGCTACTCTATATGACTGTCCCCTCGCTCCCTATGGTATCTATACTATACATCAATAAGAGGAAAATAATGGTAAAATTGCGCGTCTATCCAGCGGCTCTGCTGGTACTCTGCGGTCTGCTCTACAGCCTCAGTCTGGGAGCTCTCAATGCCAATGCTGAAGGATCTCGAAGCTCCGAAAACAATGCTTCCTCGGTCTGCCCAGCTCAGCCCCAAGCCCTGCATATCTCACCTCTTAGCAGGCGTAGCAACGATCAGGCTCTCATCTACACAAGTGGGAATAGTAGGACCAGTCGCATCATCCGCTACGATGCAACAACTGGACACAGCATCACACTGCTGACTCTCCCCACGGCCTATTATCAAAGAGATATTGTGCTTTCTGATAATGGTGAGTATCTGCTCTTTATTCAAGATCTGGGTGGTCGTGATGCCCTCCGTGCGATGCGGATCGATGGCAAGGATGTGCAGACGCTGTACTGCGCCCCCGCTGGCGCACCGTTGCTCTCACCAAAGTGGTCGCCGGACCAGACCAGAGTCGCCTTTACTCAGGCGGAAGGCTATAATTATCCCGTCTACCTGCTTAATCTTCTGACGGGACAGCTTCAAACTGAGATCGGGGGCATTCCCGAGATCACTCACACGGTACGGGCCTGGTTGGATAATCGTCGCATCTATATAATGACGGGTAACCCTCACGAGGACTTAGATATAGATCTTCGCCTGTTGGATCTGGCGCGCGGTACACATCAAAGCGAAAGCGATCTCAGCGAGGTCACGCCGCGAGACTCCTACTATTGGAGTGCCAGCCTTAATCATATCCATACGAAGCTGTACACCTCAACCTGTCTTGGTGGGCCGGCCTCGATTATCGGACCCAGCACCATCAACGTCCAACCAGTAACGGGCGGATCTCAAACTCAAATCTTCTCCACTCCTGAAGCGATTACCAGGGTACAGGCGCTAAACGATAACACGATACTGCTAAACATCTTCTATTACAAAAATGGCTCCTTTGGCGGTCACAACGGGCTCTGGCGGCTGGATCTGCCCTCAAAGCGGCTAACGCAGCTTGTATCGCTGCCAGCCAACGTTTTCAACGATCTTCGTACGATCGGAATGGAGCACTGGACAATGTTCTCACCGGATAGCAACAGATATGTGATGACCACCAGCACGAATGGGACGCCAGCGGTCAACCGGATTATCGTTGGGAATGTGCGTGGCGGCTCAACAACCATCGTTGAGTCCACATCAAATAGAGTCACGGTCAGCGGCTGGACTAGAGTATAGAATTCGGGATCTACATTTTATGTAAAAAGGGAGTGAAGCCATTTCTGGCTTCACTCCCTTTTTTGAATGATCTGAGATCTTACAGCAGGCCCTGCTGCTTCAAGAAGGTGGTCGCGACCTCCGTCACAGACTTACCACCCGTCACCTCACCCTGAAGCTCAATGCTGACATCGGTTGTCAGTTTCGGTGCCAGCGGGTTAAGGGCTTTAGCGATATCCGGGGCCTTCTTCAAAGTATCTTGACGCACCAGAGGCGCGGGATTATAGATCGGGAAGGCTTGCTTATCGTCATTCAGCAGCACAAAATCTTTCTGCTTAATAAAAGAGCTAGTGGTGTAGCAGACGTTGTAGTCTGCCTGCCCCTGCTGCACAGCATTGTAGGTCAAAGCAGCATCCAGCACCTTGACGTTCCCAAAACTAAAGCCATACACTGGCTTTAACGCGGGCAATACACTGGGATCAGTATTGCCGTCCGGCGGGGTCGCGATAGTCTTGCTGGACGCGCTGGATGAGAGTTGCGAGATGCTCTGAATATTCTGCTTCTGGGCATTGGCTTTGGTGGTACAGATGCCATAGGTATCGTTGAGAGGGGCCGGGTCCAGCCAGGTAACCTTATAGTTGGTTTCGTACCCCTGCTTCACCTTCTGATAATCCTGCTGAGCATTACGAGTCGTGTTGGTCTTCAGGCGCGCCAGACCGGTCGCGGTAAACTCAGGATAGAGATCGATCTGTCCACTGTTAATGGCGTTGAATACAATGTCATTAGTACCAAGCTTTGCCTTCTCAGTAACTTTAAAACCCTGCTTGCGCAGCAGCAGTGCATACATTTTAGTGAGAAGCTGGGCCTCGGTATCCAGTTTACCTCCCACAGTCAGAGAGATATTGCCATTGTTGTTGTTGGAACCGCTGGTGCCCCCGGTACTGGTGCTACCACCACAGGCGCTTAGGATCAGCATCAAAGTAAGGAATGGAAGCGAAAACAGAGTCGCCAGTCCACGTTTTGTGCGAGGACGGAAGATCATGATGATTCTCCTTTAAGTAAATAAGTCCGTTATGACCTCTGATAGTTTCTGGTAGCTTATAGCCGCCTACTATCTTCTAGGTCGTTTCAAAAATTGATTTTACTTTCAGACCCCTGGGAGTGAGTACCCGTTGTAAACGCCCCAACCCAACGTCTATAAGTAACGCCAGGATCGCTACCGGGATCGCTCCCGCCAGGACCTGGACAATATCCTGCTGATACAATCCAGAAAGAATGTACTCGCCATAACCACCGGAGGCAATCACCCCGCCCAGGGTCGCGGTCGCGACGACCTGGACCGCCGAAGTGCGCACACCAGCCGCGACAATTGGCAGGATCAGCGGGATCTGTATACGGCTGATAATCTGCCCCCTGGTCATACCCATTCCACGGGCCGCGTCGATAGTGGCCGGATCTATACCCCGCAAACCCGTATAGGTATTTAATAAGATCGGTGGAATGCCCAACACAGTTAGCGCGACCAATGCCGGCGTAAAGCCAATACCTAGATAGGGAATGACCGCTGCTAAAAAGGCGATAATGGGGATCGCCCGCATCAAACCGCTGAGGTTAATCGCGACAAAAGCCAGGGCCGGCAGACCTGAGACCAGGATGCCAAGCAGCACGCCAATAATGATCGCGATAATCACAGCCAACACGCAAAGGCGAATATAATCCCAGCTATGGGTAAGAAAGGCATTATTGGGGTTCAGCACAAATTGCCAAAGACTCTGGAACATGTTCTCGATCCTTACCTTTCACTAGGCCGTCGCGACCGAGGTCCGCCCACGGTTCAGCAATGTCTGAATCGCTAGTAGCAGCCCATCCACAACTAATGCCAGGAGAGCGATCACAATTCCACCTGCCAGCACTTCATCGTAATTGCTGTTGGAGATACTGCCGAAAATGAGATCCCCGAGGCCACCCGCCCCGACCAGGGAGGCCAGCGAGGCAATGCCAATAGTTGTCACAGTCGCGATCCGAATACCGGCGATAATTACTGGCGTCGCTAACGGCAATGTAATTCTGGTAAAGATCTGGCGACTGTTCATCCCCATACCACGCCCAACATCTAACAGCATCGGATCAACCCCCTGGATCGCCGCGACAATATTGCGAACCAGCACCAGTTGCGCATAAATGACAAGTGGGATAATCATGGTGGTAATGTTCAGGCCGGTTACCGGCACCAGAAAGGCCAGAAAGGCTAGGCCCGGAATTGTGTACAGTAGACCGGAGATGCTAACCACCGGCAGATAAAACCGACGGTAGCGGATAATCAACAGCGCCAGCAGCATCGCGATTATCAAGGCAATCAACATACTGATCCCTACAATCTGTAGATGCCTCAACGTCAAGTTTGGCAGGCTACCAGGATCGCTCAGATCGTAGTTAAACGGATCAGATAAGTATTTCATCCGCTTCCCCTCTCTTTTCGAGGTCAGCAATTAGCAATAAAAAGTCCGCAGATCCCTTATCGGCTTTTTTACGAAAACCGGTCGGTGGGATTGCAAAAACATAAAATGCTTGCGGGTAGTGCTACAACTTGCTGACCTGCGAGACCGGTTGCCGCGCGGAACTGATCTCATGATTAATGCTAGCCAGCGTGATCTCTCCCAATCGCTCCTCGTTGTCGGAATAAACGGTAAGCGCATGGGTATTTTTCTCAATCAGAGCAATCATAGCCTGCAACATTGTCGCGTGCTCCGATAAACGAGGGTAATCGTTCCCAGACGCGGGATCAGTGTCCAGGGCGCTGGTCGCTGGCAGGTACTCAAGCTGACGCATAATGCTGTCGGCCCCTACCAGACGGCGCACAAAGTCGGTCGCCGGGTGCGCGAGCAGATCAATCGGTGAGCCTTGCTGGATCAGCCGCCCCTCCGTCATAACCGCGATCTGGCTACCGATCTTAAAGGCCTCCTCCACGTCGTGGGTTACAAAGAGGATCGTCTTCCTGGTGGTCTGCTGGATACGTTTCAGTTCTTCCTGCATCCGTGTGCGGGTAATCGCGTCCAGAGCTCCAAAGGGCTCATCCATCAGCAAAAGCGAGGGATCGGCAGCCAGGGCTCTAGCAAGGCCCACACGCTGCTGCTGACCACCCGAGAGCTGGCGTGGAAAACGGCTTCGATACTCTGTGGGATCTAATCCAACCAGATCAAGTAGCTCATCAACACGTTTCGCCATCCGATCTTTAGACCAGCCAGCGATCTGAGCTGTAATGCGAATATTCTCCGCAATGTCCATATGAGGAAACAAACCCACCTGCTGGATCACATATCCGATGCGACGACGCAACGTAATTGGATTCTCTTTCAGGATGTTTGTGCCGTCCACCATAATCTCACCGGAGCTAGGCTCGATCAGGCGGTTCACCATCCTCAGCAGTGTGGTCTTCCCCGAACCGGAGGTACCGAGCAGCATGCAGATTGCGCCTTCTTCAACATCGAACGACACATCATCTACGGCTGGCCTGCTGGTACCCTCGTATCTCTTGGATACGTTGTGAAATGCGATTTTCACCATCCGGCTTAACGCTCCTTCTTTTCGTCTTCATGAGAACACTATGTGTTCCCATCTTCATAGCTCCCTTGCAACTTTCCCTTACTGGAAAGCACATGCTCTTATAATGGTAGATCCCCTGTAATTTCCGATTGTGATGCTACCATTTGTATCTATGAGCACGTTGTTGAGCTAAAAAAAAGATATTCTTTGAGCGAGCGAGTTCAAGCCTCACTTCACATACTACAGGATCTATGAAGTAATAAGGGCAGGAAATAATTCTGGTTGTGTTCTATCAATGACCCAAAAACCTGAAACACCCTATTATATAGAGATAACAAAAAATCGAACAGATTTATTTCACTATGATAGTCAATTCCATATCAGCGTGTATTGTACAGTAAACATGGAAGATACCAGCAGTAGCAAATGGTCCCATTTGCTTGCTTGCGAGGCCATCAATTGTGAGATCAACGTGAGGCGCACCAGGCTCTTGTTTGGGATGGTCCTCACCTGCACTCGTGGTGCCATTCTCAATGATATGCGACTGGCCGGTATCACCTGTGAGTGTTACAGAAGAGCCCTTGGAGATGGTAATCCGGGTTGGGGAAAATTGAAACTCACCCATGTGGACCTCATTTGGCTGGGGGGCACTCCCCCCACACCCTATCAGAAATGGGACCAGGAGACACAAAACAAAAAAAGCAGTGAATAACTTCCTCATTACAAAACCTCTTTACTTATATAATAGATTTTATAATTACCTATGCGTCTGACTCGTCCTAAAAGTTTAGATTCTTACAACGTCGGAAAATCTTCTGCTCTTTTTTTGTTAACTGATCCATCACCAGTAGAGGGTTGCTCTGGATATCGACGGCTCGCGTATGCTGTTTCAGTACCAGAACCGGTTCTAGAGATGGTTCAAGCTGTGAGGCCAGGTGCAGATGCCACTTCCCCTCGCTCTGGCGGAGCCGCGCATAGTGTCTCTGATTTTCACCGGAAATTTCAGAGAATTGGGTAACAGGCGGATGCAGCAGTGGTTGGCGGAGAGTAATCTTAAATTTTGGCCGTTTTCGATCCAGCCGAAGATAATCACCGCTTTTCTCATACCGCGTGATTAGTTCTTCCAGATCAGGATCACAATAGTTCTGGAAAGTCCGCAATACTGTCATCAGAGCCTCGGCCAGCTCTCTCTGACCCACTCGTCTATGCCTGAATGTTTTCATAGAATGAGCATATCATAATTTATGAACAGACTCAAGGCGAAACTCTATCTCTTCTTAATCAACCTCTTGGAAATGCAATTTAGATGCAGGAAAAAGGTAAAAAAAAGCATCTAGTATCTTAAGAATGAAACAGCCGAAAAATTTTCCTTCTCTATATTTACCTTTTTCAACTAAAGATTTATATTACTGATTGAAAATACAGGCGGAGTGATCGAGAAAAATAAGCAAGCCTCGTAGGAGGGAAGGGCGGATCGCGGCTTTGTTGGAAAAAGGGAACGAGGTTCCTATGCGGAGAAAGGGAATCGAATGGGGTAGATCGGGTCATGTGTGGACCCGTGGAAAAGGGAATCGGTCCCGTTGCCTTGAGCATGTTCAAGAACAGCGCTCCTACACGCGCCCGAACGAGGCGTTCCCTTTTCCCAACAGAGGCGCGAGCTGCTCCCCTACGAATTGCTCTTTACAGCATTTTTATCCCAGCTTTTCCAGATGAGGACTCCTGCAATGATAAGCAGGGCGAGCATGATGTCATAGGTGAACAGATAGTAGACGGTCCAGTCAGATTTGGAGGCGTAAAGATAACCCAGGGGCATACTACAGATCTGGTACCAGATGGCAACCGGGGCTACTATCCCTGGGTTTAGCTTTCCTCCAATCCGCAAGGGCTGCCACAATAGGGCTACCAGTGGCAGCAGGACGGCGGCATACCAGGGGAAGAAGTGCGATGAGACGGAGAGCACCATGCCGATAAGGATCAGGCTGGCGGCCTCGACACTCAGATTTCTGCGCCAGCGCAACCAGAACACAATCAACACGGCCCCCCCCATCACCAGCAGATCTCCCCCTCGCTCAATTATCAGCAATGGGCCCCGATCCAACCTCAACGCGTTACACATTGCCTGTAACCCAAGCTGAATAATACCGGCGTTGGTCCCCTGCTCCCCAATATAGGTGGAAAAAAAACCAAAGATCCTGCCATGCCCCAAAATAATGTAGGGCAGATAGCCTAGACCAATCACTGCCATACAACTTATGACTAGTTCCCAGTCTTTTCTACGCACTACCGCGATCAGTAAGACGATGGGATACAGTTTCATAAGGGTGGCAATACCAATCAAGACCCCGGTGAGCACTCGCCCCCACCGACCGCTCCTTTGATTTGTGATAAAGGTCAGCAGCATGACGAGAATTGGCATGGTGTCCAGATGCCCCTGCAAAGCAAATTCAATGATTGGCAGAGGGCACCAGGCATAGAGGATCGCTCTTCTGGGATCTTGACCATTCCGCTGCAAAAGATAGGCGAGCACTCCACAGGTTCCCAAATCAAAGGCGACAAAGATCCCCTTGAGGAAAGACAGGCTGTCCGGCACCAGGATCTGGCTGATGAGATAAAAAAGCTGGGCTGCCGGCGGGTAAAGGGTGGGGACATCCCTATACCGGGAATTATGAAACAGGATGTTATTGTGCAAACCGGCGAATTGGGGACTATTTGGTGGATAGATATACGGGCTGTAGCCCTGTAAGGTGATCTTAGCATCCCAGAGATAGCGCCAGGAGTCGTGCGAGAGATTTGGAGGTAGGGGCACCAACAAAGCTCGAAAGAGCAGCGCCCCAGCAAAAATTACCCCAAGCTCCAACCAGCGCCTCCTACCAGTCGCCGGGCGGGTCCTGAAAATCCAGACACAGGCAATCAGATAAATTAGCAGGCAAAGGCCCCACGCCCACAGAAACGGGATGTGCTCGGCATCTACATCCGCCGGCCTACTTGCAATTAAATATATGTAGCCGCCAAGCGCGAACAGAAATAGCAAGGGCAGAACAGCTAGCCGCCAATTGAAACGACCCGAGAGGATTTGAGAGGATGGAGGTGAGATCAGCGGGTGATCTTGTAGCATCAGGTGGACGCAGCCTTTCACGAGAAAATGAGAAATTCTCTGAACCTATCACACGATCCAGATCAAGCATTTTTACAAACATAGAAAATAGTTAGGAGGCTCCCTACACACCGAAAACCTCGCAGTACGGCGGTTGAGAAAAGAGCGTTTCCCCTTTTCCCAACAGAATCGCAAGCACCTGTCCTACGGGGTTCATGGCATTTGTGTTGCCTGGAGACGTTCATCACTGCATTTCCCAATAGAGTCGCATGCCACTACCCTACCTCGATTTCCATCCGCAACAATGCTGCCGAAAGCGATTTTCCAAGATTATCGCTGCGCAATGAACGCGAGGCTCCACCGTTCAGGGCCCCATGCAAAACGAATTTCAGGGCGAGCAGGTTCGGAACCTCGTAGCGATCTACCGGGCCACTGATCAGGCTGGAAAAGTACCGCAGGACCCTCTCACTGCTGATCTCTCGCACGAAAAGATCATAGGTGGCGCGATTGGGCGCGAACAGGCTAAGATCTGCTTTATCGCCCTTGTCACCCGAGCGAGCATGGGCCAGCTCTACTAGTTGTTTTTTCATTTACACGCTCTCCACGCTGACCTGAACATATGCCTCAACAAGCTCTCTCGGGACCAGCGTCGGCCAGATCCCCAGTAAGGCCCGTGGTTCTATCATACCACCGGCTCCCCCAACAAAGGGGGGCCCGCTCAAGCCCAGGGGCGGGAAAAGCCGACCAAGCTTCGCGGCCTCGCGTTTATCGGGGCAGCGAACAGCGATCCTTAAGTATACCTCGTTGAGATCTTTGATGTGGGTGGGATCTGCCAGCGGCCCATGAATCGAGTTGTAGCCGGGATATTCCACCAGGATCTCCTGAACATTGATCCCATTTTCGCGGATCTGCTGCTGAATAATCTCCGCCGCTGCCTGGGCCTTGGCAAAGGCGTCGGGCCATGAATACCCTATCGTAGCCTGCCCCAGATAGCCATCCTGGTAACCCGCGACAATCTTTAATTGTTCGGGGGCCGGGTGCCCGGTCGCTCCCTTAACTTTGACTTTATCTGGACCGATCTCTTCTAATGTGACTGTGGTAAGATCTACTTCTACGTCGGGCGTCAGATAGTGTGAGGGGTCATGCACCTCGTAGAGAAGCTGTTCACGCACTGTATCAAAG
>CAXTTV010000030.1:17524-33584 GCA_964247295.1 uncultured Ktedonobacteraceae bacterium | reverse complement strand
GCCGATATGTGCCAGATCAGGGATCAAGTGCCAGTCCCCACCAAAGTTTCCACCGGTCACCTGTCCACTACACTCCAACAGGTGACCAACAACAGTTCCCTGTGCCAACCGATCCCAATCCTCCCAACCCCAACCCAAATCATAGATCATTGGAGCCAGAAATAGCGCGGCATCCGCGACTCTACCCGTCAGCACAATATCGGCCCCGGCTTCCAATACCTCCACCAGAGGACGCGCTCCTAGATAGGCGTTCGCGAAGACCAGCCGATCTCGTACATTGCCCAAGGACTCTCCGCTATCCAGATGGCTTAATGGGATATTCGCCTCCTGAAGGTCTGCCAGACGTTCCAGCAAGCTATCCCCAAACACGACTCCAACCTTGAGATTGATCCCAAATTTCTTGAGGCCAGCCAGCAGGGCCTCGCGAGCCGATAAAGGGTTCAAACCTCCGGCATTCAAAATAAATTTGACGCCTCGGGGGATCGCCAGGGGTAACAGTTCCATTAACATTGGCAGCAGGTCGCGTGTGTACCCCAGGGAGGGATCACTCTGACGATCCTTTTGAAGAATCGCCAGGGTCAGCTCGGCCAGATGATCCGAGCACACATATTTTACGTCTCCCCGTTCAATACTGGCTTTAATCGGCTGCCAGGAATCCCCATAGAAACCCAACCCACCGGCAATACGTACAGATCTCATCCGAGCCAAATCCTTTCCGCATCTGAAAGGCTAAACAGCGCCTCTGAGAGATAAGAGTACCGATCTCACGTCCAGATTACAAGGGCCAGACTAATCGCCCTGCAAAGTTGGGGTAGTAAACCATTTGTGGATCACCTGGAGCGCCGGCTGATTCTTGACTGAGAGCCGATCAGTCCCATCCCATGACCAGATAAATACCCCGGCTATCTGAGAATCTCCTCGTAAGCTCGCGAGGGCCGCCTCATAGGCCGCCGACTGCTGCTGAGCATCGAAGGGCGCGTCGGTCTGGGTCACCCACGGCTGATACAAATTATCGGTACTGCTCCGAAATCCCAGTTCGCTGATTAGAACATGTTTTTTCACCTTGACGGCCAACGCGTCCAATCGACTTTTCACCTTCTGCTGCCAGAGCAAGGGCATCTGAAGTGGGTCCACCTTCTGGGGCAAGTCGCTTAAGGGGATAAAGGTGGTCACCCCCAGCGTGGCAAGATCGGGACTGGAGAACCAGTCAGGGACCGGCTTATCTAGCGAGGTCCAGTTCATGTCATAGGTTAACCGATAAGGGTAGGCCGCGCGAATATTCGCGATCAGATTTGTCCAGAGATTTGAGGTTTCGTTCTGCAATCCTTCACACTCGGTCGCGATCGCCATCTGCTCTACATGGTTGGCCGCCGCCGCCTGCACATACGGGCGCAGCACCGTCCAATAACTATTAAACCACTCCGTCGTCTGTTGCACATTCTGAAAGTAGATATTCCCTGACCAACCGTTCGGCTCCCTCACCTGGATTAGAGGGACAAAAAACACTTGAAGCCCCTGCTGATGGGCCGCTTTCACACCCTCTACAAAGGACTGCACGTTGACGGTGTTTGCATCAACATCAACTTTTGTGGAGGTGGAACTGGCCTGAGAGAACTGTACCGGGATCTCGATCCAGGATACTCCTACTTGCTTTTTAATATCAGGCAAGCTATGTTGCCAGAGATCATCTGCGGAACCGTAGCCAGTCGAGTTTAAACGCGGATAAGCAATCCCTGATTGAAACGGCACAGGACCACCCACTATCACCGACGGATTCGCAGATGGAGAGGGTTGGGGCGTCGGTCGGGGCGTCGGTGTCGAGAGCAAAGGTGAGTCTAATGCTGAAATCGGCACTGGCGTCTGATGGACGGCCAGAGCAAGTGCCTGCTGGCTCGTCCGTAAGCGTGGTGCCACACGGAAACGCAAACCTCCAAACCAGCCAAGATATAATCCACTAACCAGTAGGGCCCCTAAGAAAAGCGTCACCCCAACTCCTGAACAGGCAATTGGCAGAATATAGCTTCTCATAGGCAACCGCCGGGTATAGGGTGTCGGAGCGGCAAGTGGATAACGCTGCGGCAAAGGGAGCGTTGATTGAGAGTAGGGTGTGCGTCGAGCCCGAGGATGACGCGCCCGATTCGCCACGAGAAACTCATCCTTTATAGAGGGCCGCGTTGAGCGAAAAAAAAGCATCACAACACATACACATAAACCAGCGCAGAGCGCGTAGAGGGCCTTCACACTTCCACGCTTTTCCTGTATTATTACCGGCTTCTCGTCCATGACTTGCATAACGAACTTTCTCCAGATCAGGGGCAGATTATATCCTAAACAGAACATCTATAGGATACTATCGGTCAAACCTGGAGGCTGTGAAGGGGAAATGTATATAAAACGAACGTTATCGCTCTATAAGGTTCACACATGCCGATCTTCCTATACTTCCATGGAATAATAGATAACCGCTTGCTAGCAGACCATGTTATACTTATGATCAATTATCAAGCTCCATGACTAACAGCTCTCCACTAGGAAGCAGGAAGAAGATGTTCAATACAACCTCGATTACGGCGGTTAACAGATCACGCTTCTCGCATCGTTTTCTTAAGCCGCTCTACGCTACATACAATTTCTCCAATATTCCACAGACTATCCAGCATCTTCTGACCGGTCAGGGTTCTCGCACGTTACCTGCTGATGTCTTGAAAGGCCTATCAAACCGTTATCAAGCCGTAGTTCTGCTGTTTGTTGATGCTTTTGGCTGGCGCTTCTTTGAACGCTACGCCCAGAGGATAGCGGCTCTACGCACAATTGCGCAGGATGGAGTCTGCTCTAAGCTCACTACTCAATTCCCTTCAACAACCGCCGCCCATGCGACGTGCATCCATACCGGCCTGAATGTTGGTCAAAGTGGCGTCTACGAATGGCAATACTATGAACCCCTGGTAGATCAGATCATTATGCCGCTGCTCTTCTCGTATGCCGGTGCCCGCGAGCGCGATAGCATGAAGCCCGGCCTGACACGACCTCCAACCGATTTTTATCCGTCTCAGACCTTTTATCAGCAGCTTAAAGATCTGGGAGTCTCTTCTTACATCTATCAAAGAGATAACTACACGCCCTCCACCTACTCCAATGTGGTTTTTCGGGGAGCCAATGTTATCCCTTATCACGCTGTATCTGAGGCTTTCCAGCATCTGGGCACAAAGCTAAAGACGCCACAATCAGAACCAACCTACTACATCCTGTACTATGATAGAATCGATTCCACCTGCCACCACTATGGCCCTAATACCCCTCAAATGGATGAGGCGGTGGATCATTTCTTTTATTATCTGGAGATGTTCCTGAGAAGTGTTCGCGGCAAGGCCGGTCAGACGCTCCTGCTGATTACTGCCGATCATGGTCAGGTTGAGGTGGCGTCCGATACCACCCTTTATTTGAACCTGGCTTTCCCAAATATCAAGCAGGCGATCGCGACCAATCGGCAGGGGAAGCTGCTTGTTCCTGCCGGATCGGCCCGAGATTTTTTCCTCTACCTGAAACCCGAAAGTTTGGATGAGACGGTTGAGTTTTTGCGTAAACAACTGGAGGGGCGGGCTGAAGTCTACCGTACGCAGGAGCTGATCGATCTGGGTTTCTTTGGTCTGGAACCACCCTCTCAAACCTTTCTAGAACGCGTTGGGAACGCCGTTATCCTCTCCTACCAGAACCGCTCGGTCTGGTGGTATGAAAAGGATCGCTTTGAGATGCGTTTCCGGGGCAACCACGGCGGTCTGACGCCTGAGGAGGTGGAGATCCCCTTCCTGGCCCTCCCGCTTTAAAAACATCGAGGCTCTTACCGTGTCGCACATACTCTTGGCGTGTCGCACATAAATGTGCGATCCTACTATCCACCGGAGGGCGAGGTTAAAGCAGGGTTTCGACTGCCTACAACAAAATAATGAAAGGCCAGATACATCACCAGGGCAAAGACCAGCAACCCTAGCAGAACTGCGAAAATGATCAAGAGTCTGCGTCGCTGTGGAGATATCCTTATAGGCCACCCAAGCGCTGGCTTTGGATGTTTGGAAGGCTGGTCCAGCACTGGCGATTGAATTTTGCGCCGCTGCATGGTCACAAATGGTTGCGCAGGCTCCCTGGCATGCTGGTAGTTAAGGCCGATCGCCAGCATTGCCGCACATAAGACCAGACTTGTGAAAACAGGCCAGACGCGCGCCAGGTGGAACCGGGCCCCATTCCGATCCTCGTGTGCAGTATCCATTGTTTTGAGCGCCTCCCTTTGATGAGCGTAAGGCATAAAGAACCACTGTCCGTGAGTGAAACGTACAGTGGTTTTCATCGGCCTGACGAGAAAAAACCTGAGAGGCTTTCACCAGATCTACTCGTAGCGCAACACCTGCAATGGCCGCACACGCACAGCTCTCCAGGCTACCAGGGCCGCCGTCACCATCGCCAGTAGAGCTGCCCCGAGAATCAATTCTAGCACAATCATTGTTGGTACACTGAAACTTGTCTTAAAGGTATATTGACCCAAAAGAGCTGTCGCCACCGTCACCAGTACCATCGCCAGCAATGCCCCAACTCCCCCAACGATCCCATTTTCAACCAGCACCTCGCTCAGGACGGTACCACTGGTGTATCCAACCGATTTGAGAATCCCTAACTCACGTCGCCGCTCCAGCATCGCCAGCGCCACCGCGTTCGCGATAATAATCACGCCGGCCAGCAGGGAAAGCGAGGCAATCGTTGTCAACGTCAGCAGAATATCGTTGAGAATCTGATCAATGATATCGCTGATGTTCGCCAGATTGACCACTGCCGCGTTTGGCACAATCGTGCCGATTTTTGAGACCCCCTGACTCACCTGTTTGGGATCAAGCTTCATATAAAAGGCCTGCTGACCCAGACCAGCCGGGCTAAAACTCTGCGCCAGTTCAGCACTCCCCAGGATCGGCTCGAAGGTAAAGCCACTAAAACCCTGGGAGCTATAGACCCCTACAATCTTTAAGGTCTTGATGGTCCTCCCATCCTGGCTCGCCATCGTCAAAGTGTCACCAATCTTGAGGTGTAAAGGATCAAGTCTCGCCAGTTGCGAGGCGACCAAGACGTTGTTCGTTCCGGCATCCTCTGAAACCAGATTGCGGCCCTGCGTGATCTTGAGATCTTTTGTGTTGGGCAATTGGTTATCTCCAACATCATACCCCTCGATACCACGCAGAAAGGCCAGCGTCCCCTGCCGACCCAGGCTATTTGAGCCACCGGCCTTGCCGCTCGCGGGCAGAACCTGCTGAATCGGTCGCTTGTTGACCGCGACCGGGACCGCCGGCGAGATCGTGGTGCGACGCGAGGATTTCAAGCCTGGAACGGTCCCAAGCTGACCATTCAGGGTATTCCCATCTGGGATTGAGGCCAGGGTAATCACGTTGAAGTTCAAGGAATTCGACAGCGCGCTGTTAACACCATCTCGCAGATTCTGGCCCAGAACCAAAATCAACCCGATTGTAAAGATACCCACGAAGAGCGCGAGCATGGTGGTTGTGGTCCGTGTCCGCTGCCGCCCAAGATTGCGCAGGGCCATCTTGATGGTCGCCTTCCAGGTTCTTGGGAAAAAGGCCACCAGCAGACCCAGCGCGGAGAAGATCAGCAACAGGATGCCAAAGGCCGGCGCAAAACGATAGACCAGCAGCGAGAGGATCACCGATCCCACGACCAGGATAAAATGGGTGAGGCTAAAATGCTCCGGCACCGGCAAACGACTGATCAACAGAATCATCAGGCCAAACAGCAGACTCAGCACCCCCAGGAACGCAAAGGCTCCATAGACCGCGACTACTCCCAACCACACATCATTATTGAGAATAAAGATCGCTAATCCACAAAACAGCACCGAGAGCACTATCAGCAACAGGATGGTCAGCAAAATACTGCTGGCCCCCCGGCCATCGGGCAGCTCACGGATCACGTTCAGCGGACGAATATTCGCTCCCTGGACAATCGGCAACAAGCCAAAGATCAGCGCCGTCAGCACACCAATCAGCACACCACCGCCAATGGTCGTCCAATCCAGTACAAAGGGGATCATCAGGCCAAAGGTCTGCTGCACCAGATCGCGGACAAGATAGCTCACACCAGTTGCCGAGATCGCTCCCACCAGTCCACCAACCAGCCCCAGCAGCGTCGCTTCCAGGCCGAACAGCAGGTAGAGATCCCCTCGACGATAGCCTGTCGTTTTTAGCATCGCGATCTCCACCTTACGGCGGGAGAGCAGCACTTGCATGGTATTCACAATCCCAACGCCACCGATCAGCAGCGCCAGCAGCCCGGCGATCTCCAGAAACTTCTCGATATTATCGACCAGCCCCTGCTGCTGCCTAAGCGCATCAGCCGCCGTCTGGGTAGTTACCGCCTGAAACTGATCATTAATCTGTCGAACCGCTCTATCAGTATGCACCTTATCTACTGTAGTGATATCGATGGTGTCATAGAAGACCGGAAATTTGCGGTTTGAAGCAGTATAGTCGGCTTGCGTTACCAGCATTAGCGCACCGGCCTGGGCCAGCACACCGCTCTCAGCGACAATCCCAGAGATCTTCACTGTGAGTTTGCGCGTCGTCTGCGTCCCACTTCCACCCGCGACCCGAATCTCAAATTGCTGACCAATCTTCTTGTGATACTGATCGGCCAGCGTCTGCGTAATTAGCGCCTGGCCAGGCTGCAACAGCGTCTTCACACTCCCATTTTGAGGAGTATTAAACGTCAGTTGATCCACCACAGGATAAGTAGCGGGATCAACCGCATTCAGCGTGAACGTCTGCTTTAAAGCAAGCGCCGAGCTGGTCGAACCTGAGGCGTTGATTACCTGCGTATAAGCACTGATCGTGCCATTCTGCTTCAGGGTATCAAAAAACTTCAGATCGGACTGCTTGAACGGCTGAGAGCGAGCATTCACCGCGATATCACCACCATTCGCGGCTCGCACGTTATCGGTCAGAGCGTGATTCACCATCAGACCCACCAGTTGCAGAGCCACAATCGCCATCACACCAACAGCCACACAAAAAATCGCTAAAACCGTTCGCTGGCCCCCACGCACCAGTGAGCGTGTGGTGTAGTTTACATAGATTGAGGCCTTCATTGGGTGATCCTTCCACCGGTATTATCGAGCTCAGCGATCAGCCCATCCACAATCCTGATTGAGTGATCCGCATGACTGGCAACAGCGGGATCATGCGTAGCGATAATAAAGGTTTTCCCTGTCTGGGCACGAAGATCCGCGATCAGCTTTAAGACGTTCTCGCCATTCTTCGCGTCGAGATTGCCTGTCGGCTCATCGGCAATGACAAAGGCTGGATCGGTCGCCAGAGAACGAGCAATCGCCACTCGTTGCTGCTCACCACCAGACAATTGAGAGGGCCGATGATCCAACCGGTGCGAGAGCCCGACCAGATCCAGCAGTTCCCTGGCCCGACTGGAAGGCGACCCCTTGTGCTTGCCCACATAGAGCGGCACCTCTACATTCTCCTGAGCCGTCAAAGTTGGGATCAAGTTGAACGCCTGGAATACCATACCGATCTTGCTATTGCGAACCTGAGCCAGCTTCCCCTCACCCATCTTTGTGATATCCACGCCGTCAATCAGGACCTGACCCATAGTGGGATTATCCAGACCAGCGATAATCCCGAGCAGCGTACTTTTACCAGACCCAGAAGGTCCCACAATTGATACAAACTCACCACTATGAATTTGAAAACTGATCCCTTTTAGAATATCGATGCGCTCTCGACCAAGCGGGAGACTCTTTGTGATCTCGCGTACATCCATCACCACTCTAATGGGCGCAGCAGCCACCGCCTCGCTCCCAGATAGGGGAGTAAAAACTTCGTCCATAGGAAAAAGAAGCTCCTTATAATAAAGACCTGGAATACCTGGATTCATCCATGCATGATGCGTTATGCTCTATAATGCAGAGACGGCTCTTCCTCGAAATGGGTAAGAGCTAATAGAGGAATAATATCAAGAAAGAAACCCGCGAAAGCTTGTAGCCTCTAGCTAGCTCTTATCAATGTAGAAGGATATAGGAACAATGTCAAGCAGAATCATCAGGTTCAATAGGTCAATCACAGAGGAAAAGCAGCTTTTCAGGGGAAAATAACTGGTAAAAGCCTCAGAAAAGGTAGCATAAACGAGGAGTCAGGAAAAACGGGTATGCAATACAAAGCAACTATGCTATACTGCACAAAAATATACATTATAACGACCCTTTCCACGTCTTATTTATCTATCTGCCAGCTTTAGAAATACAGTAAGGGAAGCAACATCTATGCGTCGAGGAACTACTTCACTTCTCTTGTTCATCATCCTGCTAGCCCTCATTGGTGGCTTTGTGGGGTTCTGGCCGAACAAGGCAACATACGGAGTGACCAACCCATTTTCGACAAGCCTGGGCCTGGATCTTCAGGGTGGTGTTCGAGTGCTTTTGACCCCTGACCATCCGGAAAAGTATAGTGCTGCTACGCTGACCGACAGCATGCGCGAGGCACGCAATCAGATTGAGCGCCGCGTTAATGGCGGTTTGGGCGTAAAAGAGCCCAGCATTCGCCTTCAACAAACTAATGGCCAGCCAAGTATCGCTGTTGAGCTACCGGGTTATAACAATGGTGACCAGTTCAAGCAGGTACAGGCGCTACTACGCTCCGGTAATCTAGAGTTCTGGAACACTGGATCTCAATACGTACCAGACGGAACGAAATTCAATCCCACTCAGTATGGGATTACTGGGAAAGCTTCTTTCGTTGGTAAAGATCTGGACCCCAGCAAGATTAACGCGGGCGTTGACTCACAAACAAATCAGCCTGTCATCAACTTCTCGATGCAGGGCGATGCTGTCGGGCGCTTCGCACAGTTCACTCAGCAGAATGTCGGTAGCTATCTGACCGTAACGCTGGATGGCTCGGTGATCCAATCGGCCAAGATTAACTCTGCTATCAATGGCCCTGGCATTATCTCAGGCCAGTTCACGCAGGATTATGCGAATAGCGTCGCGACAGTTCTGCGTTACGGCTCACTGCCCATCAATCTAAATATCGTTAGTCTGGAGAGCGTTGGCCCTACCTTGGGTGCCGACTCGATCACAAAAAGCTTGATCGCTGGCAGCATTGGCCTGGGTCTGGTCATTCTCTTTATGCTGCTCTACTATCGGCTACCAGGTTTCCTGGCTGACATTGCCCTGCTACTCTACGCGGTCTTCACATATGCCGTCTTTAAGTTGATCGGCGTGACATTGACTCTGGCGGGTATCGCGGGCTTTATTCTCTCGATCGGTATGGCGGTAGACGCCAACGTCCTGATCTTTGAACGCGTCAAAGAAGAACTCCGTGAGGGCAGATTGCTCTCCTCAGCTATTGAAATTGGCTGGAGACGCGCCTGGCCATCGATCCGCGACTCGAACATCTCAACGATGATCACCTGCGGTATCCTCTACATCTTTGGCAATAACTTTAGTGCCAGCATTATTGCTGGGTTCGCGACAACCCTTTTCCTGGGCGTTGTCATCAGTATGTTTACGGCTATCGTCGTCACCCGAACATTTCTAAACCTGCTGGTGCCGACTGGTGTTATTAACCACCCCGCGCTCTTTGGTCTTTCGAGAAACGAGCTACCAGCCGCGAACTCAACACCGGGAATGGCGCGGCGCGGCAACAACATTTAAGAGGAGTGTGTCGTGTTCAACCTTGTAAATAAGCGATGGATCTTTATCCTGATCTCGCTGGTGATTATTGTCCCTGGAACCGTCTCTCTCATCCTTAAAGGGTTAAATGTTGGTATCGACTTTGCTGGTGGCGCGAATGTCAGCTTGCATCCCAGCCAGAAAATTACCAATACTCAGGAGATCCGTGATACGCTTTCGGCTCAGCATCTGGAAGACCTCCAGGTGGTGAGTGGAAACAATCCGCAACTGGTGGGCAATAAGACCGTCTGGATTCGCTTCAATACAGCTCTCGATGACAGTGTGACATCGACGGTTGAGGCGAACCTGAAAAAGAAGTTCGGCAATGGGATCTCGGCCCGTTTCGCCAGCTTGAACTATAAAAACAAAGAGGTTACTCAGGCAACAATTACCGGTTTTACGGCGGCCCCACAGGCTAGTGACGTGCAGGCTCAACTTCAAAACCTGCCGAAAACTACCGATCCTAACGCGCCAACAACGGTTGGCAGTACAACGCCTAAAACTACTCCAACGGCGGGCGCGACGCCGAAAACTACCGTAACCGCTCAGGCAACCGCTAACGCCACGGCTCAAACCACTCCCAGCGCGACCGCGACGCCTAAGGCTGGAGCAACACCTACTACCAACCCAACGGCGACCAGTGGTAGCACAACAACCAACCAGGGAACGATTGCGGTAAAGGCCGACGAGGTGATCCAGGGTAATACGGACCAAACAATCAACCTGCTGACCCGCTCCACAGTAAAACAGGCGGAGCTGGAGAAAATCCAATCAGCCCTGGTGAATCAGCACAACATCTATACGGATTTGAACTCGAACGCTACGGTTGAGGGTACGGTGGCCGGTGAGACGGTTCGCAATTCGATTTTCGCGGTGATCGCGGCTTCAGTAGCGATTCTGCTCTATGTCTGGTTCGCTTTCCGCAAGATCGCCAGACCCTGGCGTTACGGTGCTTGCGCGATTATCGCTCTACTCCACGATGTGCTGGTGGTCCTGGGTATCTTCTCGATTCTGGGATGGACATTACAGGTACAGATCGATGCCCTGTTCATTACGGCTCTCTTGACAGTCGTCGGCTTCTCGGTCCATGATCCGATTGTGGTGTTCGCCCGCATTCGTGTGAATATGGCTCGTCACACGACTGAGAGCTTCGACGAGGTGGTAAACGCCAGTCTGGTGCAGACACTTTCACGTTCTTTGAATACTTCATTGACCGTTATTCTGACCTTGAGCGCCCTGACCCTGTTTGGGAGCGAGGGTTCGGTTCGCAACTTTACGCTGACCCTGCTGATCGGTATTGTCAGCGGAACCTACTCTTCAATCTTCAATGCCAGTATGCTTCTGGTGATGTGGGAGCATGGGGAGCTTGGTCAGAAGTGGTTCTCTAGAGGTCGCCGATCTCAGAATGAGGAAAGCACGCGTGAGCGCGCTCGGGAGCTGGCTCGCGCGAAGTAAAAAGGATCAATCTCTATGCTGAAAGCACTCGATCATGTGATTATCGGGGTGCGCGATCTGGCGCTGGCCGCGTCAACGTTCAGCGAGAAAATTGGATTGGCAGTCTCCGGTGGAGGGGTACATCCCTCCGGGGGGACTGCCAATCGCATTATTGTCATCGGAGACACGTACCTTGAATTGATTACGGTCCAGCATCCAGATGAGGCTCAGCAGAGTATTCTCAACCGCCTGGCCCTGGGCGAGGGATTTCTAAACTTTGTGCTTGCCTCCGATGATATCTCGGCTGATAGCGCGGCGATCCGTCAGCGTGGCGTCTCTGTCCTTGGCCCAACTGCGGGAAGTCTAACCTCGCCCGAGGGGAAAGCTCGCGGGTGGCGGCGTAGCGATATTGAACAACCTGATCTTACTCAACACTACCCTTTTCTAATCCAGCACGATCTTACTGGTGAGGAGCGCCGCGATGCTCTGGCAGGCTGGCAACACCCACCAGAACACTCTTCAGGCGCGATCAAGGTATTGAGTACAACGATCGCGGTAGAGGATCTTCGAGAGGCCACGGCGCGTTTTGGGAGAATCTATGGCCTGGAGACTTCCCAGTCGTATTTTAGCGAAGGGAATGCCTGGGAGGCGGAGCTGGTCGCTTTTCCACTGGAAGGTGGGCCAGAGGCACAGAGCTTTGAGCTGGCGGCTCCCCTACTCCTCTCTACAACCCCTGCTCAGAAGGATCTGGGTCCAGTCCGACTGACCAGCTCCGGCGGACTGGGTAATTATCTTCATCGCTATGGCGAGAGCCTTTGTCGTATAACGTTGGGAGTACGCGATCTGGATCAGGCGCGCCGCTACCTGGATCGCCGTCAAGTCCTCTATAGTGAGGCTGGGCCTCCACCACAACAGGCGATCTGGATTGACCCCTCTGAGACCTTCGGCGCGACAGTTGTATTGCGCGAGTGCGGAGATGGGTCAACCAACGTTCTGCGCTAACCTGAAAAACAGCCTTGATATGGTCATCTACATCGAGGCTGTTTAGACATCTTATCTACGCGGGTATTTTGTAAGCGACTTCGGCCTGAAGCGTCTGATCATACACCCTGATTATATCGTCCTCCAGGGTGCGCAACTCCACCCGAGAGGTCAGGGGATGGGCCATCAGTACCTCGCCTCCCCAGGTACAAACGACTATTGAGAGTTCTGAGATGACAACAATCCGTTGACGATCGGGAGTAATCAGAAGGTCAAAACGGGGTTCCCCATATCGGACCAGCCGCATCTCGCACAAAAGATCCAGCGTTTCTGTGTCGATGATATAGAAGTAACTACCAGTACCACTCCCCAGCACTAATGAGTGACGCTCACCATTATAATAGAGCTCAATGTTACCACCAAAACCGGGAAGCGTGCAGCTCAAATCAACCGATGGCAGAAAAAGCTCCAGGGTATCCCCGGAGGCGGAGGTCAGGTTCAATGCAGCAGGTTCAATAAACAGAGAGATGGGTAGGTCCGAAGGTAAAAAGGTATGTTGATAAAGATCCACAAGTTCCCCTTTAGCAGGCAGATCTCTGGACTTTCAGTCCGACCTGTCAGGATTGCGATGGTCGTCTACTGCACTACAAGGCGAAGCTTACGCTTAAAAATCTGTTCAAACAGATCCGCCTTGGCGTAGACCTGCTCCATCTCATCATCCAGATCGGCTAATGGGCGTTTCCGCAGTCGCAGGGTCCAGATCTTACTATTGCAAAGATCTGGCTCAACCTCAATATACAACACCCGATTATCATGATTATAGTCCAGCGCGTCCGCGATCCTTACTAAGGCCGCGAGCATCGAGACACGTTTACGCGCTGACGGTGAGAGGATCGCGAACTCTTCATGCTCGACTGTCGGCAACGCACGCCGATGATAGCGAGCGATACAGGCCACTTCATGGCGTTCTGTTTCCGTCATATCAGGCAACTGCGTCGCCTTGATCAGCCGGAAGGAATGCTTGTGGTGTCTGCGGCTCTCTACCATCATCCCCGTGTTATGCAATAGAGCCGCACGCGCTAGAAGACGCTGAGATTGCACGTTCAACCTATGAAGATCTTGAGTTGCTTTAAAAATCTGAATGGCTAGCGTCTCTACATGACGAGCATGAGGCCAATCCTCAACCTGAAGTCCACCACTCAGAAAAAGTTCCTCCGAAGTCGGCTCCGGTGATCGCCACCATTCGAGATCTTCGATAGAAAAGGACTTTATCATTGTTGCTTTCTCGCCTTCGCAGGGGTCTCAGAATGGCACTCGTGGAGGAAACCCACGTGAATCTGCTACCCCGCCCATCCATAAAGGTAAGTCGCGCTACCGGTCCCTTTACACATGGAACATACTACATCACCTTTACCAGTAGAACAAATACAGAGAAGATTCCAAAACTTATGAATTAATCAGGCTATCCAAAATACGTTGTCGAAAATTATGTTGTTGCAACGTACACCAGTAATCACGCGCGACCTGATATCTACGTTCCCGCTCTTGTTGTAATGAGCTCAATAAATGCTCTAATCCATCACGCTCCAATGTATCAGGAGCGACAGCAGGATCAGTCAGGTCAGCCATCAGTTCGGTAGGAAGCATGTTCTTCTGCTTGATCGCCTGTACCTGATCCTTAACTATCTGGGTATGATCTTGCCCTAAACAAAGCTTTAATAATGTAATCATGACATCGGTATCGTGAAGCTCGCCCAATCGGTCTTGCAACGTTGCGAGATCATCCACCATCGGTGTAAGCGAGGCTGGTAATACCTCCTCAAATACCTCAAACGTATAGCGGAGGCGTTTGGCTGCGATCCGCATGTCATGGAGCTCATGTACATTTGTGGGGTCATCAACATAGGAGGACCAGCTATAAAGATCTTCAAGCCGTTGCCTTACAATCTGGTACGCATTCTGAGCCGTCCCAGCATGGACGTTCAAATGCTTTAATAGAGTCGCTTTAGCCATGCTAAACTTCCTCCCTGGACAAACAAGCTACCAGTAACCGGCGCAGTTCCCGCTCGTTAAGATCCTCAATATGGGTTCTAAGATCTTCCTGACACTGCTTACGGAAGGTACTTAACCGGGCGATCAGCCAGCGCAACGCGGCCTGCTCCTCAAAAGGAGCTTGTTCAAGCTGGATAGAGAGATCGCGCAACATTACATCAGCATCCCTGGCCTTGCCCAGTACATCGGCCCCCTCCTGTACAACGCGATACAACTTTTTGAACGGTTTATGCTCACAGGCAGGAGCAAAGGAGTCGAGCGTGGCTCTAAGACGACGTGAAGCCACTCGCATCTTATGCACCGGCTCAATATCATCCTGCTCCTTGATTACCTCATCACGCCACTCCAGATATTTGTCCAGGCGTGCTTCAAGGAGACGCCTCCCCGATTCCCTGAATGATTCCTCCCGTGACTCCGACCCGGAGTGACGAGTTGGTGAGGCGATCTCTAACCACGAGTCTCCTAGACGTTCGTAGGCAAGCAGCGCCCCCTCACGAATACCATGAGGGGTTACCTGGATGCGCTCCAGTTTTAACCGGCGCATCAGAGCTTGAATAATTAAGGAACCAGCCAGCAGGATGCGAGCTCGTGCGACTGGCTGTTGATAGCGTTGGGCGATCTCTTCCGCTGATAGCGCACTTAAGAGGCCATCGCAGCGCATCAGATCTGTCAGTGAAAGGCTCATGTGATCCTCTGGCAAACGGAAAGCCGCACGCGCCAGATATAGTAGCGAGCTGGCGCTCCCACCGGTCGCGATCAGGGTTGAAGGAACCTGTTTAATTGGCATACCCTCAAAATAGGTATCGAGAAAAACTTGCGCGGTACTTATATCCTCAGCAGCAGGTAGATCATCTGGCAGATAACGATCATGCAGCCAACCCGAGCCGATCGGCACCGAGGTTTTCCAGGAGATCTGCTTATTGCGCGCCGTCACCAGTTCCAGGCTCCCCCCTCCCAGATCCATCACCCCAACATTCGGATCTGAAGACTCGTAGGTAGCTCCCATAAATGTGAGTGTCGCCTCCGTCTCTCCAGCGATCAGGTGAACTTCCAACCCGGTCTCTTCACGAATCGTATCAATAAACTCCTGGCGGTTGACCGCTTTACGAATAGCCTCCGTCGCGACTACCAGGATCGGCTGGGCCTGATGTTCCTGAGCCAGTGCCAGATACTGCTTCAACGTTGAAAGAGAGGCCAAGATTTTTTGAGCGGAGATCTCGCCAGTAGCCGTAACACTCTCGCCGATCCTGACCATCTCCACTTCATCCACCAGAACTTCCAACGTTTCAGGTTGAGAACGAGCCACAACCAGATGGATAGTGTTACTACCGACATCGATAGCCGCACGTGTGGGCAGCGGCTGATAATTCATAAAAAACTCCTACATAACTAGCAAGATCTCTACTATAAAACCTGTAATACCTTTATTTTTATAGATAAAAGTTATAGAAGGCGTGTAGAACCGCAAAAAAAGCAAAATAAAGAGTGAGTCTACCCTTATTATATACCAGGAGAAGCTTCAAGGTCCATTCACAACAAAACTTTGTCAATCGAAAAAGCAGAGGAAAAAGAGAACTAGGAGAAGAAAAGTTCGGAAATAAAGCAATTTTCGCGTGGAAGATTGAAAAATTGGGCCGGTTTCAAAGAAAAACCTGGAAACAAAATCTATTGACAAACCGCAATCGATACAGTATGATTATCCACGTTATCAAGATATTAACTGACGGGCCGAAGTGGCGAAACTGGTAGACGCGCAACGTTCAGGGCGTTGTGGATGTACGTCCGTGCGGGTTCGAGTCCCGCCTTCGGCAATCCCAACAGTCCAGTAATATTGAAACGCAAAAGTGCGATGTGTGGCTTCTT
>CAXTTV010000030.1:0-17467 GCA_964247295.1 uncultured Ktedonobacteraceae bacterium | reverse complement strand
AACTCAGGTCATGCAGAAAGCCTAAGTTTTTTTGTCTCTCTTCTACCGTTTTTATCACCCCATCAATCTTTAAAACTTTCCCGCCTCTTTTCCTTATTTCATAAAAAAGTACATTTGGGCTACACATTAGAGTGTTCAAGCGCGTCTAATTGATCTTCTGTCATACTGGTGTTAGTGTAGATAGCAATTGGTATAGTAGAGAAGCAAAAAATAGAAATAGGGGATATGTAGGGGAAGTGGAAAGATTGCGCTCCCAGGGAGATTTGTAAGGTTGAAAACTTAAAGGAGATTATTTTGCGTTTACAGCAGCCAGACACGAAAAATCGTAGCGTTGTAAAATGGATGAAAAAAAGCACTATCGCAATTAGTGTAAGCGTTGTTGTCTGTATGAGCGTACTCGGCATCAGTTATGCTGCTATGCTCAAAAATCAGAATGCCTGCCAGCAGTCTTCTTGTAACAAGGCACCCGTAAACACAAATACACCTAAAGATATTGCTCAAAAGAATATTGTTCAGGTGGAGCGAGAGCAGACCGTTCCACAAACTACGGGCAAGTCTACAGCAAATTCCTTGAGCATTGTGAAACAGCCCTCTCTCAATCCAAAGAAAACTGCTCCCAAAAAGGTGGAGACGCCAATACCAACTCCGGAGCCAACTCAAGAACCTACGCCAGAGCCAACGGCGGAGCCAACTCAGGCACCTCAGGTTACCCCAACACCTGATAATACGCAGCAGGGGACCGCTACCGGAGACTTCATTCCGATAGTCGCGACGGCCTATTCGGACACGGGTGCAATGGCGAATGGACAAAAAACGTTTAATGGAGCTTGCGCGGTCTATCCATCCCAGATCCCAATGGGAACCGTATTTAATATCTATACCACTGATAAACAACTTATTCAGCAATGTACGGCGACCGATACCGGTGGCGATATTACCTTTGGACGTATCGATATCGCGATGCCCGGTCGCGAGGGCGATGCTGTCAATTGGGGCCGTCGCAATGTCCTGATCAAAATTGTGAAATAAGATAGATCTACATTATACAAAATCTATTCTTTCAAAAAGGGGAGCAAGAGAGCGCTATTTTCTCTTGCTCCCTCTGCTTTCTCTTCTCTCTCCACCTCTACGTTTTTCCACCTTTAGAGACGATTTGACACGTTCTTGCATTTGATTTATTCTATACATGTAGTCTACTGCTACTTTCAAGAAAAACAGCACTGGTCCAAACCTACCTCACAGAAAATAGTTTCCTCACGATACATGATTACAGCGTCAGGGAAGGAGACTGCGCATGTCCATCACGCCTCCCCCACCACAGGTCTTCCCATTTTCAAAGAACCGCAATGCCTGGGTGCTACAAGTCACGGATGAGATGGAGACAGAGGATATCCTTCACAACCTGCGTCTGCAAAAACCTCGCCCCGTCTTTATGCTTGCCGCTGGTGCCGATAAAAATGCACTCAGTACCGAACAGCAAACCCGTATTCGGACAATGCTCAATCTGGGGATCGCTCGACTGGCCCGGCGGCTGGGAGCAGCGATTATCGACGGTGGTAGCCAGAGCGGGATTATTCGGATGATGGGTGAGGCTCTGGCCTCTGAAAACGATAACGAGACGATCCTACTGGGCGTGGCTCCTGTAGAAAAGATGAGCTATCGCGGCAAACCCATAGCTCCACGTACGACCCTTCAGGAACAGATTACTGAACTTGAACCTAATCATACCCATTTTGTGTTGCCGGAAGAGGGTGCCTGGGGCGATGAGACACCATTGATGTACGAGTTGGGGCAGTATCTCGGGCGCGGAATGCCGATTATTACCTTACTCATCAATGGAGGAGAGATTACCCAGAGCGAGATTCGTCAGGCGGTTCGCAACAGGTGGCCGGTCATTATTTTTGAGGGCAGCGGGCGCTTTGCCGATCGTCTGGCAAGTCTCTATCACCATCAGCGAAACTATTTGAAACGCCTGCTTCCCGGTCCACATCCAGGCGTTGTTGAGACGGAGATCCTGCGGGATGGTCACCTCTACATTCTTCCCAAAAACGCGACCGTGGATACGCTTAATCATCTGGTGCTCAAGCTTTATCAGAATAATCTGTTTGCTCAAAGCAATGAAACACTGCTTAAAGATGCCTGGATGACACTCGCCTGTTTGGATCAACAGGCTGTACGTCAACAAAAGCAGTTTAAGCAGAAACAAAACCTTATCCTTCTCCTGGGAGTTTGTAGCGTCCTGCTGGTCGCGATCCAACAGCAGGGCTGGCTAAAACAAGCGTTCTGGATCGGTCTGCTCCACGCCGCGATTATTTTACTCCCCTTGCTGGTTGGCGCGGCCCTGAACCTTGTGAACCGCCTTGATCATGGGGCGAAATGGGTGGCCCTTCGAGGGGCCGCTGAGGAGATAAAATCTGAGATCTACCACTATCGCACACAGACCGGGATCTATAAAGATCTCAACACGACAGATCTAGATGCTACCTTCGCGGCCAAGGTTGAGTTAATCAATGAAAGCCTGAGCAACACACCGGCGATGAATGACTCCCTCCCCCCCTATCAGGGACTCCTGCCGCCCGATCTCGGTAACTTTAAGGGTGAGGAGATCGACGATGGGCTTTCGCCTCTGAATGCCGAACAATATCTTCGACTGCGAGTGGATGAGCAGATCCTCTTCTATAACAAGAGATCTCAAAAACATTCCCACCGATCACATATCCTGCGCTACATTATGTACGGGGCCAGCCTGTTGGGAGCCTTCCTGGCAGCCCTGGGAGCGGAGATCTGGGTGAGCGTTACCACAACGATCTTTACCGCGAGCCTGAGCTACCTGGAGTATCAACAGGTTGAAACCACCCTCAGAAAATATAACCAGCTCGCCGGACGGCTAATAAACATCAGAAGGCGCTGGGAAGCCCTCTCACCCCGGGAGCGCCAGAACTCGGAGCGGCTGACGATCCTGGTAGAAAATACCGAAGATACCCTGCGACTAGAGCAGAACGAATGGCTTCAGCAGATGCATGAGTCTCTGGGCCACCTCAACGATCCCGATAAGCAATCCCGCCACTAAATATCTGCATATTTGATACACCCAAAAAGTAGACGTTTATCAGGTTAAACGCCTGCATATTTGATACACCCAAAAAGTAGACGTTTGTCTGATTAAAAGATATAGATGAGAAAGGCTTCAAGGACAAAACATATGCAGCAACCAGGCTTAAGCAGTTTCGGGGGTTAGGAAATCACCTGGACCCCCGAAGGAAAGCTCAATAACTCTTACAAATTAACTGCTGGCGAAATCGTTCTGGCACGATTAGAGATGAGCGACCTGAGAAACAAAGCGACAGCCCATACGGAAATCGGGACTTACACCTTCCAAAAATCTGGGACGTTCTTAAATCAGGTTGATATTCAAAAAACTGAGGATAACGAGATTATCGCTACGGGCAAGTTCCATAGTGGTATCTTGACTCTTACCTTTGCCAACCAGATGACCTTTTCCTGGCAGAAAACGGGACTACTGACCGCAGAACACTTCTGGATAGATCCCGAAGGGCAAAAACTGGTCGTTATTACCCCTAAAAGCTGGGGTAGCGATATCAAGGTGCTTATCAATCCGGCAATCGCGCAACTGATAGAACTTCCGTTTCTTGTGACGTTAGGAGCATTCCTCATCGCCGCAGAACGGGGTTATTTTACAGCGGTAGTCGCAACAGGGATCATTTAGAGAAAAAGTCTTCCCATCGGTGCGCTATAATAAGGCCAGTATCCTGTCTAGAAGTAGGGGCGGGGACGATGCTGTTCCTGCTACCAACCGATGCGCACTCTAAGGGGAGAATACAAGCATGGCTATTCCTATTAGTGAGGGGTCACTTTTGTGGGAACCTTCTGAGGCTTTCAAAAAACAAACAAATTTGGTCCGCTATATGCACTGGCTGGAGGAGAAGCGCGGCCTGCACTTTGAGGACTCGGAAGCGCTCTGGCGCTGGTCTGTGGAGGATCTTGAGGCTTTCTGGAGCTCTATCTGGGAGTTTTTTGAGATTAAGGCTTCGCAGCCCTATACCCAGGTGCTTGGCAGGCACGAGATGCCGGGCGCGGAATGGTTTCCAGGCGCGAAACTAAACTACGCGGAACATATTTTCCGCAATATGACCGATGCCCGACCGGCGATCCTCTATCGCTCGGAGCAAAAGGGACTCCAGGAGATCTCCTGGACTGACCTCCACCGTCAGGTCAGCGGTGTGGCAGCGGCTCTGTGTGAAATCGGGGTGCGCACGGGCGATCGGGTTGTGGCTTATCTCCCGAATATTCCTCAGGCGATTATCGCGTTTCTGGCCTGCGCTAGCCTGGGCGCTACCTGGTCCAGTTGCTCCCCCGATTTTGGGACGAGTAGCGTGATTGATCGTTTCGCGCAGATTGAGCCGACGGTGCTTTTCACAATTGATGGCTATCAGTATGGTGGCAAAAGCTTTGATAGGCGTCCAATGATTTCTGGTCTTCAGCAGGTGCTGCCGACGCTGAAAAAGACGGTGCTTGTTCACTATCTTTTTGAGGCCGAGCCAGAGACGATTGCCGGGCTCTCTAATACGGTGCTCTGGACTGATCTGCTGGAGACTCAGGGAACGCTGACGTTTGAGCAGGTACCTTTTGAGCATCCTCTCTGGATTCTTTATTCATCTGGGACGACGGGCCTCCCCAAGCCGATCGTTCAAAGCCAGGGCGGGATTCTTCTAGAACAGCTTAAAGGCTGTAGCTTCTCCCTGGATCTGAAGCCGGAGGATCACTTTTTTTGGTTTACGACCACCGGATGGATGATGTGGAATGTGGTGGTCTCGGCTCTGCTGAGTGGCGCGACGACGATCCTCTACGATGGCAGTCCATCATACCCCAATATGGGTGCGATCTGGGAGCTGGCCGAGAAAAGCGGGATGACGATCTTTGGGACCAGCGGAGCCTATATTCTCTCCTGTATGAAGGCCGGGATTGAGCCAGGCCAGATGTATGATCTTAGCCATTTGAAGGCGATTGGCTCAACTGGCTCTCCTCTCCCACCTGAAGGCTTCCAATGGGTTTATGAGCATGTACGGCCCGATATCTGGTTGATCTCAACCAGTGGGGGAACTGATGTCTGCTCCTCTTTTGTGAGCGGCAATCCTTTGAAGCCAGTCTACGCTGGTGAGATTCAGGCCCGTGCTCTGGGCGTTGGTGTCCAGGCATTCAATGAGCTGGGCGCGCCTCTGATAGATGAGGTTGGCGAGCTGGTGATTACAAAGCCGATGCCTTCGATGCCGATCGCGTTCTGGAATGATCCAGATCGTAAGCGTTATCAGGAAAGCTACTTTGAGATGTTTCCGGGCATCTGGCGACATGGAGACTGGATTAAGATTACACCAACGGGCGAGGCGATTATCTATGGCCGTTCAGACTCTACGATCAATCGCATGGGCGTTCGCATGGGCAGCAGCGAGATCTATCGTGCCGTTGAGGATATACCAGAGGTGCTGGATAGTCTGATCCTCGGGATAGAGCGCTCAAATGGCGGCTACTATATGCCCCTCTTTGTGGTTCTGAAACCGGGTTCCGAACTTACAGAAGATCTGCAAAAGCGGATTAAACAGAACATTCGCGGGACGGTCTCACCTCATCATGTACCGGATGAGATTATTGTGGTACCTGAGATCCCCCGCACTCTGAATGGCAAAAAGCTAGAGGTCCCGATTAAGCGTCTGCTTATGGGGGTCGCGCCAGAGAAAGCTGTCAATATGGGGGCGGTCGGCAATCCTCAAAGTATGCAGTTCTTTCTAGATTTTGCAAAAAAGCATCCTGTCTGAAGTGTAACATGACAGAAGCCTGATCAATCCCCTTGGAATGTCTGGGGGATTGATTAGGCGCGTCTCATGTCTCATAGGATAATTCAGGCGAACAGGAAGTGACCAGAGTGTTTCAGCAGCGATATTTTATAGCGCTCTCTAGCCTTTTGCTTGGGCTTGCGCTCATTACCAGCGGCTGCGATCCTTTCATCGGCTCCAGCCAGGCGGCCAATCTGAAGTCGGGATCTCCCAGCTCCATATCTTTGACAGATTATGTCAACCCTTTTATTGGAAGCGCTCCAGGTGGTTCCCACTTTGGCTTCACAGGAAATAGCGGCGATACCTTCCCTGGCGCGATCTATCCTCTGGGCATGGTACAATGGAGTCCCGATACGCCTTCAAATCTACCCGGAGGCTATAACTACCTCGATCATCAAATTACCGGCTTCAGCCTGACGCATTTCAGTGGTCGAGGCTGTGTCGTCCACCAGGACTTTCCGTTCATTCCGTACATCGGGAAGATTACCAGTTCGCCTGTGAACACCCCCAAGCAATACGCTGCCAACTTCCATCATAGTCAGGAGAACGCTCACCCCGGCTACTATGCGGTAAAGCTGGATAAGCCAGATGTTCAGGTACAACTTACAGCTACTCCCCATACTGGATTGGCCCAGTTTCAATATCCCACAAATTCAGAGGCGGCCATGCTCATAAATGCCGGGGGTAGCGTGAAGGGCAACCAGGACGCCCATATCGAGATTAAGGGACAACAGATCATTGGCTCGACTACCAGTATGGTCGGTTGTAGCGATCAGCCCTATACGCTTTATTTCGCGGCCCACTTCGATCACCCCTTCAAGCAGAGCGGAACGTGGCAGGGAAAAGATCTACAGACGGGATCTACGACGGCCAGTGGAGGCAAAAGCGGGGCCTATCTCACTTTTGATACCACGTCACAGCGGACAGTCAGAGTTCAGGTGGGGATCTCCTATGTAAGCGTCGCAAATGCCCTGGATAATCTTAAACGTGAGGATAGCGCGCTTGACTTCGCGAAAGCTGCCCAGAACGCGCAAAAAAGCTGGGAGCAGCGTCTAAAGCATATACAAATCCAGGGGAACAGCCGTGATAATCGCGTTATCTTCTATACGGCCCTGTACCATACCTTTATTCATCCCAATATTTTTAATGATGCCAATGGTCAGTACCTCGGCTTTGATAATCAGGTTCATACGGTTCCCGCCGGCCATACCCAGTTTGAGAATATCGCCGGGTGGGATCAGTATCGCACGCTGATCCAATTAAGAGCCCTGCTAGAACCACAGGAAACCAGCGATATCGCCCAATCACTGGTGAACGATGCCCAACAAGGAGATGGACACCTCCCTCGTTGGGAGCAAACCAACCGGGATTCTCACGGCATGATCGGTGACGATGGCGCGATTGTAATCGCCAATGCTTACGCCTTTGGGGCCACCAATTTTGATACCCAGGGAGCCCTTCAGGCGATAGAGAATGGGCAGCAAAAGGTCCGCGAGGGCTGGCAAGACGAACAGCAGATTGGCTATGTTGCTCGCGACAACCAGCCAGATTCGGCAGCGATCACCGAGGAGTATAGTATCGACGATTTCGCGATCGCGCAGTTCGCTAAAAGTCTTCACAATCAGGATCTTTACGAGATCTATCGACAGCGATCTATGAACTGGCAAAACCTTTTCAATCCCCAGACAGGCCTGATCCAACCCAGGGACCACAACGGTGATTGGAGTGCGGGCTCTCTCCCCGACTCCCAGCTCGGCTTTCGCGAGGGTTCAGCCAGTCAGTATAACTGGGAGGTGGCTTTTGATCTCCCAACACTTTTTCAGAAAATGGGAGGCGAACATCAGGCGGTTGAAAGGCTAAATACCTTTTTTACGCATCTGAATGAAGGTCCCGATAGCCTCTACGCCTTTATGGGAAACGAAATCTGCTTTAGTGTTCCTTGGGAGTACAATTTCGCGGGGGCCCCTCAACAAACGCAAAAAACGGTCCGACAGGTTCAGCAAAAGCTTTTTAAGAATGCTCCCAATGGGCTACCCGGAAATGACGATGGTGGTTCCCTCTCCTCGTGGTACGTCTTTTCGGCTCTGGGCCTCTACCCACTACTGCCGGGAACGGCTGGCTTCGTGGTGAGCAGCCCCAAATTTACACATATTACGATCCAACCGGCTCAAGGACGTGAATGGCAGATACTCGCCTCGGGAGACGTGGAACACTCTCCCTATATCCAGAAATTACAAGCAGGTAGTAAAACCAGTCAGGAAGTCTGGCTTTCCCTTACTGACTTACGAGCTGATAAAAAGCTGCAATTTGAGGTAAGCGGCACTCCAGGAAACTGGGGCCAGGGGAGTAGGCCACCACGCATCTCCTGACCGTCTTCAAAAAAGGAAGCTACCCGCGAGCTCTGGTTACTGTACCAGAAAATCGCGGGCAGCTTGGAGAAAGGGCAGATCCCAATGAATCGGGCGGTGGTATTACTGTAAGCAGAAATCGGTGTGAGGAAAAGAAAGCTTTTTAAGCTCGACCAACGTTTTGTTTAAACAGGCATTCAGAGGATCGAGCATGTTCAGGGAAGAGGTTAATAGTGAGGGCAGATGATTAAAATTCTGATGGTGCTCGTCAATCGTGGTCATAAGATTGCCACGCCGCTGAGATAGCATCTTCGGACGATCTTGTAACCGTTGAATGCGAATGCGATTATCCACCTCGCAGAGAAACACTCGCAATGGTAATTCCGCCTGTCTGGCAAGTTTCAGAGCACGTTCCTGAATAAAAGAGAGCAAAGCTGAAGAGTCAATAATCAAAGATCGCCCGCTTCCCGGCTGTAGCCACTCTGCTGCTAGAACAAACATCTGCTCATAAGCATCGTAAGCAGCCTGATCCTCATAGCGCGTCCAGGCGGCAAGATCCTTATCGCGTCGCGCATACACCCGCTGGGCCTGTTCATCATGTCGAAGAAGGTCCTTCAAGATCTCTTCCTCGATCGCATCTTTCTCAAGCAACTTCACGTTTACCCCGAACTCATTCAGGCGGGCTTTAAGGGCATACGCCAGCGTCGTTTTCCCGACGCCGGGATATCCGGCCATCAGGATAAGCGCGGGAGAGGTGGGGATGGAGAAGCCTTGCTCAAAGAGATGTACTGAACTTGTCAGACCATCAGGACAAAAGTCCATCTCAAGACTCATCCTGGCAACCGGTTCATCTTTTATTACTAACATTATTTCATCCATCGTTAGGGAAACAACATAGTGTGGGCACCACTATCTACAACAGTAAAAAAGTGTCCTCTGGTTTAGCCATAACTTGCGTTATCATAATCCATCTCTAAAAGCACATTCAGGAGGGTTTCTAGAGCTTTGTTACGATCACGAAAGTATTGACGCCGACTGGTGTTAAGCTTATGGATAATCAGATCGTGCTTGAAACGCCGATAAAAGTAACGATAGTACAGAATATTATATAGCTTCCACTCATCGGAAGCATCTCGACGAGGCTCTGGACCACGCATACAGTTGTGGGCATCAATCAATAGTTGTTGGATCAAGCGGCCTCGCAACAGCGGAGCCTGCTCACGCTGCTCATTCATTCTGGCATCGACCATTGGAAGGTGTTTGAGCGCGCACTCTTCCAGAAAACGAATATCCTCCTTCTTATTGAGAATGGACTCTAAATCCTTCACAGTGATCTCCGAAGCTTGCCCTCCACTGATCTCGTGAAAGAAGCGATGGAAAAGCCCGCTCTGACTGATTTCAGGGAAGCGGCGATCTCCAACATAGTGGGGCCTGAGTTCCTCCTGGATCTGATCTTTGTCCTCCTCTTTGAGTTCGTTCCAGGTCGCGGCAAAATGTGGATGCAGATTCTGATACGTCTGCTCACTTACCCTACGACGTTGCACTTCGCTCAGCGGCAGACCATGCGCAAGGCTGATCTTCTCCTCAAAAAAATGATGGCAGACTCGCTGAAGAAAGTAGGGATGACAACCCGCCTGTTCCAGCACCCAATCGATCTCTTCGGAAGTCACCGAACACTCAACCCGGCTCAGGGGCTCCTTGATCAAAGAGATCGCACCATTTACAGAAAGCGGACCAAGATGGTATAACTCGAAAATGTTGAAAAATGGAGACGACTGCACATCCTGGTGGCAGATCTGATTCAGCGGAGCTTTTGAAACAGTCACATAAGAGACCAGATCCTCGGTCGCCTGCCCTCGCAGGAATGAAAAGAAGTCGGGATCAAAGTGGATGTTCTGCGCTACTTTATCAAAAGAATCCATCAACAGGACGGTGTAGTAGCCCTGACCAACAATCTGGGTCAGCAGCAACATAAATTCGTCCGCACCATCAGAATGTCCAACCTCCAGAGAGAGCCGACCTCTACAAGCGGCTACAATTTTCTCGGCCACAATTGAAAAGAAGTCATGTGTATTCCGATGTCCAAAGGAACGGAGATCCAGCGGGACTAGAATGTAGGGGTCAGCACTCCACCCCTGACGCTGGAATAAAGCGCTAAGGTGCTTAAGAACCGAAGATTTCCCCGTATGCTGTAAGCCAGTTAAAGAGAAGCATTGATGATTCACCACTGAGGCATAGATGCGACGTACCACGTCCTCGCGGTCAAACAGCATCTCCTGGCGTTGAACTGCGTTATTATCCACATAAGGATTTAAGTAAGTAGAGATCATCAATCTCCTCCTTCCCTGAGAGAACGTCTGAAAACAGTCGCAGTCCCTTAGAAAGAGAGCTCTGTCTCGCGACTGCCTTTAGTATAGGCCTGCTAAAGGCTCAAAGAGTGCCATCTTACTGCCATGATTTCGCCCTATCTCTTTTCATTTATCGGTCATGTGTGCATAATGAGTTTGTTACTATATTATATAGAAGTCAGAATATATTACAATATCAATTGCGAATACGGTCATTTTTCATTTATCATGTAGAAGCGTGCTTTTTGCCGGAGGCGAGACGGGAGCAATACGATGCTGGAACAGAACGATCTTCAGTATTATCTCCAGCTTGGCGACTCGGTCGTCGATGAGCTTTGGAACTATCGGGCCAAAGATTGGGTAATCTGTGTACATGCAGCCGACATTGATAATGATGGTAAAAATGAGATCCTGGCTGGCTCTCGCGATGGTCGTCTCCGTTCACTTACCGTTCAAGGCGATTGCATCTGGGAACGGGTCATCGGCGAGAAGATGAGTGTGACGGCTGTCGATGGTATTAATCAGCCCGATACTATCTACGCGGGCGCTGCTCGTGTTCTGGTCGGGACTCAGGATGGCCGACTCTATGCATTAGATGAGGATGGCCGTACGATCGGGCAAGACGGCGCAACCGCTTATTTGCCTGAACGCAATAATCGCAGCGAGGAGCGCGAGGCCTACTGGCACAATTACGAGCGCACAATTAACTTTCTCTACCTGAACCTCGCCCTGAGCCCACAGATCATTGTGGATCTTGAAGGACGCGATATCCATTCCTTTGACTACCAGAATCGCACGCCGAAATGGACGTTTAAAACTACAAACTGGGCTCAAAGTGTTTTCGCCGGCGATCTTAATAAAGATGGGCAACTGGAGACGATTATCAGTTCCGGTGACCGCCACCTGGATATCATTAATCAGGATGGCGAGCCGGTCCAGCAGAAGGATTTCTCGGGCCAGATCCACCCGATCTTTGCTTCGGATCTGGATAAAGATGGCGAGACGGAGATTATGCTGGTCATCGATGGGAAACACCTTCATTTTCTGGATATGAATCTGGAAGAAAAATATCCCGTCCTCAGCTTTAAAAGTCGTATCCGCGCCTTCCGCACTGCTGACCTGGATAACGATGGCTATGATGAGATTATTATTGCCTGCGAAAATAAAATGCTCTTTGTCTTCGACTATGAGCGCCACCTGCTCTGGAAGCGCGATCTAGGCTATCGTGCTCTGAGCCTGTATACCAGCGATTTCGATAACGATGGACAGACGGAGATCTTGCTGGGTGCGGAAGATGCTCGTATCCATGCTTTAAGAATTAAGCCGATCCGGGGCCTCTATGAAAAGATCCAGGAAACCTACCTACAGACCGATAAAGCGCTTCTCAATGATCTTTTCCCACCATCTTCAATCTATTATGGACGCTTGCAAGATATTATTGGTGAGGAGAAGCACGCAACACCAGTAATCAAAGCCCAGGATATCGAACAATGGTACCGCACTAAAGACTATAAGAAGGCGCTGTCGATCGCGCTTCAACTGGAGCAGCAGAAAATTCAGGTCTTGGAACAGTTATCCCTGCCCGAGGAGGAGGGGCATATTCTCGCCATGGGGATCGGCAATGTGTGCCAGAACGAGGATGCCGAGATCATTATCGGGACCGATAAAGGCCAGTTAAGCGCATTTAATACGCGCCTCACACCTGTCTGGAAACGTAGCCTCCAGGGGCAGATCTTTGATATTCAGACTGGCTATATAAAAACAGGCAAATGGGCACAGATTCAAGCTTTAACAAGCGACCAACATCTGCATATTCTTTCAGTAAACACCGGCACAAATAAGACTCCGGTGCCACATCTCCAGATGCCTGGCGACCAGAGGAAAACATCTGGGAATATTACTGGTTTCTACATTTACTCTCCAGGGAAAAACAAGCCTTTCGAGCTGATTGTTGGCAATGAAAACAACTGTGTTGAAGTCTATCGAAACGACCTGGAGAAGCCAGCTCTCCACTTTCAGACACCACATTCGATCGCGCGCATCTACACCTATTACCAGCCAGGCAAGTATCAGGGACCGGGTATCATTATCGGCGATAACGAGAAAAACATTTATGCGTACACGCGCGAGGGCGAGCTTCTCTGGACCTACCTGATGCACGAAAAAATCAATGCCCTGCTCATCAAAGATATCGACAACGATGATAATCCCGAGGTGATTGTGGGCTCCGATGATTTGAATCTGTATGTGATTGACCACCTGGGCCGCCTCAAGTGGCGCTACTACCTTAAAGAGCCAATTAAAACAATGGATGTGGCGGATATCGATGGCAATGAGCGCCACGAGATCCTGGTTGGCGATCGCTATGGGGGCCTCTATGTCTTTAATAATAAGGGCGATCTGCTCTGGACCTATCGAAATAATAAGAAGATTGTGCATATTCATGCCCGAAAAATAGATGATGAGGATGTCAAGATCATTGTTGGGATGGAAAACCAGATTGAGATCCTACAATGGGTAAACCAGGATGAACTACGCTACTGGATCGATCAGAACTGGCAGGCCCTTCTCAATCAGGCCCGACTACAACAAAAAACGCAGCAGGAGGCGGTTCGCTCCCTGCTCTACGATGCGAATGCGGTCCTCCGAGCTTTTGCCTTGAGAAAGTTAGAAGAGGCTCCTGTTCTTAGCTCCGAAGACTTTCACCAGCTAGAGAGCGTTGTCCGTGATCCCAGCTCTGAGGTCCGTCAGGCTCTGATCCCGACGATTATGGAACATTATAATGTCAATAGTCCACGCGCCAAAGCCCTGCTCTCTCGCCTCTCGAAAGATCCCGACCGCAATGTTAAACTGGCCTTTATTCAGAATATTCGCATTCTGATGCGCAACGATTATCAGGAGAGCGTGAACTATCTCCATCAGTTCTTCAAAAATATGGATAAACTCGGAAGGCGCAATCTACTACGTATCCTCTACAATCTGGTTTCAGAAAATGTGAATGAACAACTGGATCATGAGATCTTTAGTATCCTTCAGAAAAGCGCCGTCAGACCCCAGGGGAATGAAGAAAATTCCGAATGGATTAAGCAGGAGTCGGCTCGCGTCCTGGCTCGCTTCTTCGATAACAATCAGGTGGCGCTCTTCTCGCACTTGAACCGCCTGATCATTCGGGGTATTGAGCCACATATTCTTAAGGATATCGGATACCATGCCAGTATTCCCAGGGTCCAGAGAGTTGTAGAGGCCCTGGCGCTTCTCGTTGGAGATTTTAGCGATCAAGACGCCCAGACGCATCTCAAAGGGCTGACACAGATGATTAAAGAGAACCAGCAGATCCATTATGGCGAGGAGATGCTTCTGATCTATAGCGAACTGCAACGGCTGTTTGAGATGCGAACTCTTGATGAGATTGCTCAGTACAGAACAACGGAACAGATCAAAGAGATGGAGATTGAGACGGAAACGTACTTTCACTATATTCTCCATCTTTTCTCGCAGATCTCAACGATTGTCAATATTCTCAACCGATATCTGAAACGCAAAGGTACCAACGATAAAGCCGCCGCCCTGCTTGAAGCCAACATTGCACTGGAAAAACTTAAGCGCGAGGTCCTACGCGCCTATCCTCAATCCGAGGAAGAGGATTATACCTTGCTCCCCGATTATCAACTCTTTGAGCTTCTGATCGCACGCTGGAGCACTTTGATTACCCGCGAACACAACCAATTAATTGGTAAACCTAAACTGAAAGCCGAACTTCAAAGCTCGGATCTAAAACAGGAGGAACAGATCGCGATCTGCCTGGTTGTTTATAATGAGGGGAGCAGTTCAGCCCAACAGATCAATGTAAAGCTGCTGGATAGCCCTGAGTTTGAGCAGACGAGCATGCATGAAGATTTCATTGAGATCCTTTTCAACCAGGAAGAGCGGATTTGTGAATTCACGCTTAAGCCTCATGGCCCGAAAAAACTGCTAACGCTGGACTTCGAGATCTCTTACAACGATAGTGAGAATCAATTACTGATCGAGGAGGTACAACAGCAGATTCATCTGGTTGAGGCAGCAAAGAGCCCTGACTACCTGCCTAATCCCTATACGACGGGTACTCCTCTCCAAAACAGCGAAATGTTGTTCGGGCGTGAGAAAGAACTGGAGTTTTTGCAGGAACGTCTGGGGAATACTGCGGCCAAAACGATGATTATCCTCTATGGCCAGCGTAAATCTGGCAAGACAACTCTGCTTAAGCATTTGGTAAACACCTCGATCCTGGAAAAGCATGTCCCGGTTTTTATTGATATGCAGAGCGTGACCTACGTGAGCAGCGATGGCGGTTTCTTTTATAATGTCGCTCGGCAGATCCAGACAAATATGCGCAAACGTGGTTATACTCTACCACCGCCACAACTTAAAACGTTTGAGGAGAATCCTACAGAACAGTTTAATGAGCTATTGGATGCTGTAGAGGAGCAGCTAAAACGCCAGAACCTGATCCTACTGATCGATGAGTTTGAGGCTCTGGAAGAGCAGATTGCTCGTAAGAAGCTCTCAGGAGAGATCTATAGCTATCTGCGCAGCCTTTTCCAACATCGTCCCTACCTCAATATCTTGCTCGCGGGTACCCATAAGCTGGATGAGTTAACAATCGATTACCGCTCGGTCTTTTTTAATCAGGCGCAACAGTATCGCCTACAACGCTTAAGCGAACGGGCGGCAGAGGAGCTGATTAGTAAGCCACTGGCTGGCAGGCTTGAGTATGAGGGCAACGCGATCAGAAAAATTCACAGGCTCACCTCAGGGCAGCCCTACCTGATCCACCTGTTCTGCCATGAACTGGTCCACCATTGCAATGAACACAAGAAGAACTTTGTGACGCTCCACGATGTGAATAGCGTGCAACAAAATGTGGTAAACAATGGGCGCGGTCATTTTGAGTGGATTTTGAAAAGGCTTGTACCCGAGGATCGGATCGCGTTAGCCATTCTGGCGGAGGGCCAGAGAGATGATGGGCAGGGATTGGCACTGCTAGAGATTGAACAGCTTTACCAGCAGTACCATGTCACCTACGAGCTAGAGAAGCTTCTTGGCTCTCTTCAGACTCTGATCGATGCTGAATTTATCGAACGCCTCCAACGCGAGGATACCAATCATCTCGCGGAGAGGCAGCGCTATCTAATCCCGGTCGGGCTGATCCGGCTCTGGCTCAAGCAGGAGCGCCCTCTTGAACTGGTTTTACGTCAGGAGCTACACAAATAGGCCCTTACAAACCTGGCTCCTGCGTAAACAAAGAAAAGATCCCGATCTATTCATCAGGATACTCAGACGATCTCTTGCTGCTCGCGTTCCTGCTCCTTTTCCGGAGATAACACTAGCTGTGGACGCTCCTGAGTATCCTTCTTACGTTCGGAGGGTTGTATCCATGGCTTTAGCCAATCGCTCAGATGCATCCAGGGCTTCTCTACACAAAAATAGACTGCGAAACAAAAAGGGAGCACTACGATCACTAACCAGATCCAGTAGATGCAATAATACACAATATTGGGGAGACCAGGCCACTGGGGAATCAGCTTTTCCTGGACGAGTAATAGAAGATGAAGGTGCCAGATGTAGATACTATAGGAGATCAAGCCCAACCAGCGCAGATATGACCACTGAAACACTCGCCTGTACCCAGGCGGCCCGAACAGGACGGAAAGCATAAAGGCTCCAAAACCCAGGGCAACGAAAAGTTCTCCCACACTAAAGTAAACAGGTTTTAGTCCATCGATCGCACGCCAGCCATTAAAATCAATATTGTAATGCCAGCAGGCATAGAGCGATACTATCAGCAGGGCCAGCAAGGCAAGCCAGGGCGCAAGTCGATGTAAGCGATGGACCAGTCGTGAGTTCGCCGGTTGCCGAGAGGCATATGTATAGATCAGGCTAATGAGCATTCCAATGACGAAATCCTCCAGAAATTTGCCCTCGATCCCATACAGAAAAAACCGTACACTATCTCCCAGGCTTTGCGAACCAAAAATCTGCCCCCCCATAGGGCGGAAGAAGCCCCACATCCGAACCAGGACCGCCAGGATAATCAGGCTGAGCAGCGATCCGATGGTTGACTGCATACGCCTCTCAGGAGCACAGCGCACTACCACCACCCTTAAACCCAGCATCAGAAGAGGCATCCACATATAAAACTGCCACTCGACTGCTAACGTCCAGAAGGGGCCATTAATCAGACGAAAGGTAGATTGGGACGAGTCCATGAAAAGGGTTAAAAATAAAAGTAAATCTTTAAGATGATCGGGACGCAGAAATTCCGGACTGTACAGCACAATCATAGCGAACAAAGCAAGATAATATCCAGGCAGAATACGCAGGGCCCGCCTCAGGTAGAACACAAGAGCAGAAGGCCAGGAACCTTCAAAGAGCAAGGCTCTGGCATATGGCAGAAATAAAAGAAATCCCGAGAGTAGAAAAAAAAGGGTGACACCGGCATTTCCAAATGTCGCAAATGAGCTTACTAACGGGTGAGCATATACATCCCACAAGCTCCTACGCGTTACCAGATTTATGTGATAGCCAATAACCAGCAGAATCGCGACCGCGCGCACACCATCAAGAACCGCAATCGAATTCTTGTCATGCTGCTTGTCATCCCCTAACAGGATCGCAATCCGTCGATAAAGACGCTTTATGCCTTGCGATACATAATTCGACAAAGGCCTGGAAGCCTGTGTATTTACATTCATCTAAAAACAACCTCGGACTGAAGTCAATTTTTCATACCATCTGTATAATTGCATATTTAAATATGTGCATACATCTTCATTTTAACAAATCTCTACAGAAACTCCAAAGAAATAATCTGGATACCAGGATCTTTTCCTTCTAGAAAGGAGCGGGTTCCAGGGGTGGACACGTGCCACGACATACAGGT
>CAXTTV010000029.1:0-33661 GCA_964247295.1 uncultured Ktedonobacteraceae bacterium | reverse complement strand
GAATAAGATAGTTTTCATAAGGAGGAGTGTCACGTGAAAGTTCTCGTCCCTGGGGGAGCCGGTTATATAGGTTCACATACTGTTCGAGAGTTAACGACGCGCGGACATCAAGTAGTCGTGCTGGATAGTCTCATAGCGGGGCATAAGCAAGCCGTGCTCAATGCAAAATTTGTACAAGGTGATATCGCGGATCAAGCTTTACTAGATCGGATTTTTGAGGAAGAGAAGCTTGACGCCGTGATCCATTTTGCCGCCTCCAAAGCTCCGGGGGAGTCGATGGAGCAGCCAACAAAGTATTTCCGCAACAACGTAGCTGGCACATTAACATTAATCGACGCCATGGTTCGGCATAATGTACGGCATATGATCTTCTCCTCAAGCTGCTCCGTATTTGGAACTCCCAAAGATCTACCAGTAACCGAAAACGCGCCCTTTGGTCCCGAGAGCGTCTATGGCGAGACCAAATTAATGGTAGAGACCATACTGAAGTGGTATGACCAGACCAAGGGACTACGTTCGGCCTCGATGCGCTACTTTAATGCAGCAGGAGCCTCGCTCGACAATCGGATTGGAGAAGACTGGAGTGTTACGCTTAACCTGATCCCCCTGGTCATGAAAGCGGCGGCTGGAAAAGCCCCGGCCATCAAGATTTTTGGGACCGATTATCCCACACGCGATGGAAGCGCCATTCGTGACTATATTCATGTAGTTGATCTGGCTATAGCGCACGTCAAGGCACTGGAGCATATTCGAGAGACGGACCAGAGCACCGCCTACAACCTGGGGACGGGAGTTGGAAAAACCGTTAAAGAGGTAGTAGAGGCGGCGAAAAGGATCAGCGGAGTAGACTTCAAAGTAGAGAACGCGCCACGGCGTCTGGGTGATCCTGTTGCGATCTGGGCAGACAACAGTAAAGCGAAGCGAGAGTTAAAATGGGAGCCGGAGTATGGTCTGGAAACCATTATTGGGACAGCCTGGAAGTGGCATAGCACGCACATCAACGGCTTTGATTCATAGGCCGTGAGCCTTTCGGGCTGGTTTTGTGGGAATAACTGATCTCAGTTATTCCCAATTATTTTTTTTCTGCCACTCATAATTAAGAACAGCGTAGACAAACGTATCCCACCAGCGGCCTTGCATCCATTCCTGCTCACGCATATGGCCCTCGCGACGCATGCCAATCTTTTCCAGGACGTGAGCGGAACCCATATTCTCCGCAATGCACCAGGCCCAGATGCGATGGAGTTGAAGAGTACCAAAGCCAAGGCGTAGAAGTGCCTGAGCAGCCTCCGTTGCGTAGCCATGGCCCCAGTAGTTATGATCGAGTTCATAGCCGAGATCGGCCTCATGGGTCTGTGGAGGGCGGCTGCGGATACCACAATTGCCGATCAGACGGTCCTCGGATCGGAGAATAATCGCGAACTGGTATTTGCGCCGAGGGCGCTCAGATTGCCAGTCCAGAAAGCTCTGGACGAAGCGGCGAGCATCGTCTTCACCTCGCTCCTTCCAGGGAGTGTAACGAAGATAAAGTGGATGATTCTGATATTCGTAGACGCGATGCCAATCGTTTTTTTTGAACTCACGTAAAAGGAGACGTTCAGTCTCAATAATCATAGAGTTGCCCTTCTTGCAAAGAATGCCTGTTCACTTATTATAACAAATAGGTAGAGATCTCCCAGCCTCACCCCATAAGGCTCTGCCTCTGGACTCTTTTCTTTCTCGAATGAAATAGCCCTTGATTTCCCATGATAGGAATTGACTTTAGCCAGGGGGTATGGTATGAAATAGGGTATGAATACAACAATCTCCGCCGGTAGTTTCGTACCCTGGCTACTGGTTTACCTCAATAATGCTCAAACAAGGACACATGTCCTGGCCGCATAAGCCTGGCGCTTCTGCTTATGCGGTGGGAACAAGCGTCAATCCTTCTGTATCCGGCCTGCTCATGCAGGTGGGACGAATTGCACTGATTGCTTAGCTTTCCGCCTCCTTCATCATACTCGCTTGTCGCGGAACCACTTTAACGAGCTCCAGGCTGTTTTTTTGAAAATCCTCTATTGATTTTTTCAAAAAGAAAGTGTCTGGAGATACATGTTTAAACCGAGCCTTACCCCAAATATTGAAACCACAGGGTCTGTACAGCCGTGGCGGCGCTGGTTACGCGCCTTTGATGGCTTCAATCTCATCGGTCAGTTGCAGTTTACAACCGCCATTTGGGTCGTGTATCTGGCATCTCATGGATATAGTCCGCTAGCAATCGGCCTGTTTGAGATGCTGTTTCACATCGTAAAGTTTCTCTCGGAAGTGCCAACCGGGATCTTCGCTGATCTTGTAGGGCGTAGAAAAAGTTTAGTGTTGTACTGCGTGTGTGGGGCAATATCGCATCTGCTTTTTCTCGTGCCTGGAACCCCCATATTGGTTCTCAGCTTTTGTCTGTCGGGCCTTTCCTTTGCCTTCTTTGGGGGATCAAACCAGGCGATCCTCTGGAATATCGCGACCATTGCAGAACCTGAAGGAAGCACCGCTTTGTATGGACGCCTGGTGAGCAGAATGTACGCCGTAGGCTTGATCGGAGAGATCATCGGGACCGTATTGGGAGGATATCTAGGGAACATCTTACAGATCCTTCCATTTATTCTGCATGCCGTAGTGCAACTGATCGCCATTGGGCCGCTGTTGTTGATACCAGAACAAAGGGGAAAAGTCGCCGAAGATATCACCCCGCTCACGCACTTCAAGCAAGGGTTGCAGGCCGTCTGGGCCTCGCCAGCGATTTTCTGTCTGATCATCATTCTAGGACTAGTAGAGGCCTGCTGGCAGACCATTTACTACTACTATCAGCTCTCGCTGCACGATCAGGGCTTCTCGTTATCAATGATAGGATTAGTAGTCACAATCAGCACCCTTGGCAACTTTCTCTTCGCAGCGTTGAGCCCGCTCCTCATGAAATATATCTCGGAGAGACTCTTGATTGGGCTTTGTCTGCTCGCGCAGATGGTAGGACTCCTATTGATGGGTTTGCCATGGGTATATCCGGGCCTGTTTGGATATATGGTCCTGTTTCAGGCATCATTAGCTGTGATAAGTCCGGCCATTAGCACCGCCATTAATCGGCGGAGCCCAGAGGCGCAGCGAGCAACTATACTTTCCTTTCAGACAGGATTATTCAGCGCCAGCATGATTGTCCTGTTTCCCTTGTTTGGATTAGGACTCTCGCACGCCTCTTATCAGAGCGTATATCTTGGGACCTTGCTCGCGCTACTAGCGGGTTGCCTGATAACAATTGGTTTCGGCCTGTACCTTAAAATGAAAAGAGGTTTATAGGTAAAAAAAGAAGAGGGACCGGCGATCCCTCTTCCCTGAAAATCGTGTTAGTGTTGGGCCTGTCCAGCAGTCTGAGCAGCTCTCACGGAAGTAGAATTTGTCCCTTTAATGAGATCGGCAGCTTTTTCAGCAATCATAATCGTAGGAGCATTCGTATTGCCGCGCACCACATTTGGCATAATCGAGGCATCGACCACACGGAGATTAGAGATACCCCGGACGCGCAGCTCCTCATCGACCACCGCCATCTCATCCTGGCCCATCTTGCAGGTACTCGTAGGATGATAGAGCGTCTCCACCGTCGAGCGAATGTACTGGGTGAGATCGGCATCGTTCGTAACGTGATCGCCGGGCAGATACTCAACCCCACGGTAGGGATCAAAAGCCTTCTGGTGGAGGATCTCGCGCGTAATCTTCACAGAAGCCAGGAGTCGTTGAAGATCCTCGGGAGCCTGAAGATAATTCGCATAGATTCTAGGATGTTCGAAAGGATCATTGGAGCGGAGCGTGATGCGCCCGCGACTGGCGGGTTGAAGAAGCGTCGGAGCCAGCGTAAAGCCGCAGCCATCAACTTTAGTCGCGCCGTGATCCTTAAAGAAAGCAGGGACAAAGTGGAACTGGATATCAGGAGACGAAGCATCAGGGGAGACCCTAATAAAGCCCCCAGCCTCCGCGATATTAGAGGTATAGGGGCCCTTCTTGAAAAGCAAGTAGTTAAGCAGATTGTTACGAGTCTCAGAGACATCGAGCGTGCAGTTTTGGGTAGAGCGGAAAACCACCCCGACCACCGCGTGATCCTGAAGATTCTCACCGACGCCGGGCAGATCGTGCCGAACCTCGATCCCCACCTCGTGAAGTTCAGCGGCAGGACCGATACCAGAAAGCATCAGTAACTGAGGAGAGTTAATCGCGCCACCGGAAAGCAGAACTTCACGTTCGGCGATCACGCGTTCGCGGCGGCCACGCTGACTATACTCAACACCGATAGCCCGAGCCCCCTCAAAAAGAACGCGGGTTGCCTGAGCGCGTGTTAGAACCGTCAGATTAGGGCGTCTCATAGCCGGGAGCAGGTAGGCGCGGGCAACGCTAAAGCGAGCGCCCTTTTTTTGAGTCACCTGGTAGATCCCCATCCCATCCTGAGACGCAGCATTGAAATCGGGATTGCGAGGATACCCGAGCGCACCGGAAGCCTCAAGGAAAGCGTGGGAGATAGGATTCACGAGGCGGAGATCGGTCACATTGAGAGGGCCACCAGAGCCATGATAGTAAGAGGGACCCAGTTCCCGATTCTCAGCCTTTTTAAAATAGGGTAAGACCTCATCATAGCTCCAACCTTTGTTGCCAGCGTCCCGCCAGGAATCATAATCGGCGTGATTGCCCCGGATATAGATCATCGCATTAATGGAGCTAGAGCCGCCTAGAACCTTGCCACGGGGCCAATAGAGCTCGCGCTGGTCGAGGTACGCCTCGGGCTCCGTCGTATAGTTCCAATCGTAGAGTGTACGGAAAAGTTTATAGAAAGCGGCAGGAACATGAATCTCCTGTTTCTTATCGGGGCCTCCAGCTTCTAAAAGAAGAACTTTAACGGAGGGATCTTCACTGAGGCGGTTGGCGAGCACGCAGCCAGCGGAGCCAGCGCCGATAATCACATAATCGTACATAGGGGATCTCCTTTGGTCCAGAGAGTGACGAAAATGAGTGATAGTTACAGCACCGTAACAAGGGACGAGAAGAACCTGGAGACTGGATAAAAAGGACAGTTTACAGAGCAGAGAAACTGATAGGAGTATACCATACGCAATTTCAATAAGAGGTAACCGATTTTTTACCTGAAACCGTCCACTGCAAAGAATAGGAATAGTATCGTTCTATATTTGTGTCAGCAAAATCATCAACGTATAAAGTATAAAAATACATAGAGAGACTTCATCAAACAGCGATTTCAGTAAAATTATGTTCCAAATTAGCCAAAAAAGGCTAATTTTAACGAATTGTTCTTCAAGTGTTCAAAATACTTGTATAATTTGGAAGGATAATATATGGCCCAGATATAGAAAAACATTTTTTCCAGTAATCACCTTTTTAGTAAATAATCAAACAAAATATTTTTATATTGTTTTTGTGAGGTAGTATGGGCATCCAGAGTCAGAGCACCCCTTCTATTCAGCCATCTCATCCAGAGGCCATTTCACAGATGCAAACGATGGTTATGCCGGGGATGGGACCGTCGAAGCAGAATATACGTGTAAAGTTAGCGCAAGAGATTCTGGAGATGGTCATGGTAATGACCATTCTTGTATTAATACATTTATTTTTGCCGGTCTCATGGACATCCACACATTTGCTATTTTGCACATTCGCATTTTTTATTTTTGCTACAGCGCTACGTCGGAACCGGATAACCTCCTATATAGCGGGTGTGCTTGCATCCGGTAGTTATCTATTGTTACTTATTTTCTTCCCCCATCACTTTGGTTTTTCAACTGAATTTGCAATGGGTATGGAAGCTTTTCTGCTCCTCTTAAGTGGTATTTTACTAAGTGATCTACTCCAGGGGCAGCGCCAGCGCCAGCGTTTCCTTGAATTAGAACAGATACGTTTAGAAAAGCTTGTGCGCGAGGCCAACAAGCGATATGAAGCCGTGACCGCCATCAATGCTCAATTAGAGAAGCGGATTTCTGGTCAGCAGGTCTCGATGGCAACAATTAGTGACAAGCTAGCTCAACTCTGGAGATTAAACATAGAGGATCGGCATAAGGCGGTACTGGACATCATATTGCACACCTTAGAAGCGCAGGCTTGTTCACTATACAGAGAGCAAGATAGAGTATTCCAAGAATGTGCCCAACTAGCGCAAAAGCATATTGCAGCGCCGAAGCCATTACCAGTGGACAGTCCTTTTTTTCACCAGGTATTGCAGACAAAGGGGATCTGTAGTATTCGTGACCTTGTATCCCACAATCAGGCCCCCAAAGAAGCCTCAGCAGTAATGGCAGGTCCGTTATTGGATCGACAAGGGGAAGTGAAGGGAATAGTCGTGATCAACACCATGCCCTTTTTAAAGGTCACTCCTAACCTGGTCTTGTTATTTGAAGCAACATTGCAGATGGTCTCAATAGCGCTAGAAACGGACGCCTCAACGCAAGAGTCGAGCCGAAAAGCCATTCACGAGATAGGAGAGACCCTGCCACATCTGCGAGCCATCCCCAAAAAGGTTTAGAAAGCTTTACAGCTTTTTCCAGAGAAAAACCATAAAAATTATATTTCTATAAAAAATTGAGGTGTCGTTATGTTATGGTGGCGTTGGGGAGGGTTACTACTCGCCTTAATTGCGCTAGTAGGTGACAGTATTGTTGGTTGGTTTATTTTCACAGAAGCAGAACTATGGGCAGTAGTGATTCATATTACCTTTGTCCTCTTCTGGGGAACAGGTGCGGGATTATTTATAGCTTCTACATTGAGTTCAGAGAGGATATCCAGATTAGACCTGAGGTCAGTGGTATTTCTATTACCCGCGATCTTTCTTTTTCCAGGATTTGGAGTATTTGCATACAGCCTAGCATTTATTATCACACATATATTTCCCGCGAAACATACATTTGAGATGGTTACAGATACTGCCAGGGGAAGTAACCTGGCAATTCCCAGCGCAGACGTACAGCCGCTAGTTGATATATTGAAATCCAACAATTTAGAGATGAGGAGGGAAGCCGTAGCGGATCTTAGTAAGCAAGAGACGCCGGAATCGAATGAACTATTGCGTCAGTTGCTCTCTGATCCAATGCCAGAGATTCGTAGTGATGCCTCAATCGCGCTCACGCGGATCGAAGAAGAGATGGCAATTAACTTGAATGAAGCAATAGAACGTTGGTCAGCGGAGCCTGGGAGACAAGAATTATTGATAGAGCTCATTGACCAGTATCACACGTATGCAGTCAGCAACGTACTGGATGAACCGAGCCAGCAGATCTACTTTGCCAAGGCGCGCGAGCTTATTCAGCCTTTATTGGAGGAGAGCGCAGCGGAGCACGAATTTGCCTCTCTGTGGTTAATGGCGGCCCAGATTAATCGTCGTTTAGGAGACGAGACTACAGCCTTACAGCAGGCACGGATGGCACTTCTATTGCAGCCAGATTTAGAGCAAGCATTATTGCAGGCAGTTGAGCTAGCATTTAGCCTTCAGGCCTGGGACATTCTGTCAGTCTTATTAAGAAGTATTCCCGCCTCATTGCGCAAGAGCTTATTAGAGAAGCAACCAGCGATTAGCTGGTGGGAATCCTTACTTGTAAGGCCGGGGGGAGTAGCCCGTGGCTGATATCTGTTTGCTTGTAGAAGGAGCATACCCATATATAGCTGGAGGGGTATCGAGCTGGATTCAGTCCTTAATCTCAAACCTGCCAGAATTTTCATTCTGTGTACTGCATATAGGAGCCCGGCCCGATCCAACGCGCAAGATGCTGTATAAATTGCCTGAGAACGTCATAGAATTCCGAGAAGTTTTTCTCAGTGATATAGATCATATCAAAGCATTTTCCGTAAGACGCACTCGTAAGCCTGACAAGGAAAGTTGGCAGCAATTTATGGATCTGCATCAAGCCTTAATGCTTGGGGGGCTGGGTCAAGTCCAGCAATTTTTTGGGGCATTGCAAGGGCCGGGATACGCTGGTTTGCGAGGAAGAGATATTTTCAGTGAGAGAGCAAGTTGGGATGCCTTGACCCAGTTATATACGCAGCATGCCAGTGAGCAGTCCTTCATAGATTTTTTCTGGACCTTTCGTTTAACCTATCTACCCTTCTTCTCAATCTTAGAGGCGGAGCTGCCAGAAGCGCACATTTATCATGCAGTCAGCACCGGATTTGGAGGTTTATTAGGAGCGCTGGCCCAGATTCGGAAAGGGAGACCATTTTTCGTAACCGAGCATGGAATTTACACTCGTGAGAGAGAGATAGAGATCATGCAATCCGCCTGGTTACAGCCATCGGATCAGAGTGTTACGCATCAAAGGATGGGATTTTTCCAGAAGTGGTGGTTTAATCTTTTTCGTTTTATGGAGCGAGTGAGTTATGAAGCAGCCGAAAACATCATCTCAGTTGCGGGAGTAAACCAGGACTATCAAAGGCGGCATGGTGCGGATCCGCGCAAACTGCGTTTAATTCCCAACGGCATTAACACAGCGCAACTTGCATCTGTACAGAAAGAAAGAGACCCGGATCGTTATCGAGTTGGTTTTGTTGGGCGGATCGTCCCGATCAAAGATGTCAAAACCTTAATTCGGGCCTTAAAAATCGCCTGCCAAGTAATTCCGAACCTGGAAGCCTGGTTAATTGGACCCACAGATGAAGATCTTTCTTACTTTAAGGACTGTCAGCGGCTGGTAGAGATGTTAAACCTGGAGAATATAGTTCGATTTACCGGACCCACTGATGTAAGGACCATTTATGGAAAGTTAGATGTCATGTTGCTTACCAGTTTAAGTGAAGGGCAGCCGCTCGTGATATTAGAAGGAAATTGTGCGGGTCTGCCAGTGATATCGACCGACGTAGGATCGTGTCGGGAGTTATTAACAGGGATCTCATTGGAGGATCAGGCGTTAGGGATAAGTGGTTTAATCACGCCGGTCTCCAGTCCTCAGGAGATCGCCGAAGCGCTTGTGTATCTCTGGAAACATCCTGATCTACGAGAGCAAATGGGAAGAGCGGGACAGCAACGAGTGCAGAGATATTACAGACAGGAGCAACTGTACGACTCTTATCGGGAGATCTATCAAAAAGCTCTCAGGCAGAAAGTGGAGTGTTAGTGATGGCAGGTATCGGATTTCGTCTGCAAGCGCTTGTAAAAAAAGGCACATATTTAGGGGCATCGACCGCATACATCGCATCAGCAGTCATCACGGCTGGTCCGTGGTTAGCAGGAGCGGCCTCGCTATTTATTCTCAACAATACCAGTGTTGCCTATTTATCCTCATCGGAGCGGACCTTATTATTTGCCACTATCGTGTGCAGCTTTGCCTTTAGTTTAATGGTAGCGGCGGGTCCTCAAATGCTCATCACGCGTTATCTTGCAGATCTTTTTTATGCAGATAACCTCAAGCAGATAGCACCCACCTGTATGGGAGTATTCTATTTATTCTTTCCTTTGTTTTTTTTAACGCTTCCCTTTTTACTATTTGCGCCATTTGATATACGTTACAGGTTACTCGTAGACTCCTTGTTTCTGACGCTCACAATGACCTGGTTGATCATGATTTTTCTCTCGGCGGCCCATGAGTACGTGAGGATCGTGCTAGTGTTTGTGTGTTGTTATGGAATTGGGTGTGGAGCGGGCATAGCGTTGGGGTACAGTAAAGGGCTATTGGGGAGCTTGGCTGGTTTTACCCTGGGCCAGGTGATATGTCTATGCCTATTGATAAGTATGATCCTTCAGGAGTTTCCATCGAGAGAGAGAGCCAGCCTGGAGTATCTCAAATACGTGCGTAAATATGGAAATCTTTGTTTGATAGGAGGTGGTTTCGCCGTTAGTTTATGGATAGACAGTATACTGTTTTGGTTTTCGGGGCAAGGTCAGATCGTCAGTAACTTTTATCATCTGTTTGCTCCATATGATATCACCAAATTCGCCATTAGTTTATCGACCATACCAGCATCGGTCATATTCATGATCCATTTAGAGACCAACTTTGACAGACACTACCAAAACTTTTACCGCTCGATTCAAGCGAAAGGCACCCTGGCAAACCTGGTCAAAGCGCGGGAGGGAATGTTAGCGGCAGTTCGAAAGGGAGTGGGGATCATCATTAAAGTGCAGGGTCTGGTTGCGCTATTCCTCTGTATTGTAGCAGGGGATTTAGCGAATGTTGTTGGTTTGTCGCAGCAATGGATTGTACTTTTGCGTCTAGGCTTGATAGCAGGTTTATTCCAATTTCTCACCTTTTGCATGTTGCTCTTACTGCTTTATATTGACAGGCGGCGTGAAGCGCTCCTGCTTGTAAGTTGTCTTTTTCTTTGCAATACTGTTTTTACTCTATTAACCCTTCGACTGGGACCAGCCTTTTATGGAGCGGGAGATCTGTCAGCCTGTATATTGAGTAGTATATTGGGCTGGTTATTATTAAACAGGCGTCTAAAACGTCTGGAATTTCTTACCTTTATGTTTCAACCCTGGTCCTAATCCCAGCGGCTGGGGTCATCTATGAATTTTTCTCACTATAAATGAAAATCCTGATTATCAGGAAAGGATATCTAAAATTTTATGTTGAAGTTGCCGAAAATATCCATAAAATGGACGGTAGGGATTCTGTTTGTAATCATCGTCATGGCAGCACTGATTGCGCCTGCCGCAGCAACCTTCGCCTCATCAGGAACGCATAAAGGACAGCATGATAAAACCCATATTGTAAAATCCATGCCCGGTTCAACAGCCAAAAAGACCAGTCAGAAGCTTGGAGTCGCAGTAAATGCGCCCTCATTACAGACGTATTTGAACCAGGGCGAATCCCCGAAGGTCACAGCTAAAGTGACAAGTAGCCCACAATTGTCAAAGAGGCAAGTGGCATCTGTCAATGGTTGTGTAAATCCGACGATTGACATGAAAGTGCTGGTTATCTCTGCTGATGGAACAGAGACTGACCTTCTGGCGATCACCCAGGCGCTGGATTATCTGGGGACGCCATACACCGTGTATCAAGCAGCCAGGACGCCGAATGGTCTGACAAGTGCCATGTTAATGAGTGGCTGTCATGGATCATATCAGGGAGTCATTTTAACGAATGGTGATCTGGGATACAGCAATGCTGGCACCTGGATGAGCGCCTTAAGTCAGCAGGAGTGGAGCAACCTGTGGGGGTATGAGGCGCAGTTAGGAATTCGAGAGCTGAGTTGGTATACCTACCCAGACGCAAATTTTGGCTACCAAGTTCCTAATGGAATGGTGGACACCGATGCCATACCATTGCAGGCTCAAGTCACCTCGCAGGGGCATCAAGTTTTCTCGTACATAAATAATAATGCCAACGTACCTATCCAGTATGCCTACACCTATCTTGCGAAGCCATTCACTGATGGAGCAACCGTCCCGGTGCTGCAAGACGCCCAGGGAAACTCTCTCGCCGCAGTACGTAGCTATCCTGATGGCCGCCAGGTGCTTTCAATGACCTTTGATAGCAATCTCAACCTCATACATAACATCGTCCTTTCCTATGGGCTGATTAACTGGTTGACGCAAAGCGTATTTGTTGGAGAGCGGCACGTGTATATGTCACCGCAGGTAGACGACGTATTCATCGAGGCTAGTGAGTGGACTCCCACAACCGTCTGTGGAACGAATCCAGATGCTACGGGTTCAACCTATCGTATTAATGGTAATGACTGGCAGGCAGTAATAAACTGGCAGAACAGCAAGCGTGCCCAGGCAATCTCAGCGAATACCACATTGACCATGGCCTTTAATGGGTATGGCACCACAGCGGATGCCGGGTACAAAAACGACACTTTAACACCTAGCGCGAAAGCCACGCAATCGCAATTTTACTGGGTCAGTCACACCTATGATCACACCAATCTAGACGCAGTGAACTATCAAGACGCGACCTTCCAGATTACACAGAACAACCAGATAGCGCAGGGACTGGGACTGACCCATTATAGTGCCATCAGCATGGTCACCCCGGATGTTTCGGGTTTAGCCAATCCTAACTACCTTCAGGCAGCGTATGATAACGGTCTGCGTTATCTTGTCTCGGACACCTCGAAGGTGGGTCAGGATAACCCAGCGCCCAACATCGGCATGTATAATGCCTCTCAGCCCTCGATCCTTGAGATCCCTCGGCGGCCAGTGAACTTGTTTTACAATGTTACAAGCCCGGCGGGTTGGACCTCGGAGTACAACTGCATCTATCATAACTTCTGGGGTCGGGACCTGTCTTATCAAGAGATTTTAGACAAAGAGAGCCAGACCTTGGTGACCTACATGTTAAAAGGCGAGATGGACCCGTGGATGTTCCATCAGACGAACCTGAAAGCATACGATGGTCAGCATACATTGCTTGGCGATTTAATGGATGCGACCTTGCAGAAGTACGCAGCGTATTATAACCTGCCCGTAACCAACATTGAGCAAGACAAATTAGGGATGCGGATGGCGGATCGAATGCAATACAAGAATGCTAATGTAACCGCCTCAATTGTCCCTGGAGTCTCAATCACCCTGACCGCGCAGCAGGCAGCGAAGGTTCCGGTCTCTGGACTGGCGGCCAGTGGATCGGAAACCTATGGTGGACAGTCGATCTCGTATGTCTCATTGAACGCGGGTCAGAGCGTTACTCTGCCATTACACTAATGTTGACAAAAAACCATCTTATCAGATCGATGCGAGGGTCAGTTCTGCTACTCATCATCATTATGATGATGAGTAGCGCCGGTTGTGCCTCCCAGACGCCAGAGCCAGAGGCAAGAAGAGGGACGCCAGTTGTGCCAAAGAAGACCGTTCAACCTGGGAGCAATGGAAAACTTTCTCCGCGTCCCTGGACAGCGGTTCGCAACTGGGCCTACTGGCTAGATAATCCAGATCTCAAACAGCTAGGGGGCAGTAATTACCAGTTAGTAGTGATTGATTACTCTGCTGATGGATCGGCATCAAAAGCCTTTAGCCAGAAGCAGATTGAACAATTGCGGCGCAGTAGCTGTCAAAAGCGAGTAGTTGCCTATCTGAGCATTGGGCAGGCTGAGAGCTATCGCGGATACTGGCAAAAGGGATGGAAGCCTGGATCGCCAGACTGGTTGGGCCAACCAGATTCGGATTGGAGAAAAAACAACTGGGTAAGATACTGGGACCCGGCCTGGCAGAAGATAATCTATGCGTATCTAGACAAGATCATAGCCGCCGGTTTTGATGGGATCTATCTTGACAGAATCGATGCCTATCAGCAGGATTACGCGGATGGGCATGAGGATGACATGGTGAAATTTGTGCAAGATTTAGCTGGATACGCGCGAGCGCACTCCAGCTTAAAGCAAGATTTTGGGATCATTGCGCAGAACGCAGAAGATCTGGCAGCGGATCATGATGACTATGTGCGAACCGTAACTGGGATTGCTCGTGAAGAGGTCTATGTAGGGGCAACCAACAAAACTGTTTCAAAAGCGCAGACGCGAGGAACCGAAGCTAATCTCGATCGTTTTCGGAAGTACAGCCAGGGGCACCTTGTGCTCACCGTCGATTATGTTGATAGGCCAGAGCTTATGCACCAGGTCTATCAACAGGCGCGAGCCAGATCGTACGTGCCCTATGTTACAGGAGTCGGTCTTAATCGCTTGCAGACCAATCAGGAGTTTAATCCTGGGTGTGATCCTCAGTAATCACACTTTTGCGGGTGGATCTGTCTAAGCAACAGAGGCAGATCCACTTTTTATTATTATTCTAAAGATATCGTCGTATTTCTAATCCAACGGGGGTGAATATTCTCAATTGGCTCGTCAAAGAGGCCGATCTGTCCCTCCAATCGGAAAAGCTGAGAGAAATCTTCCGGTTCAAAAGCCTTGCGAAGCCGGGCCGCATAAGAGTTTAGCAATAGCTGAAGATAGTAGTCCACATCGTAATCTTTGCGTTCGTACACATCTTCAAACGTAGAAGCGATCAGGGCTGCCGGGGTTTCAGGTTTAGGAGCGGGAAGTAGTCCCTCCCAATCGCGATGATCGACCGAGTGATCGCCACTTTCTTCAGGCAGCCAGACATATCTTTTATTGGGGCCACGATAGAAGCGAACGCGCTCCCCAGGATACCAGTGGGTGCGCCCGGCGGTCAGTAGTGCCTCGTATTGGGGTTCCGGGTGGTTTTGTCTGGCAGCCATATAGGCCTCAGGCGTTTTCGAGAGCCGGACCTGGGAGCCAAGATCGCTGACGGGGAACTCCCGGTTTCGGAGTTTTTCAGCCGTTTGGAGATAGTGTTGGTGGAGGGACAAGACATCTCCCAGCATCGTCAGGCGGATCGCCTCGCGGAGAAAGTGAATACCGAAAGGCTCCGCCCGGCTCGACCTGAGCGCCACCCCGTGGACAATCAATTGATCATCGTAGGTAAGCAGAGCGTAATTTTTCACCTCATGGCTAAGCATAGCGCGGTAGCGACCCTCGTACTCAAGCTGGATACCGTGTGGGAGATCCGCCGCGATGCGAGAGACCAGAGCCTGTTCTTGATCCTCATCCCAATCAGGGGGAACCGCGAAATAGACCCCATCGGTATCCGCCTCAATCAAAGCCATCCCCTGTTGTTGGAGAGCGGCCAGCACCTGTTGAAGGATCTCGCGTCCCCGGCGTGTTACCTCACCAGCGGCCCGGCTATCCGCGAAAAGGGCCATCGAGCCAGCGCCCATATAGCCATAGGCGGCATTAATCATAATCTTCATCGCCGCCTGAGTCGCATCGTGATGGCGGGCTTCAGAAGCATGTTTTGTGGCACTGCGAGCCGCCGCCTTCTTCTGAAGGCGTAGATCAGTCAGGCGGCTTAAAACATTGAGGAGCACACCCAGGCGATCGCATTGGGGACCGATGCTAAACGTACGCATCAAAGAAGGGTAGAGAGAAGCCACATCGGCCTTCACCACATGTTCAGCAACCCCTTCAGCGAAAAGCTGGACCATTCCCCCCTCGTGAAGATCATCCTCAGAGGAGCGATCAGAGCGTTTGCATGGGAGAGCCTCACCCGAGCGCAGATAGGCACGGACCAGAATTGGCTCCAGAATCCCCATTGCCGGACCAGCGGACGCGAGGCGTTCGTAGCGACGGGGAGCCATTCCAGCCAGAGCGAAAGGCGCTCCCAGCAGGCGGAGTGAGAGTCCATCGACTTCACGCACATCATCGAGGGCATAGTGGCGGACAATCTCCGGGTCCTGCTGGTATGTCTCATAGATCGCATCCCCCGCCAGATAGACGCGTTCATCAGAGGCCAGACCGAAATAGCGAGCCACCTCTTTTAAGCGATAGCTGGGGAGTTCGCGCATCACAAAATCGTGGCGGCGGACCGCATCCAGAGTATCGATCATCTCGCGACCGGGAACGCTATAGCGGGCGCGTTTACTAGCATCGGGACCCACAGCAAGGGTCTCCTCGCGACGTTCGAGAAGCATAGGACCACCGGAGCGGCCAAGGGCCAATGGGATCTGTAAAAGAGCAGCGCGGCGTTCCAGAAAAGGCAGATCGAAGCCAAAAAGATTATGATTTTCAATGATATCGGGATCATGCTGACGGACCAGAGCACAGAGCTCTTTAATCAGATGATCCTCGTCCTCGGCAGTTGGGGCCTCTAGAACGGTTGCCAGGCCGTGATTATCGTGGACCGAAACCATAAAAATGCGGCCACGATTAGGATCGAGAGCTGTTGTCTCCAGATCGAACTGGAGGCGGTGGAGTTGTTCATAGGTCAGGCCGCGAAAATACACCTTACCAGTGCGCATCAAGTATTGTTCCACAGAGCCAACGCGATAGTAGCGATCGCGCATCGAGGGATCATTAAAGCCCGAGACGCGGTGGCCGAGGCGGCGGGTTGCCCCCGTAAGCACCGCCTGCTCCAGAATACGTTCCTGATTAGCAGAGATCAGATATCGATAGGTATTTTTAGGCCCTCGGAATTCCTGATAGCGGATCGTCGCGCGGGAACTTTCAGAAGAATGGGTGGGAGCAATTTTCGAGCGCATATAATCCAGATCATCGAGAGAGGTTGTCAGGAACCAGGGGTGAAAGCTCTCAGTAAAGCGGAGTATACGGTCACCCTCGCGCCGCCAGACCAGAGCCCTGCCATCGCGCCCGGCCCAGATCGAAACAATCCCAGGGGTGGGGTCCCAACCAAAGAGCCATTCATCATCTGTCCTATTCTGTAGAGAATTGGCCTGTTGAGAGAAAGGTGGCGTATCGGGCACCGAGAATCTCCTTTTGTATTACAAGAACTTTTATTCTAAGTGTACCACAAACTGAATTGAGGAAGATACGTACGGGACCATAGCCGAGATAGCTTTTTCCGTTCCTTTCGGTGGATAAACCGTGGGGTTACGCGTCACCAATCTGATCGTTTTCGATCCAGCGCTCAGAATTTCCAGCAGAGATGCAAGCATCCGGAGCGACAGCATATTCTTACTCTTTTTCCGGTTTATACAAGTGAACTTAGAAAAAGTAAGTATCCTATCGTATTGATTAAAGGAAGGAGACAGGGATGGCAGGAACACCAGTATTAGCAATTCAGATAGACGAAGAGCTTCAGTTGAGATTGCAGGAAGAGAGGGACGCTTCTGAGCTTTTCGCAGTCATAGATCGTAATCGGGAACATTTGCGAAAATGGCTGGGGTGGGTAGATGTCTCCACGCTAGAGAGCGTACGTAAACACATACAGCAGACCCTGTTCAACTTTGTTGAGGGGAAAGGGATACAGACAACAATCTGGTATCAAGGGAGGCTTGTTGGTTCCATCGGGTTGCACAATATGAATGTAATGAATCGGAAAATAGAAATTGGTTATTGGCTAGCGGAAGAGGCTCAAGGTAGGGGAATTATGACCAGGGCCTGTCAGACTCTGGTAGTGTATGCCTTTGAGCGCTATAACGTGAACAAAGTCGAGATTCACTGCGCGACCGGGAACCGTCATAGTCGAAGGATTCCCGAGCGGTTGGGATTTATTCATGAGGCGACCATTCGTGATAATGGCTTCATAAACGATCACTTTGTAGATCATGAGATCTATGGAATGCTCGCGAGCGAATGGAAGGCTCGCTAAAAATACCTCAACCGTTTGGAGAAACGTCAGACAGCGACAAAGTTAGCCAGCGTGGCGGAAACCGGCCTCACTCATCGTCAGAGGTTCGCCTTCTTGAAGCATACCTAGATCTGTAGCCTCAGCGATTACCACCGTAGAATCGCCAGCGGGAGTATCGGAGCGAACATCGCAGGCCAGCCAGGCTAGAGCATCCTTCAGAATAGGGCAGCCATTGGGGCCGATCTCATACGCAATCCCCTGAAGCTTCCCAGGATATTTCAGAGCGGATTTGCCGAGATCGGCAGCCAGTTGTCGATCGCCGCTTTTCAATACACTGATTGTCAGTTTCTGGCTATTGAGAATCATAGGAAGAGACTTTGAATCATTCTCAATCGAAACAGCGATCAGAGGGGGTTCAAAAGAGACCTGAGTGAGCCAGTTAACCGTAAAAGCATTGATCTCACCGGCATCAGCGCAAGAAACAACAAACATTCCATACGTAAAAGTGCGCAGCACCCGTTTTCTTATAGCCGTATCCATACTGACCCTTTCGTAACAAAGAAAAGAGGGAGCCCTGATTAGATAGGGCGGCCCTCTTAATCAAAGAAATGGAATTAATCAACCTTAATTTTCACATCCTCGCCGATCTGGCCTTCGGGGCTTTTGCCGGTAACCATAGAACGGGCCATATTAAACAGGTAAACCATCTTGCTACCGGGAGCATCCCAATATTCCGCGCTATGGACATCGACCTTTAGCAGAGCGATCTCGGGATCATCCAGGCCGCCGGGGAACCATGCCTTATACATAGGGTTCCAGAGCTCTGCCATCTTCGCGCGATCGCGAACCAATTGAGAAGTACCGGAGACTGAAACGAACAGGTTATCACTGGTCTTAGAGTAGCTAAGATTTATCTGCTCGTACTCTTTAATCTCCTGGACCTTAGGGGCGCTGGCCTGAGTAAAGAACCAGAGATTGCCATCGAAATCTTTTTGTTGTGTTGCCATAGGGCGGCTATGAAGAGAACCATCGGTATCGATCGTTGTCATCATAGCGATATGAATATCTTTAATTTTCCCCCAGAGTTGTTGAATCTCTTCACTAGAAGTTGGTTTTTGCTCCATTGCGATATCCTCTCTTGAGAAAGGGCAAGTTTCTCTTCAATTGAACGTAAGTTTTCTACGTCCTTTTTACGGATCACCGGCCCAAAAGGTGTCAACCTGATCCTTTCATTCTCTTTCTAAGCGGCCATCGGCGACGAGGGGGGGGAGAAAGTGAGTGGGCCAGAGGGTTGTGCACTCCTGGACTCCCTCGCTTGTCAGAATAAAATAATCCTGGGTGAGAGGCGTAGAAATTTTCATAAGACATTCTCGCTGTGCTACTATGGAAGGAACAGCGTCTGCTCCACCGGAATGGATATCATCTCATAGAGTAGCGGTGGGTGATACACACAAGGATCTATCAACAATGGGAATTCTCCTGGGTTTATTTGCAGCTTTCAGTTGGGGGGCTGCTGATTTTAATGCGCGATCCGCCACGCGAGAGATAGGTACGTATAGAACATTGCTTTTTATGCAGTTTTTTGGAATCGTAGGACTGGGAGGATATCTCAGCCTCTCGGGAGAGCTATCGCGTTTACTCAGCAGTGATCTTCAGACCTGGGGTTGGGTATTACTAGCAGCGTTATTGAACACCATCAGCTCGCTCGCTCTGTATCGAGCATTTGAGATAGGTATCATGTCAATTGTCTCTCCATTGGGAGCCAGTTATGCCGCAGTAACCGTCGTGCTGGCCTTACTGAGTGGAGAGCGAGTAAGCCCAGTGCAATTATCGGGAATGGGAGTCATCATTCCAGGAGCGATTCTTACCGCAACCTCCTTTGGATCAGTGGGGAAAGTACAGAACCGGTCCACTGGTTTATTGCCGCCCGGCGTATTATTCGCAGTCATCGCAGCTATTGGATATGGAGTCTGCTTCTGGTTATTGGGGGAAAGAGTCGCACCCATAATGGGAGGAGTTGGGCCTGTCTGGATTTTTCGTGTAGAGACCACAATCGTCTTACTTTTGCTTGCGAGACCCCTGCATCAGGAGCTCAAAATGCCGAAAGGGGGAGTATGGTGGAATCTCGCAATTGTAGGAGTATTAGACACAACAGCCTTTGTTGCAACAGCAATTGGTTTAACCCTGGCGCAAGTTTCTGTAGTAAGTGTCCTGTCATCCCTATTTAGCGCAGTAACCGTTGTACTTGCCTGGATATTTTTAAAAGAGAGATTGCGTTGGAGCCAATGGATAGGGATTATCATCATTCTCGCCGGAATTGGTTGTGTAAACATACAATAGAAAGAGAGCACGAATCTTCATGGTAAACCAGGAAAAAGAAAGTATACGAGTAGCCGTAATTGGGTATGGGCTGGGAGGAGAAGCCTTTCATGCGCCCTTGATCTCCACCACTCCAGGATTAAAGTTAGCAGCCATCGTTACAAACAATGCTCAGCGCCGAGAAAAAGCTGTGATCAAATATCCGGGAGTCATATTGTACAGAACAGTAGAAGGGCTCTGGAAAGATGCCAGTGAGTATGATTTAGTAGTAGTTACCACCCCCAATCGCTTTCATGTTCCCTTGGGGATAGCCGCGTTGGAAGCGGGTTTACACGCCGTCATAGATAAACCCATGGCCGCGACCCCAACAGACGCAGAACGGTTGATCGCCGCCAGTAAAAAGACAGGAAAATTATTGTCAGTTTATCAGAACAGGCGGTGGGACGGCGACTTTTTAACCATACGCAGCATCATGAAGCAGGACCTGTTGGGGCCAATAGCCAGATATGAATCCAGATTTGACAGGTATCGGCCAGTAGTCAAAGAGAGCTGGAAGGAAAGCGACGACATGCAGGATGCAGGGGGGAACATATATGATCTGGGGAGTCATCTCATAGACCAGGCCTTGCAGCTTTTTGGGAAGCCAACGCGTGTGTATGCAGAGTTACCGAAGCGGAGAGTTGGAGCGAAAGTCGACGATGATAGTTTTGTCGCCCTCACCTTTGCCAGTGGCATTCACGCGCACCTTTGGATGAGTACTCTCGCGCGTTTGTTAGAACCAACCAAGCGATTGACAGGAATCCAGGGAACCTTTGAGAAATGGGGATTAGATCCGCAGGAAGACGCTTTACGGTCTGGTGAGCAACCAGGAGGGACAGACTGGGGTAAGGAGCCAGAGCAGATGTGGGGTCATATCTCAAGTGAGATCAAGGGATTGCATATAGATGGGAAAGTCGAGACCTTGCCGGGAGCGTATCCGCAGTTTTATCGTTTACTGAGAGACGCGATTCTCAAAGGAGGGCCAGTACCGGTAGATCCTGAGAGCGCGCTACCAGTCATACAAGTAATCGCAGCAGCTCAAGAAAGTCACAGGACTGGTAGCGTCATTTCCCTTTAACCTTATGTTTGCAGAGTATAAGAGATGGTAGAATTAGTAGAACACCATAAAAAGATACAGGAGAAACGGATAGTATGGCAGTTTCAGAGCAAACAAAATCAGAGCCAAGGCCGCCCTTAAAGGGGCAGAAGTACCTCACAGATCTGCATGTATTTCTCTACAAGCTATCACAAGGTCGACTTCTAGGCCGACTTGTAGGAAATCCAGTGCTATTATTAGAAACCATTGGACGGAAGAGTGGCCAGAAGCGGATCATCCCTTTGATCTACATGATGGATGACAATCGGATCGTCCTTATTGCCTCAAACGGAGGGACAGAGAAGCATCCGGCGTGGTGGTTAAACCTTAAAGCCAACCCAGAGGCAATTGTCCAGATTCGAGGGAGGAGATTAGCAGTCACAGCGCGTGAAGCTGATCCAGGAGAGAGGCAGCGTCTCTGGTCTTTATTCTCCCTAAAGTATCCAGGTTACAATGATTATCAGAAGCGGACCCCGAGGGAGATCCCTGTTGTCATCCTTACCATCTAATAAAAAAAATGGGTTTGCCTTTCTTACTTAAAGGCAGGCCGAGCTGATAGATAGGGGTAAGGAGTGATAAGTGGATCAAAAACGTTCATACTAGTGGGAAGCGCCGTACATTTATTGAAAGGGTGGAAATGCCTTAGTGTCAAGCGAATATAATTTAATAACCGTATTAATTTCCTGTCCAGATCAGCCAGGAATCGTCTCAGCCGTCTCAGGGTTCATCTACGAGCATCACGGGAACATCATTGAGTCCAATCAGTATTCAACCAACCATCACAACGGCACCTTTTTCATGCGAATAACCGTTGCAGAAGACAGCCTTACAATAAAGCGAGAGAACCTTGCCAGTGCATTTGCCCAGGTTGCCGAACGTTTTCAAATGGAGTGGAGCCTGCATTATTCAGAGAAACGTAAGAGAGCAGGAATATTCGTTTCTAAGCTGGATCATTGTCTCACAGATTTACTGTGGCGCTGGAAGAGTGGGGAGTTAGACATGGAGATCCCCTTCATCATCAGCAATCATCGGGATCTAGAGCCGTTAGCTCAGATGTATAGCATACCCTATTACCATTTCCCCATCAAAAAGGAGCAGCGTCATCAGGACCAGGAGAAGATCCTGGACTTTATCGCGGACAAAGTAGATTTTCTCATACTTGCGCGGTACATGCAGATACTAGAGCCTGTGCTGGTGGACGTATACATAAACAAAATCATCAATATTCATCATAGTTTTTTGCCGGCATTTGTAGGGGCAAACCCGTATGCGCGAGCGTTTGAGCGGGGAGTAAAATTGATAGGAGCCACCGCCCACTATATTACCAGCAACCTGGACGAAGGGCCGATCATTGCCCAGGACGTAATTCACAGTGATCACCGCGATACCGTAGATGATCTTGTCCGCAAAGGAAGAGACGTAGAGCGGCGGGTACTGGCAGAGGCTGTGCGTCTACACACAGAGAACCGTGTACTTGTATATGGGAACAAAACCATCGTATTCTAATTGAAGTTTGGATAAAGATAAGGGCGCTGGACACGTGTCCTTATCTATCGTCAGGCGCATATAATCGAAGTACATTCTGAAAAGAGAAGCATCTAGAGAGTTGGAACATTTTCCATGGCTCACACGAGAAATAAAGCCAATAGATATAGTGAATTACTTACAGCCGCCAGGGAAGTTTTCGCCGAGAAAGGATTTGAGGCCGCAACCATTTCAGAGATTGTTGCTCGGGTAGGTGTAGCGCAAGGAACCTTTTACCTTTACTTTCAATCGAAGTATGCACTGATATCCGCGCTCTCCAGAGAAATGAGCGGCAGTATAATAGAAGCTATTCGAGAGATAGATGTAAAATCCAGTAGTGTTGCGGAGCTTATTGATGCGTGTGTTCATGTCGCCTTCAAATTATTAGGAGAGTATCAGGACGTATTAAACGTCATTATCTTTGGAATTAACATGCCGAACGCAGAAACCGAGCGTGAACATTTTTTTTCCTCTTACGACACATTCATATCCGAACTTGTGAAAAGAACGCAGGAACGTGGAGGGATAGACCCTGAAGTAAACCCCGTTATTGCAGGAAAATTGATTGTTGGGCTAGTATACCACGCCGCCTATGAATGCTACATGAATAATTCAAAAATAGCTCCACATGAATACGCAGAAGAAACCGCTCGTTTTATTCGCAGCGCGCTGAAGGTAGTATAAGCTACTTTTCCTATACCTCTACATGACATTGACTTTTTTGTGTAACATTCTGTATAATTCCTCTATCCTGTTAAAGTGACTGATAGTCAGTCACTTTAATTAAAGAGAACGTGTACAGACGATAAAGAAGGCTGGCATCTCTTTTAGATCTCTAGTACATTGGCGTATTTAGAGATATGGATTTAAGAGGATTGTAAGTACATAGCGTTTCCCTCGTAAGAATTTTATTGAACTGTATAGATTTATAGACAGCCTCTAGAATTAAGAATATCGCATATGTGAACGGGCGCAATATACCGAAGGAGAGTATATGGTCGTTTCCAGTATTAACCAGGCGACCTTTGTAGGTCGGAAGCCAATGGATTGGTTAGTAGCATTGCGACGTAGCAATGTGGAGTCTGAAGTATTTAATTGGGAGACCAGCATCATCTTCTCATCTCTCTCGTTGGGGGAGGGTACCCAGGAGGTACCACAAAGGATCGTATTTATTTTAACTTTGGGAGCTGTAGGTGCGATACGAATACCGACAGCCGAAGATCTTGAAGCAACGCCTTATATTATAGCAGGAGAGCCAGTAACCTGGAAACTTTTACTAAATGGTAGTCTCACAGTAGCGGAAGCCTTAACCCAGCAGAAGCTTGTCCTGCGTCGTGGAGACCCGGCGATCTTGTTAGAGCACACCTTCATGCTGCAAACGTTAATTGATGCAGCCTTCCATATTCTCCAAACTTCTTCACAAGGAGGTGAGAAGCGTTTTAGTTTATCCTCATTATCTGGGCGAATGCGCTTGACGCGCTTAGAGAGTATTACGGAGCCGAAAGCCGTCCTGGGAGAGGTAGCGGAATGGCAAACCTGGTCCAAATTTCGGTTGTGGAGACGGACGCGGCCATTTGCGGGTTCGATCCTGCTCATCTTATCAGGGATATTGGTCTTATGGGGACCAGTGAGCCTGTTGCAATTCTCCTTTTTGCCGGGTAGTCCGATCTGGGCAGGAGTTCTAGTAGGAGCATTACTCGTAGTAATGGGATTAATTCAATTACTTTCGCCAGCGCACGCAGTGATCACCGGATCGGTTGGAGTCGTACTGGCATTAATCTCACTCCTAGTCGCACTAGGTGGATTTGGAATAGGCATGTTATTTGGGTTGGTAGGAGGAGCATTGGGAGTTGCCTGGAGACCAGTAAGAGCGAGTAAAATCGTCGAGCCAACTGTACAGATTGATCGCAAATCAGCAGTATAAAAAGATTTCACGTAAAGACAGGGTATTAAGAACAATACTAAGAAAGCCGTGGAAGCGTGCCAATCTTTCTCGGCGGAATATAAAGGACTATTTTATGAACGTAGCAGCAGAGACACCGATGATCGGAAAAACCGATTTAAAGACCTTCTGGCTTGTCTTTTTAGCGGGTATGTTCTTACTCAGTGGATTACTCGTCATGGTCTCGCAAGGGGCCGTAGCAATGGCGGCAGCGATCCCTGTTCCCTTCAGCGTCCAGGCAAGCACCCTCAACGGATCAAACTTCAAACTCTATCCTGGTTTATCGCAGGTAGACAACGCCTCCCCGGTGGGTGTATCGCAGATGGACTGTACAATCAACTCCCTGGTTATCAGCAAAAAACTTCCAGTGCCAATGGTAGGAGATGTCAGCATCAACCTAGGAGCAGGTAAAAACATCCCGGTCTCAATCAACGGTTTGACCATTGATATGGCAAGTTTTGGTGTAGACGAAGCGAAATTTAGCAACCTTTTGTTGAGTTCTGGTGGGCAAGGGATGGACTTAAACGCGCCCAAGACCACCCTTAACAACGCCAACATTAATTCTCCGTATCTGATTGCCAGCAACATCACACTGCCGAATCTCACATTAACCATCAACCACTAAACAAAAAACTTGGAGGGTATAGATCGACATTTATATCCTTCCGACCCTGGGCCTACGCAAGTTCTCTATTTCTTCTGCCAGCGCCTTTTCTATTCTTGATTGAATATTATGTGCATGCAGCTATGCTATAGCTTTTTTCCTTTATGGTAAAGGCTCTCAGGGTTTTTTATTCAATGAGGAGTAAAAAAGAATGTACTCTTCCCGGACACTACTTCTGACATTTGGAATACTCCTACTCATCTCCCTGTCATTATTTCTCGCCTTTGTACCGGTCCCATCGGTTACCAGAGCAGCGTCAGAACATCAGGTAATTGAGAAACGAGCGCAGCTTGATGGAGGGAGTGGGCCATGGATTTTCCGAGCGACACACATAGACGCATATAGCGTAAATTTGCATGTATTGCCGGATCTTTTGCATCCAACCTTAACTTTTGGTTCAGCGAAAATGACAAACGTAAGTATCAGCCATAAGATAACCAATGATCTCTCAATAGTATTAAACGCACCTGGAGAGACGACCGGGACCAAATTGCAGATCAGAGCCTCTGTTTTTAAAGATATAGGGACCGCGTTAGGCAGCTTCACAAACAAGTTAGATCTTCTCGTCTTAGTATTTGGGGGAACGATACATCATCTTACAATGAAAAATGTAGATTTGGAAGTGGATCGGTACATTAAAGCAGAGACTTTGGTCCAGCCCAACTTAAAGATGGGTCTTGTGCCAACAAATAGTTTACCGCGCCATGTGCAGCCGAAACTAGATCCATTACCCTCGCCGACAGCCAGCGCAATGCCCCCACCCAAAACTCCTACCCCCGTTTTGAGTGTCACAGCCACACCGGGAGTGGGAGTAACGGGGACACCAGGAACAACGCCAGGGCCGGGAGTGGGAGCGACCGCGACGCCGCTTAGTCAAAAGCCGACGGTTACGCCCAAGCCCAGGCAGAAATGCGTTCTCTGGCCGTTTATCTGTCCGCATTCGACCCCAAAAAAATAAATAGACCAGAGCATTTAACAGAACAGGTATTCTCATTTCGAGGGCACCTGTTGTGTTTTTTTTGTTAAGCGCAAGCTTTTTCGTTGAAAAATAGAGGCCTGATATCATAAAAAATAGGATTGCCGCGATTTTTTCCAAAGATGAAACATTTATCTCTACATAAGAGACTGATATTAGCACTAGAGACATCCTTTTTAGACTATTTTTTATAGTGAAAATAGACAGGTAAGCCACGATATGAGATACTCTTTTATATTGAATACAGATTGACATCGGAGGGTTTTCAATGTCCTCGTCCCAACCTCCATATAATGGGGTTTTCCCGACGTGTCAGCGTTGTGGAAAATTATTAATGCCAAACGAACCACAGTGCGTGCGCTGTGGTATGCATAATCCCCCAATGCAGTTTAGACCGACCTCCGGACAGTCATGGCAGTCGAGCCAGCCATCATCGCAGCAGTGGCAGAGTGGGCAGTCCCAGCCGCAGGGTGGGAACTCATTGGGTGGAGGACAGCCATGGGGTCAGACACCTGCTCAATCGGACATGAATTCATTGAGTCGGAGGTCGTTTGGTCTGGATCAGCCTGGATTGGGAGGTCAGCAGGTACCTTTCCCCCCGGTCCCTACAGTAGGAAGTGGGAACAATTTTCCGCAGATGTCGTTTCCGGGTAGTGTTGCGCCTTTGGGGAATGGGAAGCAATTGCCTTTGCCTTTGCCTTTTCCGGGGCAGAATGGGGATCAGACTGTTGCGGCTCCATTGGGAGGGATAGGGCAAGGACAGGGATTTCAGAGTAATGGAGTTAATGGTGCACCATTTAGTATGCCTCCGGCCTTTGCTGGACAAGACTTTAAAGTCGCAACTCCGAAGAAAAAATCGCCTATTAGCCCTGGTATACTGATAGCACTTGCTGTAATCATGATTGTAAGCATAGTGGGTGCGGGTTTCCTGATTTCGCAGAGTAACGTTCCACCTCCAGAGCCGTTGCCCAGGGCAACCGGGCAAGTTATTTTTCAGGATCAATTTAACAATAATACCAATGGTTGGGATGTGACCAGCGACCCGACTAACTACTCCGTCAAAGTAGGTGGAAACGCCCTCATTTTAGCATATCAAAGGCACCGTTTACTGCCTGAGCTTGTGCCGGGTGACAAAAACAAAAATCTTGAAGATTATCGTCTGACAGTAGATGGAGCTTTGAGTCGTGGTGATAGCAACAATGGTTATGGAGTAATGACCCGTTGTAGTGTAAACAAAGCGGGGGACGTTGCCACCTATTATGGATTTGAGATTTATGGGAATGGCACCTATGTTGTCTATAAAAAGACCGTAGATGGGAAAGGGAACCCCAACAGAATTAATCTTGCTGGGGGTAACAACGAGCTGAGCCCACTCATCAATAAGGGTACAGCGGTAAATCATTTAGCCGTCATAACCAAAGGAGATACCCTTAAATTCTACGTCAACAATCAATTATTAGCATCGACCAAAGATGGCAGCTATAAGAGTGGTATGACAGCCCTATTTGTATCTAACTTGCCCAGCGTGAAAGATGGAGCAGAAGCCACCTTCAACAATCTCGTCATCACCAAAGAATAGCCAAAGTATTTAAAAAGATCCCAGGGAACCTCTTTCGGGCTCCCTGGGATCTTTTTAGCGTGTAGAATCTGGATGAATAGCGTGGGCATAGACAGCAGGATCGACATTGCCGCCACTAACAATGCAGCAGACCTTTTTGCCGGCAAAAAGGTGGGGAGAAGAGAGTAGGGCTCCAAGAGAGAGAGCGCCAGTGGGTTCTACCTTTAGATTAAGGTAGCGGAAATATGTTCGCAGAGCTTCAATTGTAACCGGATCGGCAACCTCAATAATATCCTCAACACCTTGATGCATAATTTCCCAATTAATCTGACCCAGACTCACCGTGCGAGCACCATCAGCAATCGTATCGGGTTCCTGTTTATAGTAAACAAGCTCACCTGTACGGAATGATTGTGCGGCATCATTTCCACTGAGAGGTTCAGCTCCAAAGATTTTTGTTGAAGACTGAAGGTAATCGCGAGCGAGCACCAGAGCGGAGCAGAGGCCGCCGCCGCCCACTGGAACAACAACGGCATCGAAATCGCCGTATTGAAGAATCTCCTGTCCCAGCGTTGAATTACCAGCGACCACTCGATAATCGTCATAAGCGCTGGCTGGGAAAGCTGTAGGATCATCTTGGATCAATTGTTGAACGCGCTCCCATCGATCGACCTCACGAGTATCGATCAGATCGACCTCGCCGCCGTAGGATCGGACCGCCTCAATCTTCACCTGTGCAGAGGTTGATGGCATTACAACCGTACAACGTTTCTTAAGGACCTGGCAGGCAAGCGCGACCGCCTGACCAAAGTTGCCAGAAGAAGCGGCAATCACATGAGTGTTTTCTACAGTAGAGACCAGGTTATAGGCAGCGCGATATTTAAAGTTGCCGGTATGTTGGAATGTTTCAGTTGCAATCGTCAGTGAGCAATTGAGCCGTTGAGAGAGCACAGGAGCATCGAGAAACAGCGTTTGACGCAGATGAGGAGGAAGTATTTGCCAAACCTGCTGTAGATAAGCAGGAGTAAGTTCAGGTGCAGAATGGTAGGTTCGCATAGTAGATCCCTTTACTATCCATGGACAAAAAGCAGATGTATATATCATAACATATACATAAAGAGTGGTCTGGAGAACAGATTTAATAATTGAGAAGGGCTTGGAGATCCCTCTCACACTGCTTACTGAGAGGGATCATCGTCTCCTCAGGATCGTTAAGGAGCAAGGTATAGCTATTGCGAGTATATTGGATCACCGCCTTAATATGTTGGAGGTTCACAAGATAGGCGCGATGGGCCTTAAAAAAGCCCCGGCCATGGAGGCGAGCCTCAAGTTCCTGGAGTGTTAGATTAGTAGTAGCTTCCTCATGAGCGGTACGAAGCAGCGTTTTGCCATCGCGACTAGTGATATAGAGAAGATCGCTAGGATCATAGAGCATAATGCGATCTTCTTTACGGGCAGGAACCTTGAAAGGGATCAAACGATCGGAAGGTATATCGGAGGGAGCCTGTTTGGAAGATGAAGGTAGAGGAAGATGTTGACGATTTGGAGTATCGGCAATAATGTACCCCTTTTCTAGTTCTAGAATGCGGGAGCAGAACTTACCGGCCCAGCCAAGATCCTCTTCAGTTAGCAGGACAGCAGAGCCAGTCTGAGCCGCCTCCTGGATCATCCGAGAGAAAAGTTGTTGAGTCGCGAGATCGGTTCGGTTGGTTGGTTGGTCAAGAAGCAAGAGTCGTGGTTGATTCAGGAAAGCGCGAGCAAAGGCGATCCGGCGTTGGAAAGAAGGAGAGAGCTTATGAACGGAGTCATGTTTACGATCATTTAAGCCGATGCGTTCAAGAGCCTCAGTGACGCGTTGGCGTGGAAGGTTATAGATCTGGGCATAGAAAAGTAGATTTGCCTGTGCAGATTGACGTTCGTAGAGAAGATCCTCCTCAAAAAGAGTACCGATATATTGACGGGATTGTGGAACCTGGTAGATATCCTGATCAGCCAGAAGAACGGAGCCGCTTCCTGGAGGAAGCAAGCCAGAAAGCACCTGGATCAATGTTGTTTTGCCATTTTCGACAGGAGCAATCAGAGCGACAACCTCGCCAGCCTCGATAGTTATCTTCTCGATCGAAAGAACCGTATGATTCTCCAAAGTTTTTTCAAGGTGGTGAACGTATAGCATCTTCTAAATTTTTCCTTTACATAATCCCTGGGATAGTATAGCTATATTGTAGCATAGGTAGTATTTATCCCAGCGATTTTTCGAGCCTCTATTTACTCCACTCATAGAAATCCCGGTCTGTTCAAGGCAATTTTTACGCCTTCTGACACTCAAGATACTTCACTGGACCAAAACATATAGCGGAACGGTAGAGAGCAAGCTATAGTTATTGCAGTGCTCAGCATTATTGATACAGATTTATTAGCAAAGATCAAGGGAGATAATTGAATGGGCAACATGATAGAAGTAGAGCATCTTCATCGGAGCTTTGGGACGAAAGAAGCCGTTATAGACATAAGTTTTCAAGTAAAAAGGGGTGAAATCTTTGGGTTACTGGGTCCGAATGGAGCAGGAAAGACCACTACCATTCGGATGTTAAGTGGGCAGATTGAACCTAATGGAGGGAAAGCAGTCGTCGCGGGGAGTAACATAGTCAAAGATCGGGCGCAGCTTAAAAAGCAGATAGGAGTAGTATTTGAAGATCAAAATCTGTATGAGCGGCTCACCGCTCGGATGAACCTCAACTTTTCCTGCTGGTTGTATGGTTTATCGACCGGACGTGTAGACGAAGTGCTAGAACTGGTAGGGTTAAGAGATCGTGCGAAAGAGCCGGTTCGGAACTTTTCTAACGGAATGAAACAGCGCCTCATGATAGCCAGAGCCCTGCTCCATCGTCCGGAAGTTTTGTTCCTGGATGAACCGAGTCGGGGGTTAGACCCAATAGCCGCACGTGACATACGTCGAACCGTTCAACAATTAAGCGAAGAAGGGACCACGATTCTCTTAACCACGCATTTAATGGAAGAAGCGGATCAGCTTTGTCAGAGAGTCGCCTTTATCGCCAAAGGTCGGATCGTCATTAACAACGAGCCCAGAGTATTAAAGCTGGCATATGGGAAGCGTTCACTCGTCGTCACGCTCGTAGAACAGAGACTTGGAACAGTAGGATTAGAAGAAATTGATCTAAAGATGGACTCGTCAGAAGATCAAGCAAAGCTTTGTGGATGGTTACAACAGGGACAGGTGAAGGCCATCCACTCGCGGGAAGCCACATTGGAAGAGGTTTTTATTGCAACCGCAGGAATGCAGCCGGCATAGAGAAGGGGAGAAGAAATGAATCGTAGAGTTATCACAGCCATAGCCAGAAAAGACGGTATAGACCTTCTCTTAAACAAGCAGATGCTTTCAGTATTATTGACGTCCATTGTTCTCGCAATCCTCCTTGCCTTCATAGGAAACATTATTGGAAAAAAAGGCACAGAACTGCTCATCTATAATCCCTCGCATTCGCCAGTAGAGCAGGTTGTTATAAGCTCATTCGCGCAGAGGCATGTCACCTATGCCACCGATCCACGAGAGGTTGCAAAAGCTTTAGGACCAAACGGAGCAAAAAGATCATCAGTATATACCGCCGGTCTTATTGTCCCAGAGAATTTTGAGAGTATGCTACACAAGGGGCAACATCCTCAGGTGCAATTTTACATTAATGAAGATCAGAACAGCAGTGCCTATGGGCAGTTAATGGAGGATGCGCTCAAAGAGTATATCCAGAACGATGAGAAGGCGGTCGCTCCCATCAGGATAGAAGCCTCAACCGTAAATCCTCCCGCGACACACCAGACCTTTAGCGCCGGAGTCGCCAAGCAAATTTTCATCGTCACGGCCATCCTAGGAGCGCTGATGGTTGGGCCAGTGATCATACCCGGATTGATAGTGGAAGAGAAAGAAAAGAAAACACTAAGGATGCTGATGGTCTCACCGGCCTCGTGGGGAGACATTCTCATGGGCAAGATTATCATAGGAAGCATCTATCTAATACTCTTACTGGGAGTGATTATGACCATCAATCAAGGATTTACAGGGAACATCCCAATAGTTATCCTGTTTGCTTTTTTAGGGATTGGCTTGAGTATCGCCCTGGGCCTATTAATAGGAGCCTTCGCGCGCTCGGCGAGTACAGCGGGAGGGATCTCGGGATTGCTCTCCTTTATCTTTATCATACCCGTATTTTTCACAGGAGTAGTAGGTCAGCTTTTGGGGCCAAACATCTTTCAGAGCATTGTGAAGATCCTGCCGACCTACTTCTTAATAGAAGGGCTTAGCAATGCAATCACGGATCAAGTAACCATCTCATCACTGATTGTAGATGGGGGAATCCTGTGTGGGTGGATCGTCATCTTGTTTATCGGGTCCAGTATCCTACTGTATAGACAGGCAGCAGTAGCTAGCAGCATCTAGTCGGACCAATCAAAAAAGAAAGAAGAGACAGTATGAATGGACGCTCGATTCTGGCTATAGCTCGTAAAGACGCCCTGGACATCTTTTTAAACAAATCCACCTTGTTTGCATTGATCATGCCAATCTTAATGGCCTTATTATTCACCGTTTTGGGAAAAGTGATGGGGAGCAGTACCACCGAACTCCTCGTTTATAATCCCTCGCATACACAGGTTGAGCGGGTATTCGTGGACCCATTTTTGAACCCACATATAACCTATGCGAGAGGAATGGAAGAAGTAGAGAACGCCTTTGGTCCAGATGGAGCGCGCAAGCAGACGCAGTATAGTGCGGGACTGGTCGTGCCAATAGATTATGAGCAGGGAGTAAGATCGGGTCAGAAGCCAGAGATCCGGCTTTACTTTAATGGAGACAAAAGCAACGAGGAAGTGCATCTGCTCATCGCGAAATCAATAATTGGTTATAGCCGGAACCTTTTGCGTCCAGCATCGTTAGCCAGCGTATCATTAGCCGTTCTCAATCCCGCAACAGCCCAAAGTAATAACGATGACATTCAGAAATATTACCTTGCCTCAGCATTACTAATCTCATTTCTTTTTAGTATGAGTATAGTACCTACTCTAATCATTGAAGAGAAAGAGAAAAAGACGCTGCGGATGCTACTGGTAGGGCCAGTGAGTTGGGGAGACATCATCATGAGCAAAATGCTTGTAGGAGGAGTGTATCATCTCATGCTTTGCCTGGTCATCTATCTTTTAATGGGAGGGGGAGCGGTTCAGCTTCCCGAGTTAATCTTCTTCATTGGCTTATCGATCGTTTTCACCATGGCATTAGGAGTTTTAATAGGAGTAATCGCCAGAAACAGTAGTGTAGCCGGAACAATAGGGGGGATCATCTCGTTTACATTCATATTGCCAGTTTTCTCCACGGGAGTTTACGCACAAATTGTTTCTGGAAACGTTTTTATCACCTTTATGAAGATCTTGCCCACGTACTATATAGCCGACGCCTTCAACAAAAGCATGCAAGGTCAGTTATCAGGAGGGGATATAGTATTGGACGTAGCGATCCTGTCATTCGCCGCAGTGGCATGTTTTGTCATCGCCATCTGGCAACTGCGTCAGCAAGCGGTGGTAGCTGGCAGCATTTAAAGGGCTCTTCAGGGACACTTTTTAAGTGTCCCTGAGGAAAAAGTCATCATGGTTTGGGAGTAGTATCGTAGAGATAGACGCTCACAGTACGCATCTCGAACTTACCCGTCATCTGATATTTAGTAGAGAGCCAGGCAAGAGTCTGGTGGCCAAGAGCATCAGTATTAATAGGACTATCAGTGAGGCGACCGAGAATAAAGAACATGCGATGATGCTGGCTGGCGTACGTCAGTAAGCGATTGTGATCTAGTGCCTGAGTAGCATCACCGACCTGATTCGTCGTATCGTAATCAACCCAGGGGAAATACCCAGGGGAATCGGTAGGGAAATGAGCTTTACTGGGGTAGGCTCGCATATAGTATTCAAAGCCGAGAGCGCAGCCCTGAGCGTTATCGAAGCAGACCATCCCATCGCCGTTCTGATAGTGGTTAACCAGCCAGCGAGAGGTAGAATTGAAATCCTCAACTTGAGCGCTAGCGTAATATTCTGGGACCTGGAGAACCGCGAGAACAACCAGGAGAGCGCCAAGAACAAACTGGACGGTCTGCCAGCGGAAAGTTGCCAGTCCCAGGCCGATGAGAAGGAAGAACGCGGGTACAATCACAATCAAGTAGCGGGCAATGAAGAGATGAGTTGAGCCTTGAGAGACAACGTAGCTCACAAACGTTGGGAGAAGCAGCCAGCAGAGGAGAACGATCGTCACTGGTAGGTAGCGTTGTAATCGGGTAGGTTCCTCATTAGGAGTTAGAGCAAAGGTATTCAGAATGCGATGTCCGCGTCCAAGAAGAGCCAGAGCAACCGTTGTCAGGCCCAGAAGTAGCATCAGGGCTAGAACGGGAGTATAGAGCAGATCCTTATTACTAATAGAAAGAAACAGCCTTGCAAG
>CAXTTV010000028.1:0-34427 GCA_964247295.1 uncultured Ktedonobacteraceae bacterium | reverse complement strand
TGAGACAATCACCGGCATCTGGGGGGATCAGCCGCAAGCCGAGTCTTTTCTGATGTTGCCCATGAACATGTCTCAGCGGGTCGTTGGTTCTGTCTCGATTACCAGCAAAGTTCCCAATGCCTATGGCCCTGAGGAGATCCTTGTGCTGGAGACCATGGTACAGATTATCACCGTGAGCATTGAGAATGCCAAGCTCTACGATCGTGCCCACGAGTCGCTCGTTGAGGCCAAGCAGCGTGAAGAGTTACTGGCGGCAATGAATAGCGCTTTGCAGTCCATTAGTCTAGTTCTAGACATTTCCGAGCTGCTCCACAACATTGTAGAATTTGCCGCGAACCTGGCTCAAGCCGAGATGTGCGTGTTTTTCCAGATCTCCGGCGATCGGAATGAACTGGAGGCCAAGGCTATCTATGCCCCTCAGACCATTTGGGAGAACGAGCAAGACGCAGCGCCTGTCCCTCTCGTAGGGAACCGACAGGTTCATGATGATCTTATCCAGATGATCCATCTGCCGTTCAAAGGAACATTTTTAGAACATCGCGCCAGTGATGGTGTGTTTTTCCAGTTAGATCAGCAGCAGGCTGAGGAATTAGCGCAGGTGAGTGACGAGGCCGGGGCGATTTTCCTACGTGAGACGCATATTGAGCGGATGCTGATGCTACCAGTGCAGTATCAAAACGAACTCATCGGTCTCCTGGCAGTGCATACTCCACGCCAGAATCGAGTTTTTAAACCAAAAGAGATCGGTATGTTGATGGCTATCAGTGCACAGGCCGCCAGCGCCATTCGGAACGCTCAATTGTTTGAAAAGCTGCAGGAGAACAATGCCGAACTGCAACGAATGGACAAGCTGAAAGATGAATTTTTGGTTACAGCCTCGCACGAACTGCGCACGCCGCTGAGCGCGATTAGCGGGTACTCATCGCTCTTGCGCAGACAGGCCGGCCATATTCAATCGGAGCAATTGCTACGTTTCTCCACAAAAATCTCCAACTCGGCCCAGCAGCTCACCGATCTTGTCGCGAATATGACCGAAGCCGCGAAAATGGGGGCCGTCGATAAAAAGCTCGATATGCATATCGCGCCAACCCAGCTTTACCCACTTGTGGAAGTCGTAGTAAGTGTGATGAATGCTTCCCAAAAAATCAAGATAAGGGTTCCAGATATCCTTTGGGTTGAGGCAGACAACAACAAATTGCGTAATGTCTTGATTAATCTGCTGGACAACGCGACCAAATACTCGCCCGCGAACAGTAAGATCGAGATTGAGGCTCTCAATACAACCTTGAGAGAGGTCCCGGTGAGCGAAGACCGAAGAGATCACGCGCAACTCGCGGAGTTAGGAGACAACTATCCAGTAACCCTGGTGCGAGTCAAAGATCAGGGCGAGGGTGTCGATCCGAATGACCAGCAGCGGATCTTCGAGAAATTTGTTCGCGCACCTCGTTCGCTCACTACGCCAGTCCGGGGGTCTGGGCTTGGCCTCTACATTTGTGATCGCTATATTGATGCTATGAATGGCAAACTCTGGTTGGAGAAAAGTGTTCCGGGAGAAGGCTCCATCTTTAGCTTCTACCTGTTACAGACCGACCAGGCTGAAAAAACGGATAAACAGGATGACACAGAATAGCAAACAAGCGCCTGAAAAGATTTTAGTCGTGGATGACGACCCGGTGATCCGTGACATGATGCAAGATATGCTTGAGATGGAGGGGTACGATATGCGCCTGGCTCGTAATGGCAAGGAGGCGTTAGAGGTTCTTCAGGGCCAGGAGAAGTACCTTGTTTTTTTGGATCTTATGATGCCGATTATGGATGGCAGCATGCTGTGTCAGGTATTGCGAGAGCGTGGAGAGAGGCAGAGGCACACGATTGTTATTATGTCGGCCAAGGATAATTTGCCCGAGGTAGAGGATCTTCACCCGGACGCGACCATGCCCAAGCCCTTTATTGTTGATGACGTATTGGCATATATAGAACAATATATCGGATAATTGAAAGGGTCTGGAGAAGGGCCTATGACACACGCGAACGTGCTACATCTGGCGCGTCCGATGAAGAGGAACTCGAATGGGGTAGATCGGGTCGCGTGCGGACCCGATCTACCGGTCATGGCAAGGGTGGCGGGAATTTCCCAAAAGAGTCGCTTGCGATTCCCCTATCGGGTGCTTGCAGACGCCTGTCGCGGGACCCTTTTCAAAGGCGGTTTTTTACCTGCGAATGTCTTTTTTCTTCAAGAAGTAAGAGATCGCGAAACCCAGCGCGATAATCATGACAATCAGCGCCGCCCAGACAAATAATAGGTGGGTTGTAGCCTGTCCTTGACTGTACTGCGAGAATAACGTCCCCTGGAAAGAAAAGTCATCCGCGCCCAGCTTATCTCCATGGAGCCCTACGGTTGAGCCCAGGCCCGCCATTGCCCAACGGGCCGGAAAAAGCGCTCCAATCAATTGCAGCACCGGCCCATTCAACGGGAAGATAATGCCCGAGAAGATAACTTGGGGTATCAAGATGATTGGGATAAAGCTCATAGCGCGATCATTGTTGGGAGCGATCGCTGAAACGGTAAGCCCGACCATCAAGCCCGCGATCGCCGTAAGCAACATAGTGATAAAAATCTCTGTTACCGGCGAAAGAAAAACACTGGTTTTAAATGGTGATCGCAGGTTCACAACCAGAACCAGGATCAGGCTCTGGAAGAAGCAGAGAACACCCAACACAATGATTTTTGAGAACATATATGGGGCTATTCCCAGGTTCACCGCTCGCTCGCGTCTATAAATTGGTGCCTCCTTGACGATCTCACGCGCTCCATTGATGCTTCCGAACATCACAGCGGCAAAGGCCATAATAAACAGGATCTTCTGCGCATTTCCACCAGAACCTGGAGCAATTGACTCCTGGAGAGCCTGAGAGGCCGTCAAGCCTTTTTGTATCAGGAAGGCCGCGCCTTGTGGGGTATTGAGGGCGTTCACTACTTTCTCACAGCCTTCGCCTGGCGTACTTGCGGGAATCTGCGAGTTTTGTGGACAGGTAGCGATGCTGGTGGGGAAAAAGGTGCCCGAATCAATCATAAACAGCAGAAGCAGAGCGATAATTGGAGCCTGTAACAGCAGAATCATCAGGTTGCCTGAGTCATTTTTTAGCAATTCTAGATAGCGGCGTGAAAGAATTAGAAACTGCCGCAGCGGATTTCCTCTTTTTATTGGTTTGCTCATCTGGGTGGGCTGCTGAGCGGCATGCTGGGCCGCCGGTCCCTGGTTTAAGGAGGTTACCACGTACTTCTGGAAATCGGGCGAGGCCTGGAAGCGCTGTTCAGCCTCTACTGGTATGTTTGGGTTCTCATCGGTCGGTTCCAACGCGCTATAGATCTCAGCGAAGTCTGTTTTATCAAAGTAGGTTTTGGCCTCGTTGGGCGGCCCAAAGTAAGCCAGTCGCCCACCCTGTGCCAGGAAACAGACGTAATCACAGGTATTAATATTATTGGTGGCATGCGTGACCAGCACAATCGTATGGCCCTTATCCGCTAGTCGTCGCAACAGGAACATCATCTTGCGATCCAGGCCTGGATCAAGTCCCGAGGTCGGCTCATCGAGAAAGAAGACGCTGGGATTTGCCAGGAGTTCCATCGCGATCGAGACGCGCTTGCGCTGTCCACCAGAGAGCTTGTTAACCAGCAATTTACGACGGAACTTCATCTCAACGTCATCAAGCACCTCATTGACCCGTTGCTTAATCTGGGCCTCGCTAAAATCTTCAGGTAAGCGTAGTTTCGCGGCATAGTACAGGGCTCGCTCAACGGTAAGATCGCGGTGAATAATATCATCCTGGGGAACATAGCCTAGTTGAGTGCTAAAGGCTGCCAGATGCTTGTAGTAATCCTGACCGTTGTAAAGGACCACTCCCTGTTGCGCTGGTCTGAGCCCATTCAAAGCATTCATTAGCGTAGATTTGCCCGTGCCTGATCCACCGACCAGGGCCACAAACTTTCTGGGTGGGATCGCCAGGGAGATATCATTAATCAGGATCGTCTTCTGGTTCCCAAACTGTTGTAGATGGAGAGCGTCGATACGGATACTACTGCTCTCATCCTGAGTGCGGAGCTCAGTCCCGGTATAGGTCAGTTTGAAGGGGCCGATGCGGATCTCATCGCCGGGTGTCAGGGCCTGATTGGTAATCTGTTGAGCATTCACGTAGACGTGATTAGTGCTGCCGAGATCTATCAGTTGGTAGCCATGAGCGACCTGCTCCAGGCGGGCATGGTGGGCTGAAACCTGCGGATGGTCGAGGACTACTGTATTATCGGGTAGGCGGCCAAGCGTCAGCACTGGGGCTCCCAGAGAGATTGGTCGCATCTCCATTTTAATCTCTTGAGCGGCTCCGCTGCCATCATTAAAGGTAAGGGTAACCAGCGTTCCATGTTCGTCGCCAATGCGGAAGATATCGCCGCGAGCCAGAATATGGCGATAGGGTGTGGCTCCATCGATGTGCTGACCTTGATAAAGTAGACCATTCAGGGTTTTCTGACGTTTGGGATGGGGATGGATCAGAACCAGTTGATTCTGCTCATGTACAATCTGAGCGTGAAAGCCCGAAACGATTGGATCATTAACAACAATCTCATTCGAGGGATCGCGCCCAATGCTGATGGCCTGCCGGCCCAGAGGATATATCTGGTGAGAGCGCGAAATGTTGCTGGAAACCTCTAGAGAAGGGGTTCCAATGGGCGCGGAAGGTAAGGACCCGCCGTCCTGTGACGTGCCGAAATCTCCAGGTGGTTGAGGGTGCGGCCCTTTTTGTAGATCTGCACCTGAAGGGATCGTTGGGGGTAATGGTGCTGGTGGTGCCGGGATGCGCCCGATTTTCATTGGTGCTTGATCTCGAACTGTTTGCTCAATTGCTGCTGGAGCCTGGGGGATCGCGAGCAGCGTGAATAGAAAGGTAGTGCCAGTCCCTAGACCAACCGTATCGCGATCTTTGAGCGGAGCGCTTTGAGCGACAGACTGATTAATGGTAAGAGTATTCGGTTGGGACAGCTTTTCTATATGCCATTGGCCGTTATGTTGAAACAGCCGTGCATGGTGACGCGAGACTGAGGGATCAGAGATCACAATATCGTTATCAGTTTCTCGACCGATAGAAACTACAGGTTTGGTGATTTGAAAGGTTTTTCCTGCCAGTGGACCGGTTAGAAATCGAACTGAGCCAGAACCGGGGGACCGCTGAACAGCATCCATTGCTATCTCCTCTAATAGTATCTCTACCCATAAAACAAAGGAATTATACTGTAGCTGCAAGATGCATGCAACAGGCATTGGACCATCATATCTTCCAACGATCTATAAGGCTGCTTTATGCAGTGCCACATTTCCAGTGCTAACCCGAGCGACCAGTACCGTTGTGGGAGCTGCGCCAGGCTGCAAGGGCCCGTAGTAATTGTAATCGTTGCCTTCCTGAGTAAGTTGGATTGGGAAATCGCTATGGATCTGTCCATTGTTGGTTTCTGTATCTATCTTCACTTGAGTATCGGACGGCAGTGTGATATCCAGATTGCCCACCTCACATTTCAGGGTATAGCGCGGTGTGGTTGTGATACTGCCAGATGAAGCCGTGGCGGTCGGTATCGGATTGGTACTGGGCGATGGTATCGCTGAAGGTGAAGGTGTAGCGAGATCCAGGCTTCCCTGGAAGCTTACATTGCCGTTGCCCGCCACCAATCGTGATCCATTGCTGATCTTTGATCCTTGAACCATGACATCACCAATATCGGTCTGAATATTGAGAAGGCCGCTCACATTTGAGAGCGACGTGCTCCCAACCGAGACTGTAGAGGTCAGAGAGAACGGCTGTCCATTGGTAGATTGGGCAAGAGCCGTGGGTAGTTTAAGATCTAGCGTGAGGTTATCCTCGCTATCATTTATGTTCGTAGGGTTGCGCGTGGGCGTCTGAGCACTAATGACCAGCTTATTCGCCTCCCGGTGCGAATTCACAGTAAAGCGTTTAAACTTCTGGTTTGCCTGATCCTGGTTATTCGTCTTCACACGTTTAGTAATCTGAAGCGTAATCGTTGTCGCATTGGCATCTGAAGCGATTATCGTCTTACCAATCTGATTGTGGATCTCGATCGCGCCCAGACCAGTGCTTTCAAGCGTCTGCGTAGATTGATCTGTATGAACTGATGGCGGAGTAATCACATTCTTAATGATACCTGGAGCCGTTGTTCCCGGCTGAAATGTCGCGAGATAGCGGATGGTGACAACTGCCGCAAGCGCCGTAAGGATCACGATACTCCCAAAGCATCCCCAAAGGAGTTTGGGCCAAAAGCCGCGTGTACGTCGGCTCTTTTTGATTGGTCTGTGCGCCGCTGGTGCCTGAGGGGGCATGGGTCGTGCTCTCGGAGGGCGGCGTACGGGCCTGGCCGGGTACAGCTCATCCTCATCTTGCAGAGGCTCTTCCCAATATTCACGTGAAGGTCTTTGATCTCTACTCATCTTATGCCTGTACCTCTCTAGTGGGCCGGTCGGTAGTGGGCTACCAAATTTCTCTTTTTATCTTTCAACTACGAATGAGAGATAGCGAGAGTTCAGGGAAAATTATGCTGGAGATTGAATATTCAGGCTTTCACCAAATTTTGAGAGCTTAAAGGTCCGAACCGTCTGAGCGGTATCACCCTGAGTCGCGACCCCACTCATTTTAATAAGATAGGGCAGGTTATCCTTCTTCCCAATGCAGGTAGAGACATCCACCTGCGAGTTCGAGGGCGCTCCCCCCGTAATTCCTGAGAGATAGCGAGCGTCCAGTTTTCCATTTGTATTCCAGCAAGCGGTACCATCGACATCAGAGCTTTCCGGCCCTGAGGGGTTCTGAATGTGCCCGAGGATCGCGGAGACGCCGGTCTGGGGATCTGAAAGGGCGCGGGGGTCTAGAAGTCCGTTTGTGGCGTGCCACATCCCAGAGATGGGATCGGTCACGTACTGTTTGTCTTTAATCGCGATCAGTTGCACCTGGATAGAGCCGCCAGCGATCAGCGCGTTGGCCTGAGCCTTAAGCTTATCGGGAGTCTGAATATCGCCATCAGCTTTCTGAATCGTCAAGACAGGATTATTGCCGGGATGTTCAACGTTTAGATTAAAGTGATAGGAAGAAACCTTCTGGATCGCCGTTTGCGCATTTATGATAAGTGTTTGAGCCTTAGGCTTGCTTGCGGCATCATCGCCGCAGGCCGATAGGAGTAGAAGGCAGCTTAGAGTAAGCAGCAAGACGAGCCAGGAAAAGCGTTTCAGGGGGTATAGGTAATCCATCACATCTCCTTTGAGGAAAACGTAAAAGCTATAGAATGATCAGATAGCTCTGTATATTTGTATCTCATAAAGGAACGGATACGTCAAGCCATGAGATGATTGGAAGAAAGGCCGGGGCACTGCCCCGGAAAGTCCCCTTTTCCCCACTGGCCAGATGAAGGGGAGAGCAAGCAGGGGACACAAGGGGCAGCATGCCCCTTGAGGGGGGCCGGGGCACTGCCCCGGAAAGTCTCCCCTTCCCCCCGCCGAAGGCGGGCCACATAAGGTGATCTTTTAATTGCAAGCATAGCACGTTATAATAAGGTGAAACTGAAATCTTGTAAGGTCTTTTGGGAGAGCAAGTAGATGGTCGATCAGAGGGAATTCAAGGTCCGTTTCTGGGGTGTGCGTGGCAGTTACCCAACGCCGGGACCACACACAGTGCGCTATGGAGGCAACACAGCTTGCGTCGAGTTACAGGTTGGTGGACACACAATCATTCTGGACGCCGGCACCGGAATTATCGGGTTGGGCCAGGATTTGCTTCAACGCACAACAGAGCCACTGGATCTATCAGTATTCTTTACGCATGCCCATGGCGATCATCTGATAGGGTTTCCTTTTTTCGCGCCTCTTTTTGAGAAACGAGCGCGAATCGCGTTTTTTGGACCTGAACTGGTTGGGCAGACATTGGAGCAAACGATTCACCCGATTATGGCCGATCCATATTTTCCAGTGGATCTCCATGATCTCCCCGCGCTTCTCCACTTCCATACCCTTCAGGTTGGTCAGACCATTAGTTGGGGGATGAATGAGCCGCAGCCACAGGTCTTCAACGACTCAGGGGAACTTTCTGCTCTTGACAAAGATCAGCCGGTAGTACGCGCCTGCTATACCTCCTGTCACCCCCGGAACGGTTCCCTTAGTTACCGGATTGAATATGCCGGGCGGAGCTTTGTATTTGCCACCGATGTGGAATGGGAGCAGGAATGCGAGGAAGATTTTGTAGAATTTGCCGGGGGAGCCGATGTCCTGGTCCATGATGCACAGTACACAGGTGAGGAATATGCAATCAAGCGCGGCTATGGGCATAGTTCCGTTGAGATGGCGACAAATGTCGCGAAGCAGGCGGGCGCGAAATGTTTGATTTTGTTTCATCATAACCCAGGTTATGATGATCCCAAGTTGGATCAGCTCCAGGATCTGGCTCGTTCGCACTTCGCGCGTACCGAGGTCGCATTTGAAGGTATGGAAATCAATCTTTTAGCATAGATCGGGCGAGGAACAAGATGATAAGAAGCGGTATAGATGTTGTTTTAGCTTTCTTTTTTATAGTCTGCTTTCTTTTATCGGTGGCCTTTCATGAATCCGCGCATGCAGTTGTAGCCTCCTGGTTAGGAGACTCAACCCCCATTAAAGCGGGGCGACGCACCCTGAATGTGCGCGACCACATTGATCCGGTTGGATTATTGCTGTGTGTGATTCTTTCTTTTCAGATGGTAGGAGGAGCAGTGGCTCTCGGCTGGGGGCGTCCGGTAGATACCGATGCCTGGAAGCTCAAAGGAGGGCCCAACGCTGGACAGTTGGTCGTCGCCCTGGCTGGTCCAATCTGTAATTTGATTTTAGCCCTGCTCTCGGCAGCCTCTTTAAAGTTGTTCCCAAATTTCTTTTATGATAATCCTCTGCTCCAACGGATACCGCAGTTAATTTTGGTGTTCTCAATCGTCAATTTTGTGATGATTATGCTGAACGTGCTTCCTTTTTATCCGCTGGATGGATATCAGGTCCTCTACGCGCTTCTTCCAACAAAGCAGGCTGTCAGTTATGCGCGTTGGGCCAAGCCGTATGGTATGTTTATCATTCTGGCGATCTTCTTTCTTCTCCCGTTTCTTGGCCAACTGGCTGGCGGTGGCGGTGGCTTCTTTCTGTTCAATCTGCCCTACGCAATGTTGCACTGGTCTGTGGGGCTGATCGGATTGATCTGTGGGCAGACCGACCTGTTTCTCTCGACTCTGATGAGTCTGTAATCTATGCATTCATGGTTCCAAACACTGCGTTATCGTCTAAAACAAGGCTTTCAGCATCTTGGCTTTGTTCCACCGCTATCTTTGGAAGATCAGGACGAGATTGAGCGCTGGCTGTCCGCCAGTGCGCTTTCACTTTTTAGAACCATGTCCCTGGCAGACCAACAGCATTCGTTGCGGGTCTGTCGAGGTTTGAAGGTGGCAGGATTCACCGAACCGGATCTCCTGGTGGCCGCGCTTCTCCACGATGTTGGGAAGGGGGGCGGTCGGGTACCGTTTTGGACGCGTCCTGTGATTGTACTGGGAAAGCTCCTGGCACCAGAGTTGCTCAAGCGGATCGCCATCTATCCACATCCTGAACAACCCCGCTGGCGGCGCTCCCTGGGATATGCCTGGTGGCATGCTGAGGTAGGAGCGGAACTGGCCGCTCAGGCCTGGGTTCCCGAGCGCGTGCTCCTCTATATTCGCACTCATCATCAACCACATGGACCAGCCACAGCCCTACATGCCATCGATGAGGTCTCATGAGTAGTTCCGAAGAGCAGGGTCTAGAGACGCCTTCAGACGCGGATGCCCAGATGGAGGCCGAAGAGACCTCCGCTAGATATGTTGTCCATCTTCCCGCCTTTGAGGGTCCTCTAGATCTCCTTCTACACCTGATTGAGAAGCGTCAGATGGAGATCACCACAATCTCTCTATTAACCGTTACCGATCAGTATCTCCAATATTTGAACCAGTGGCAGGATGAACAATTGCCACTGGCAAATGTGGCTGCATTCGTATTTATCGCAGCCAGGTTGCTTTACATTAAATCTCAGAGTCTGTTGCCCCATAGTGTCAAAGATGAGATGAGTGGAGAGATGGAGAAAGCCGCGCGGATGGCTGAAGACCTTAAGCTGCATCTGCTGGAGTACCGGTTGGCGAAGGAGGTCGCGGGCTATCTGAGGGAGCGGATCGAGAAGGGGCTCCAGACATACAGCCGTCCCAACCTGCTAGCAGGGATCGAGACGCAATTAAACTGGTCCCCGCCCATATTGCGGGGGCTGAATGTAGACGGTTTGGCGCAGGCTTTTCAACGGGTCATAGCATTACGAGCAAAGGATGAAGCGCGGGGTGTTGAGCTTCTCCCGTTAGCCCGCGTTCGGGTCAGTGATCGAATTGCCGAGATCACCAATCTGTTAAATGAGCGGCCACGCATCCACTTTAATCAGGTCATTGAGCATGAACGCTCGCGACTGGTCATCATCGTCACCTTTATAGCCACGCTAGAAATGTGGAAGCACCGTCGAATCGTTGTCTCTCAGGAAGATCTTTTTGGGACAATCATTATCGAGCGTGGGGAGCGCTGGGCCGAGGCGTTGGAAGAGCAACAACTTGATGAAACACTTTTGTAGGGCCGCCTTGTAGATGCGTGGAAGTAAACGGGAAAAACGCTGCTACGTAGAGAAGAGGACTCGAATGAGGTAGGTCGGGTCACGTGTGGACCCGTAGTAGGAGGATCTCTTCCATTTCTTGCCTTCGTGTGTAACCCTGTCATATAACTTGACAGGTATGCACTCAAGTTTTATACTTGAAAGTCAGTGAGACGTTTTTACTGGCGTCATTAGCGATTTTCAGAGCAAGATTCTTTGTCTCTTGAGGGGACAAACAGAAGATAATAGGATAAGGAGTATGGTCGTAATGGAAGATTACCAGGATAAGTCAGCCGAACAGACACAAAATAGCACCCCGGAGGCTCGTATCGCCGAATTAGAGGCGCAACTGGTTCAGGCAAAGCAAGAGTCCGCTGAAAATTGGAATAAGTATGTGCGTGAGCATGCCGAGATGGACAACTTCCGCAAGCGCCAGGAGCGTGTGCTGGTAGATCGGGTGCTCAACCAGAAAAAGGCCCTTTTTCAAAAGCTATTGGGCGTAATGGATAACGTGGACCGCGCGCTGCTCTACCAGGACACATTAGACCGGGATGGGCTCCAGCAGGCCCTACGCATGATGCAGTGGCAGATGAACGAAGTGCTGCGTAGCGAGGGGGTCAATCCAGTGCAGGCCGTGGGTGAGGCTTTTAATCCCTATTTACACGAGGCCATTGAGGCAGTGGAGGATAGCAGTCAGCCGGAAGGCACAGTTGTTGAAGAGGTGATGAGAGGGTACATGTTGGGCGAGGACACCCTGCGTCCGGCTCGGGTCAAGGTGAGCGTGGTTAACAAGCAGGGCTAAAAAAGAGCTCGCAAAGTGCCTCGGTACACAATAAAGTGGAGAGCGTTATGGATTACAAAGATTACTATCAAGTTCTTGGCGTTGTGCGCGGGGCAGAAGCGGAAGAGATCAAAAAGGCATTCCGTAAGCTGGCGCGCAAATATCATCCAGATGTGAATCCGGGAGATAAGAAGGCCGAGGAGAAGTTTAAAGAGATCAACGAGGCATACGAGGTGTTGTCTGACCCAGAGAAGCGCCGTAAGTATGACACGCTTGGTCCCAACTGGCAAGAGCAGTTTGCCGGTTCTGGTGGCGCGAGACGCAGCTATGGCACGTATGGTCGACCTCCTCTAGATTATGATATAGCGGGCGCGGGTGGGTTCTCAGACTTTTTTGAAGCCTTGTTTGGACGGACCGGGACGCGAACCACAACCGCGAACCCGCGCGCTACCAACTTTCGTCAGCGGGTTGGTGAGCATATAGAGCAGCCGGTAGAGGTCACGCTTCAGGAGGCTTTTGCTGGAGCCTCGCGCAGCTTTAATGTACAATCAACGGATGTTTGCCCGACCTGTAATGGGTCGGGTGAGTCGGCTGGGAAAGTCTGTCCCACCTGTAAGGGCCAGGGGATTGTTTCCCACAGCAAGCGTATTCAGGTCAAGATCCCGGCTGGTGTTGATAACGGCTCAAAGATCCGCATTGCCGGTGAAGGGCAGCCGGGCTACGGTGGTGGTCCGCGCGGAGATCTTAATCTCATTATTAGCGTGAAGCCTGATCCGCGTTTTGAACGTAAGGGTGAGGATCTCTATGAGGATGTTGAGGTAGATCTGTTTACCGCGATGCTCGGTGGAGGGGTTCCTGTTCCCACACCTGAAGGACGCCGGCTGATGTTGACAATTCCCTCGGAGACACAGAACGGTCGGGTATTCAGGTTGGCCGGAAAAGGGATGCCTCGCCTGCGTGGTGAGGGGAACGGTAATCTCTATATCACGGTGAAAGTCAAATTGCCAGTGAACTTGACCTCTGAAGAGCGAGAGTTGTTTGAGCAACTGGCGCGAGGCCGAGATCGTGGTCGCGAGGCCGAGGTCTATTCGTAGAGCCAGTGAAGGTAAAGGGGGTGTCGTTTGCCTGAGCAAAGCGACGGCGCGTGGTACATCATCAGCGTGGCGGCTGCGCGGGCCAGTGTCCACGAGCAGACGCTCCGCCATTACGAGCGTCTTGGGCTGATCTCACCCGCCCGTAAAGGTACAAGTCCACATAGTCCTCGGCTCTACTCAGATCGAGATATCGAGCGTGTCGTTCACATTCGGAGCCTGATACGTGATCTTGGAGTAAACCTTGCTGGCGTCGAGGCGATCCTCCATATGAAGGATCGAATGGAGCAGATGCAGGTTGAGATGAGCCAGGAGATGGAGCTGTTACGTGACCAGCATCAGGCGGAAACCCGTCGGCTGAAAGAGATTATTGAGCGTTTACAAAGCAGATAGGAGTCAGGATTAGATCCTGGCTCCTTTTGTTTTACCGACGCTTCTTTTTTTTGTTGCGATTGCTCGCTTGAGGACGGTTGTTCACCCCTGCTCTATATAATTCTCTCGCGTCTGTGATCTTTTGTGAATGCTCTTCCTCAAATCCGGCCCCTTCTTCCTCTTCCTGGCTCACTGAGGGCTCATGCGTCGTCTCCTGCATATCGCTCAGCCAGGCTAGCTGCTCTTCTGGTGGAATATCGAAGATTGTCGCCTCATAGTTCTCGTTCTCGGGCTCATAGGTGAGTTCAGCGACATGTTTCCCCTGTTCCGCGTAGTAGTCCACATCGCGTGTCTCGGGCGTCTCTTTCTGAAGCTCCTCCTCCATCTTTTCCTCGGTAACCGCTGGGACATAGCGCGTCTCCAGCATCTCAATCTCTGATGCCGTCATGGCTGGAACATACTCGGTGACGCTATCAGGGCCAGAAACAACCTCGGCCTCGCTGGCTATCGCCTCGGTTCGCGGATCAGTTTCATCCACGATTGGTTCCAGGGGAGTTGATGGGTCCCCGATCGTGGAATGTTCCTCAAGGGTTGGAGATGGAACTTCAATCGTAGGATGATCCACGACCGCGTCCAGGGAACGCGCATCTGACGTAGAGGCTGTGGCGTGGATCTCTTGCTCTTCGGGGGAAAAGTGCTCTTCCTGAGCCTGATGGATCTGCTCACGGGTAGGAGCCTGGAAGCGATCAGTTTCGGCCTCGTCTTCTGGCACTGTCACACTAGCCGTAGCCTCCTTGTTGGAAGACTGCTCTTCCTGAGCCTGATGGATCTGCTCAGGGGTGGGAGCCTGGAAGCGATCAGTTTCGGCCTCCTCGGTTGGAACCTCAATCGTGGGCTCCTCGGGTAGAGATGGTTCGGTTTTTTCAACGGTACCCGACTGCTTATATTTCGCCTGGGCCTGCTGGATCTGTTCGGCAGTTGGTTTTTTGAACCGCAACGTCTCGGGCTCTGGATCTGCTTCGGCGGGGGCAGGCTTCACAACCTCTTCGGTTGTCCGCTGCCGCTGCCGCTGTTCGCGCAACTTTAGGGCGGCGGTCGGAATCTTCATCTTCAGAGTCGCGCCAGACTCCTCTTCTTCCGGTTTATACTCCTCAACCGTTGCATGTGGGTAAAAGTCTCGGGGTGGTGCAACCTGTCTATTGTCGCGGTTAAGCGGCCCCTCTTCTACTGGCTCTTCAATCTCCTCAGACTGATAGGATAGACTGGCAGTGCGACGAGGGCGAGCGGCGGTGGCGCGAACATTTGGCACAACTGAGGCCGGTTGAAGTGAGTAGTCAAAGGCTACTTTGATAGAGCCATACGCTCCCTTGTCGCGGGCGATAGTCAGAGCCTCGCGGTAATCATTAAGCGCGAAGCGATGGGTCAGCAGGCGTTCTGGATGGATAGTGCCATGTTGCATCAGGTCGACCACAACATCGAAGGTAGAGCGCCACTCGCGGGTCCCAATCGGCCAGTTCTCTAAACCGTGGCCCCGAGTCCCCACCAGACTAATCTCCTGGTCCCAGATCGGGCTGAGGTCCAGATACATTGGGTGCATACTCAAACCGACCAGGACGACTGCTGCCTGGGCTCTGGCCCAGCGTAGCGAGTTATGGACCGTGCTCCGGTTGCCAATCGTATCATAGATGAGATCGAAGCCGCCCCGTAACGCCTTATTGCCCAGCATGCCTTGATAGATCCTGGCTCCGGTCGCTTTCTGAACGCCGTTATAGCTATCTGTGGAATAGATAATATGCGCAGCCCCCATTCTGGTGGCTTTTTCAACCTGGAAAGGGTGTTTCGCCAGGACACTAATCTCTGTTTCCGGGCAGAGCGCGCGTACAAGTTCCAGCAGTAGTAGACCAATCGCGCCAGCGCCAATGATCAGGACGCGATCTCCGGGCTGAGGAATGCTGTGCAGCAGGGCGCGGAGCGCGACCGCCGTTGGTTCAATCAGGACACCCTGGTCTTCACTCAGATCTGAAGGGAGGCGGAAAAGTTGTTGTTCGTGGAGCAGCATCTCTTCGCTCCACCCGCCACCAAAGGGAAAGGGGCCGGGCAGATTAGGATTCTCGCAGAGGGCATAGTTGCCGGCGGCACAGGAGCGGCAGAGCGGTTGGCTGCCGGTAGAGATACAATTTGGGCCATGTTGGAGAACAACGCGGTCGCCAACACTGAGCTGCTGGACATCTTCGCCAACCTCGATCACCTCACCAACCACCTCATGGCCGGGATAGAGATAACCTCGTTTGGGGAGAGCGGCGGGGGCGATGCGAAAATCGCCATTGGCATAAACAAGATGCAGATCGCTCCCACAAATTCCAGCCAGACGATTGCGTACGCGTACCCAAGATGCCGCTGGCAGGGCCTGGCGTGGGAGGTTCTGGATTTGTAGAGGAGCGAAGGAAGAAAAATAAGCACCCTGCCAGCGGAATATACCTCCAAGAACGCGTGTTGGGATAATCCTGACCGGTGTAAGATCCAATGTCGAAGTCCACATAGGTAATCCTTCCTCTGCTCTCTCTATAAAAGATAATAAATCTTATATTCTCTTATCTCGACAATACTGTATCATGCGCAAAAGAGAGAGGTCAATTGGCATAGTACGGCAGAGCATGAGCCTGGGGGGCTCGCCAATTGCTCTTTTTAACGACTGGCTGGAAGAGAGACCGTAAAGACCGTCGCCGTATCAGGTTCGCTGCGAGCGTAAATCGTCCCTTTGTGATTTATCACAATTGCCCTGGCGATCGCCAGACCAAGACCCGCGCCACCGATCGGTGCTCCCTCAGCATTCAAGGGAATAGTATTTCCACGATAGAACCGTTCAAAAACGCGGTTAAGATCGTCCGCTGACAGGCCCCGCCCATTATCAACCACCTGAATCAGCACATTCTCGGCCTGCCGATCCAGGCGTAACACTACTCGACCATCAGACCCCTGCTTACCATACTTGATCGCGTTGTCCAGCAAAATATGCAATACCTCTTTCAAGCGATCGGGATCGGCCAGCACCTCAAAGCGCTCATCTGGAGCCACTTTAAGAGAGATATTCCGATTATCCTGGGCCATCAATTTAGCGCGTTCAAGACTCTCAATCCCTATTTCCAGCACATCCACCTTTTGGAGTTTGACCAGCTTACCATCATCGAGGCGGGCCAGCGTCAACATATCATTCACCAGACGAGTCATACGTTCGGACTCGCGTTTCATCATGCGGAGTACACGTTGTAGCGTCTCGGGATCATCTTTAGAGCCACGCATCAGCACCTCAGTAAAGCCGCGAAGTGAGGTGAGTGGTGTACGTAGCTCGTGTGAAGCATCCGAGATAAAGCGGCGTGAGCGTTCATCGGAGGTTTTCTGGGCGTGGTGAGCACGCTCTACCTGATCAACCAGCTTATCAATATTTGAGGCCAGCTCTCCTATCTCGCCGTTTTGCTCCTTTCGCAGGCGCACGCGTTGCTCTAAATCGCCGAACGCGATCGCTTGAGAGGCATCCTTAATATTCGTGAGAGGGCGGAGCAGCAGCGTCGTGAACAGGAAAGCAGTGAGAGAGCCAACCACAAAAATCGCCAATGAACCAGCAAGAAGCAGCCATGTTGAGACAAGATTTGTCAGATCAACCAGGATATTAACCAGGATCAGACTGACCAGTAAGAGCAAGATAAAAGTGAAGGTGAGCTGCCAGCGCACACTGCCAAGTAACCCTTTCAGAAAGGGTGGTCGTGGAGGCGGAAAAGCATTTTTTTCATGGGTTGTACTGGTAACCTGGCTCATAGGTGGTATCCCTGTCGGGGGCGTACTATGCAATTGGTTTGAATAAGCGAGTTCTGTATTGAAAGACTTTATTTGCCGGACCATACAGAATTTCCTACCCTTTCAAAACATAGCCCACACCTCGGACGGTCTGAATCAAGCGCGGAGCGCTTGGCGTTTCTTCAATCTTTTCACGTAAATAGCGAACATACACCTCAATAATATTGGTTTCACCGAGAAAATCATAGCCCCAGACCCGATTGAGGATCGTCTGACGATCCAGAACCTGCCGGGGATGACTCATAAACAGGTGCAACAGATTATACTCAGTCGCGGTCAAGATAACCGGCTGGCCGGCTCTGGTCACCTCGCGGGTCGCCATATTCAATTGCAGATCGCCAAACTGAAGCACCTGTCCCTGATGAGGGTCTCCCCCTGGTTCACCCGAGACTCGGCTCTGCCGTCGAAGGACCGCGCGAATACGAGCGAGTAGCTCATCAAAGCTAAATGGTTTGGTAAGATAGTCGTCGGCCCCAGCCTCCAGGCCAGTAACGCGATCCGAGATCTCATCTTTCGCTGTGAGCATAATCACTGGAATATCTTGAGTTACGGGATTGCTACGGAGCCGCCGACAGGCCTCCAGCCCGTCGATCCCCGGCATCATTAGATCCAGAATGATAATTGTCGGATTTAACCGCTGAGCGGCTGCCAGCCCTTCCAGGCCATCGTTGGCCGACTCTACCTGGAAGCCTTCGTAGCGGAGTCCCAGCTTGATGAATTCAACAATGTTTTCTTCATCGTCCACTACTAAAACCTTCATAAGCGGCTGGTGATCCGCTCCATCCCTCCCATATGCTCCTTGCTGCATAGCTTGCCCCTTCATTCTCTCTTGATAATCAAGTTCATTATAGATACCGCTTCTGATAAGCGCAAGACACGAAAAGCCTCAATGCTTTTTTCTCAGCAGAAATTAATCCATTAAGCAGCTCTATTAATCAAGACGGGCTTATCGCCTTCTTTAAATATTGTATGATAACCCATCTGTTAACATAAGTATAGAATAGTCCTTGTAATCTGTAAGGAGTATAACGATGCAGACTCGTATGGCGGAGATCAGAAAGCTTCTGGGGACTCCTTTTTTTGAAACTGATCGCTGTTTACTTTACAATCTCAACTGCCTGGATGCTATGGCATACCTGCCGGATGAGATGGTACATTTGACTGTGACCAGTCCTCCCTATAATATTGGGAAGGTGTATGAGCAGGTGCTGGCCCTGGACAGCTATCTGGATTGGTGTCAGAGCTGGATTATGGAGCTGCATCGCCTGACACGTACCGATGGTGCCTGCTGGCTGAACCTGGGCTATCTGGAAGTGCCTGGCAGGGCGCGCGCCCTACCGATCTCCTACCTGCTCTGGGATCGCCTACCTTTTTATCTGCTTCAGGAAGTTGTCTGGAACTATAGTGCTGGCGTGCATACGAAGCGCATGTTTTCACCGCGCAATGAAAAGCTGCTCTGGTGTGTGAAATCTGCCTTTCATTATACCTTTAATCTAGACATGGTTAGAGATAAAAATGTGAAGTATCCTAATCAGCGAAAGCAGGGAAAGCTGAAGTGTAACCCACTCGGCAAAAATCCCGGCGATGTCTGGCAGATTCCCAAAGTGACTTCGGGTATGCATCGCAGCTCCAAAGAGCGAACATCGCATCCAGCCCAATTCCCGCTCCAACTCGTTGATCGGATCATCAAAGCCTCCAGCAACGAATGCGAACTCGTGCTTGATCCATTTATGGGATCTGGTACAACAGCCGTTGCCGCGCTTCAGCATGGCCGCGTCGTTCTCGGTTTTGAGCTTTCAGAGGAATACTGCCAGATTGCCAGTCGACGTATTCAGACGATGCTGGAAGGAAACGCCAGCGCCCTCACTCAACCTTGTCAGCAGGCCGAATTTGCTTTATGATAGGTCTATCTATTTGCAGTATGTTCCGGTTGAGAGATAAGGCAGGATGTCCACAACAGCAAAGCATCAGCCCATAGGGCAAGTGGAGACCCAAAGAACTGAGCTTCCATCTCCAGAGCGTCCATCCAGACCGTTATCGCGTCCTCCTGGGCGTCTTCTCTTTATATTACGCCACCCAATTGATTTTTTCTGGGGCTGGCTAAGTTCTGTCCGCAACGCTATCGCGATAATCACTCTGATTGTTGGTATCTGTTTACTGGGCGTGTACTTTCCTCAGGCTCCAGCCGAGGTACTGAACGATCCTGCTGGCTATAGCTTCTGGATACAGCAGAACGTGCTTACCCGTTATGGGTCGATGACGCCGGTCTACGACTGGCTGCAATTCTTTAAAATCTTTTCAAGCTGGTATTTTTATCTGCTGATGTTCCTGCTGGCGATGAGCACACTTGTTGGTGGTTTGTTGAATCGGGCTCCGACGATCTGGCACAATTTTGCTCATCCCCTGTTACGGAGAAGTGATAAATTTTACCAGAACGCCCTGGAACGGGGTGAGTATCAGCATCCCGAGGCTGTGGAGTGGACGCGCCAGGCGTTACGCCGCCGTCACTATCGGGTGCGCAGTCTGGTAGAGCGCAGTGAAGATCACAGCTCGGTAACCTTTCTTTACGCCAACAAAAACTCGTGGGCCACGCTTTCAACCTTTGTCTTCCATATCTCGTTGGTCTCTTTAATGCTGGCTGGCTTGCTCTCACAGTGGCATGGTTTTGCTCCTGGCAGCCCGGCGAGAAGTATTTTGCCGGGACCACTTGTTGCTCTGAGCGACTCTCTCGCCAGCCTGACTTTTGATCAGGCGTTGGCACAGGGGGAGAGCGCCGTGGTGTATCCCCGTGGCACGTTACATAACATCAGCTTTCGCTCCAACCGGTTTACCGCGAAGTTTGATCCTCAGACCGGGCTGGCGACCGATTATGTTACCGACCTTAGTGTCTATCGAGATGGAGAGCAGGTCGCGCACAGCGATCACCTGCGCGTCAACGATCCTCTGGCGTATGGAGGGATCGTCTTCCACCAATCCTCGTTAATTCCCTCAGTGGATGTAACAGTTACCGACAGGCAAGGCATTGTCTATAGTGGGCCTGTAGTGCTGGACCAGAACGATAGTAGTGGAGGCGTGAGCTTCGATTACGGAGATATGCCATTATCGGGATCTCAGGCCGGAGCCAATCTCGTCCTGCGTGTGATCTTTCTGCACGATCGAGGGTCGCATATCTCAGAGGTTCAGAATCCGCGTCTGCTTCTCAGTATCGGGCCGGCGAATACTGATTTCAAACAGAGCAAGGCCCTGATCTTTCTTCGGCCCGGTGAGACAAAAGCCAGCCCGGATCGGTACTGGCAGATCAGCATGCAAAGCGCTCAGGACGCAACCGTTTTACTTGTCACCAAAGATATTGGCTCGGGATTGGTCTGGCCCATCTCCGTTATCTTAATCTTAAGTCTCTGCATCACCTTCTATTTTCCTCAAAAACGGATCTGGTTGCGGATTGAAGGGGACCGGGTTCAGATGGCCGCATTGCGCGAACACTTCACCAATATTCGGATAGATCTGCTGGGAATAACGCGTGAGGCCCAAAAAGAGAGTGTGGATCGGCCCCAGCCATTGACAGTAGGTAGCGACTAAGATATTCTTCCTCTATATCTATATGTCTGTTGCGTCGTCATTGGGAAAGGTTTTTGGTATGAAATTAACAATGAAGGGTGATTACGGACTGCGGGCAATGTTAGATATGGCGGCGTACTACGGACAGGGACCGATCGAGAGCTCGGATATCGCGGGCCGGCAGCATGTTCCTGAACAGTATCTGGATCAGATCTTAATGGTTCTCCGCAAAGAGGGCCTGGTGAAAAGCATACGTGGTCCTAAAGGCGGCCATATGCTGGCTCGACCTCCCGCCGAGATTACCATGGCTCAAGTGATGCAGGCCCTGGAAGGATATGTTCCTCCCATGGAATGTCTGCCAAACCCCGATGTCTGCCAACTATCCCCAGGATGTGCCCTTCGCGATGTCTGGCAAGAGATCGACACCCTGACACAAAAGATCCTGACCTCCACGACTATCGAGGCTCTGGCACAAAAGCATCGTACCGATAGCGGCGAGATGATGTACTACATCTAATCCATTGTGGTTGGTGATTCGCCTCAGGGCAGGAGTGGATCGCTACCTGAGGTGGGCATATGTTGTGCCCACGAAAGAGAGAAGGCAGCAAGAATATGTCCCGCTGGGCGAAAGATACGACCAATCTCATTGGCCGGACCCCGATGGTTCAGTTGCATAGGATGACCGCGAATGCGAAGGCAACCGTCCTGGCAAAACTAGAGATGTTTAGCCCTGGTGGGAGCGTAAAAGACAGGATTGCCCTCCAGATGGTGCGGGAGGCCGAGCAACAGGAGTTACTGCGCCCAGGGGGGATTATCGCCGAGCCCACCAGCGGGAATATGGGGATCTCCCTGGCCTGGATCGCCGCCGCTCGCGGCTACCAGTGTATCCTCACTATGCCTGACACCATCAGTCTGGAGCGCCGCCTGCTCATCAGGCGCTTTGGCGCGCAGATTATCCTCACGCCCGGTAACCAGGGAATGCGGGGAGCCATCAGCAAGGTCCAGGAATACCGCGCCACCCTCCCCAACGTCTGGTCGCCCCAACAATTCACCAATCAAGCCAATCCGCGCGCGCACCGCGAGCATACCGCTGTCGAAATCTGGGAGGATACTGGTGGTGAGGTAGATATGATTGTCATCGGCGTCGGAACCGGTGGGACAATCACAGGGCTGGCCGAAGGGTTACGCGAGCGCAAGCCCTCCTTAGAGGTCGTTGCCGTCGAGCCGACCGCCAGCGCTATTCTCTCTGGCAAGCGACCGGGGCCGCATCGGATCGAAGGACTGGGGCCGGGCTTCATTCCTGAGACCCTGAAGACCGACGTAATCGATCGGATTATCACCGTCAGCGATCAAGACGCCATCGCCACCGCCATTCGCGTCATGCAAGAAGAAGGTATCTCCATTGGGATCAGCAGTGGAGCCGTAACATGGGCCGCCCTGCAAGAGGCGAGTAAAGATCGAAACCGGGGCAAAGTGATTGTCACCGTGTATCCCAGTGCCGCCGAGCGCTATCTACAGACCCCGCTTTTTGAAGATCTCCGTAAAGCCTCGCGCTCTTAAAAAAACACATACTCCAGGATTTGTAGCCAGCCTTACCCCCCATGCGTTATAAACAGTAAGAAAAAGGGATATCAGCCCCATTCTTGTTCTCATAACGCACTTTTCGTTTCAAATAAACAATCCTTTTTAGAGGTGTAGGATGCATCTGATTGGAAGCGCCTATCTTTTTCGCCTGCGGCGTGCGTCGTATACGCGCACATGCTTGCTAGGGTGGCTCTCATTTACCGCTTTCGCGCTGGTTGCCCTGGTGAGTATCGTAATCCTGCGCTCCTTCTGGCCCACCTATAGCCATACATTCACACTGTACCTGAAATGGCCGGATGCTCTGGTGCTGCTCATTGGATACGCTGGGGTGCTCGCCCTCTCTGGAGCTATTCTGGTGCTCCGTTTTCTCTATGTACTTTCTCAAGGTCAGCGGCGCGAAATCCTCCGCCTGGAAGAAGAAAGCACCATGACCGTTCGAGATCTCTCCATCGCCAATCTGGCCGCCATCTTCTGGAGTGTAGGAACACCCTATGTCTGCTTTATCGTCGCTGTTGTTGGATTGCTGCCCTCTCTACTGTTCAATTGGGCGTTCCTCTTGCCAGCGGGCATCGCGAAGATCCTGGCTTGCCTCTTTGTCGGTATCTTAAGCCTCGCGGGCTTATGTTTGACCGTTCCGGCCCTGGGCGTCACCTTTATTGGCTGGTTAGGCTGGCGGTCCAACTTCCTGAAGATCGGCTCCCCCTGCACCTATCAGATCTCCTCGCAGACCGCCATCATGCTGGACGGAGGAGTTCTCAGCATCGTCCACCCAAACAAGCCCGAAGCCATCATAGATCTCAACCTGTTTGATCCCGAGGATCAGCGCCATCTGCTCTTCTTATTGCAGAAATGCCTGCGGGAGTTTCAGGCGAATGCCGGACTGGTGGAGCAGATCGAAGAACTATTTAACGCAACCGGTGAGTTTTTAGCCGTCTCCGAAATTCGTACCGGTAGCTATTGACAAAGGGGGAGAAACGTTATATAATGGGTCCTTGCCAGAGTTTATATATGACTATAATAGGTAACAATGGCAGCAGACGCTATCCAACACACAGAAGCAGGCAAAGAAGACGTAAAAACCAGACATTGTGACGATACATCATTCCCCGATTAACCTCACTGTAGTAGCCTTTTCTAAAACTAGCCCCTGTTGGGCTGTGGCAACAGTCCGCAATGAAGCTAGAACCTGAAGCTGCACAGGTGTGAAGTTGGTCGAAAGGGAAGGTGTAGCGTTTTTTTGCTGTCTTCAAAAGTAGAAGTTGTTGTGTCCGACTGGGAGTTGGCTTGGGGGAACGTTGGGTGTTCAGACGAAGGCGTGTGCATGGTATAGGAGTAACCGCTGGCGTAAGCCCACGGCGGTTACTTTTCTTGTCATAGAACGTTTCTCAGCAAAGGCATTTATACAAGTATCTTTTTTTCTGTTTTGGCAAATCCATTTTTTTTCAAGAGGGGCATTTTTCGTATGCCTCTCAACATCCTCTGTGGTAATTAGGTGAGAGGAGAACACTACACATGGCAGTAAGCAGTAAGGTCGTTGCCCTCCCGGAGCGTGTCTCATTCGCGCGCATTCCGGACATACGGCCCATGCCAGGCCTGATCCAGATTCAGCTTGACTCCTTTGAATGGTTTAAGAAAGAAGGCTTGAAGGAGCTTTTTGATGAGATTTCTCCCATTGAAGATTTTACTGGGAAGAACCTGAAGCTGGACTTTGATGTACCTCCTGAGCCATTTGGCAAACCAAAGTACGGTGAAGATGAGTGTCGCGATCGCGATGCAACGTACGCGGCCCCTTTAACGGTAAAAGCCCGTTTGACAAATAAAGAGACCGGCGAGATCATCGAGAAAGACATTTTCATGGGTGATTTCCCATTGATGACAAAGGAAGGAACCTTTATTATCAATGGGGCTGAGCGTGTGGTGGTGAGCCAGTTGGTTCGTTCCCCAGGTGTCTACTTTACTGTTGATGAAGATGCGACCACCGGTCGCAAGCTGTACGCCGCGAAGTTGATCCCTGGTCGTGGTGCCTGGCTGGAGTTTGAGACCAGCAATAAGAATCTGATGACCGTGAAGATTGACCGCAAGCGTAAGCTTCCAGTGACGACGCTGTTACGGGCAATCTCCAGTATGGCGAAGGACCAGTGGTTTCACGAGAATCTGGACTTATCTACGGATCAGGGGCTTCTGGATGCGTTCACAGGCCAGGATAACGATCCTGTGATCCGCTATATCCAGGCGACACTGGACCGCGATCCAATTAAAAAAGAGGATGAGGCTCTGCTGGAGCTTTACAAAAAGCTTCGTCCGGGCGATCCTGCTACAATTGATAACGCGCGTTCCCTGATCAAAAATCTATTCTTTAATCCACGTCGATACGATCTTGGAAGCGTTGGTCGCTATAAGTTGAACCGCAAGCTGGATGAGTCTACTCCGCATAATGTACGTACCCTGACGCTGGACGATCTAGTGAACATCGTTCGCCGGCTGGTTGAGCTCAATAATGGGCATGGCCGTAAGGACGATATCGACCACCTGGGCAACCGCCGCGTCCGTTGTGTTGGTGAGCTGATCCAGGCCCAGTTCCGCGTTGGTCTGTTGCGTATGGAGCGCGTTGTTAAAGAGCGCATGAGCATTCAGGAGGCCGGTCAGGCCACCCCGAATGCCCTGATCAATATCCGTCCTGTGGTTGCCGCCATGAAAGAGTTCTTTGGTGGTAGCCAGTTGTCTCAGTTTATGGATCAGACCAATGCGCTGGCTGAGATCGGTCACAAGCGCCGTCTCTCGGCTCTGGGTCCTGGTGGTCTTTCGCGTGAGCGCGCGGGATTTGATGTTCGCGACGTTCACCATTCCCACTATGGCCGCATCTGTCCGATTGAGACCCCTGAGGGTCCAAACATCGGCTTGATTGGTAATCTTGCGACCTATGGACAGATTAATCCCTACGGGTTCGTTGAAACTCCATACCGCAAGGTTTATCAGCGGTTGCGCGCCAATGATCCTGTGCTGATCGGTCGCGAGATGCGGGGCATCTATGGCCGTGAGCGTGAAGAGATCAAAGACGCGAATGGCAAGGTGGTTCTACCGGCCCGCCCACGGGTCCGTGTAGATGAGGCTCTGTTCCAGAAGCTTTCCAGTATTCTGGGAGATGTTGAGGTCCGTGTCCGGCCCTTTGTCACCGACGAGGTGGATTATCGCACCGCCGATGATGAAGAGAACTTCTGGATCGCTCAGGCCAACGCTGTACTGACCGATAACAATGAGTTCGCTGAAGAGCGCGTCCTGGCTCGCTATCAAGGTGAGTTTGTGCAGGAAAGCGCTGATAGCATGAACTACATGGATGTCTCGCCCCGCCAGACCGTTAGCGTCGCCACCGCTCTGATCCCTTTCCTTGAGCACGACGACGTAAACCGCGCGCTCATGGGCGCGAACATGCAACGCCAGGCAGTGCCGCTGCTGCGACCCCAGTCGCCAATCTGTGGTACGGGTATGGAGCGTCAGGTTGCCATTGACTCCGGCCAGGTACTGGTCTGCCGTGAGGATGGTGAGGTGGTAAGCTCAACTGCTCGAAAGATTGAGATCGTCGGCGCTACCGGCGATCTGCAAAGCTATCGCTTACGTAAGTTTATGCGCTCTAATGCTGGAACCTGCATTAACCAGCGCCCGATCGTTCATAAGGGCGATCGCGTGCGTCGGGGTCAGGTTATCGCCGATAGCTCTTCAACCGAGAACGGCGAGGTCGCGCTGGGGCAGAATATCCTGGTGGCCTTTATGAGCTGGGAGGGTGGTAACTACGAGGACGCCATTCTGATCAGCGAAAGGATTGTCCGCGAGGATCTGTTCACCTCGATCCACATTGAGAAGTACGAGATCGACGCCCGCGATACCAAGCTGGGACCTGAAGAGATTACCCGCGATATTCCCAACGTGGGTGAAGAGGGACTCCGCAATCTGGACGAGCGCGGCATCATCTATGTGGGGGCCGAGGTTGGGCCGCAGGATATCCTGGTCGGTAAGATTACGCCGAAGGGCGAGACCGAGCTGACCGCCGAAGAGAAACTGCTGCGCGCGATCTTTGGTGAGAAGGCCCGTGAGGTGAAAGATACCTCGCTACGCGTCCCACACGGTGAGCGCGGTAAAATTGTCGAGGTCAAAGTCTTCTCCCGCGATGCCGGAGATGAGCTGCCTCCCGGTGTCAACCAACTGGTACGCGTCAGCATCGCCCAGAAGCGTAAGATCGGTGCCGGCGACAAAATGGCGGGACGCCACGGCAACAAAGGCGTGATCTCACGCGTGCTGCCGATCGAAGATATGCCATTCCTGCCAGATGGGTCACCAGTAGATATCATTCTAAACCCGTTAGGCGTGCCGCACCGTATGAATATTGGTCAGATCATGGAGACCCATCTGGGATGGGCCGCCAGTAGTCTGGGCTTTAAGATCGCCACTCCGGTCTTCGACGGCGCAACCGAAGAAGACATCGAGGAGATGCTCAGGAGAGCAAATCTGCCTGAGACTGGTAAAGTCCAACTCTACGATGGTCGTACAGGTGATCCTTTTGATCATCCCGTGACCGTCGGCTATACCTACATGTTGAAACTGGCTCACCTTGTCGAAGACAAAGTTCACGCACGTTCCACCGGCCCATACAGCTTGATCACGCAGCAGCCGCTGGGTGGTAAAGCGCAGTTTGGTGGTCAGCGCTTTGGTGAGATGGAGGTCTGGGCCCTGGAAGCGTATGGTGCTTCCAACATTCTACAGGAGATCCTGACAGTGAAGTCCGACGACGTTGTTGGTCGTGTCAAGACCTACGAGGCGATCGTCAAGGGTGAGAACATTATGGAGCCCGGTGTACCGGAGTCCTTTAAAGTTCTGGTCAAAGAGTTGCAGAGCCTTGGTATTAACGTCGAGGTTCTGAACGAGGATGAGCAGAAGATCCAGTTCGTAGAAGACACATCCAATGATGTAATGCCCGAGCTCGGCATTAATCTTTCTGGTTTCGAGGGAGACCAATAATAAATCTTTTGTGATGGATACGTGGTCTCAATTCTGTATTGTGAAATGCGTATTCTGTGCCTGTCCGTTGGGAGCCTTCGGGCTCCCTCGTATACTATGGTGCTTGTAGCGTCAGGTGAACTGAAAGGACCAACTATTCCATCTGGTTCATCACTGGCTCTACTTGAAACCAGGAGGCAGCATGCTCGAAGTTAACGATTTTAACGCCATCCGTATTAGCCTCGCCAGCCCTGAGCAGATCCGTGGTTGGAGCTATGGTGAGGTGACAAAGCCGGAGACTATTAACTACCGTACACTCAAGCCCGAGAAAGACGGTCTGTTCTGTGAGCGGATCTTTGGTCCGACCAAGGACTGGGAGTGCTACTGTGGAAAATATAAAAGAGTTCGTTTTAAGGGAATCGTCTGCGATAAGTGCGGTGTAGAGGTTGCCCGTTCTAAGGTGCGTCGCGAGCGCATGGGACACATTGAGCTGGCCTCACCTGTGAGCCATATCTGGTACTTCAAAGGTACACCCAGCCGCATCGGCCTCTTGCTGGACCTTTCCCCGCGCAACCTTGAGCGCATCTTGTACTTCGCCCTCTATGTCGTAACCGAGATCGACGAAGAGGAGAAACTGCGTGAGCTTTCTCACATTGACGAGGAACTGCGCAACCTGGATCAAAATCTGGGTGAGAAGGTTGTTGAGCGCGTCGATGGTCTGCGCTCCCAGCGCGATACCGAGATCGCTACCAGCGGTGAACGCAACCAGTCCAACCGGATTGAGATTGAGCAGCAGCGCGAGACCGATCTCGATACGGCCCGTAAGGCTGAGACCGAGGTCCGCGCGATGCTTCGCGAGAACAATGGTCTGGTGGCCGAGGATGATGTCATCTATGCGCCCGCCGATCGGGTGCTCGTCAAGCAGGGCGAAGTGGTCGACACCCGCAAAGCCTTTGATCTGCTTGAGCGCATCGCCGATACTACTCGCAACGACATCGCCGAGAAGGCTCGCCACGAGATCGAGGCTCTGCGCCGCGACAATGATCGTGAGAGCGAGCGCCTGAAGCTGGAATTTGATGCCCAGATCAATAGTGCCCAGACTCAGGTTGAGTCGCAGCGCCTGGATCAGCGTCAGCGCCTGGAGCAACGGAAGCGCGATCTGGAAGGTCTAAAAAAGATGGACCTGCTCCAGGAGAACCGCTATCGGGAGCTTAAAGATGGCTTCGGTCAAGTGTTCCGTGCGGGTATGGGAGCTGAGGCTGTACGTGAGCTGATCTCAAACATCAATCTGGACAAGCTTGCCAGCGATATGCGCCACGAGATTGGGAGCACCGTTGGTCAGCGCCGGAAAAAGGCTACCAAGCGCCTGAAAGTTGTCGAGGCGTTCCGCAAATCCAGTACCTCACCCGAGTGGATGATCCTGACGGTCCTGCCAGTGCTACCACCGGATCTACGTCCAATGGTCCAACTTGATGGTGGTCGTTTCGCCACCTCGGACCTCAATGATCTTTATCGCCGCGTTATCAACCGCAACAATCGGTTGAAGAGATTGTTGGAGCTGAGCGCGCCGGAGATCATCATCCGTAACGAAAAGCGGATGCTGCAAGAGGCCTGTGACGCTCTGATCGACAATGGCCGTCGTGGTCGTGCCGTTGCCGGTTCTGGTAACCACAAGCTGAAGAGCCTCTCCGATATGCTCAAAGGCAAGCAGGGGCGCTTCCGTCAGAACCTGCTGGGTAAGCGCGTTGACTATTCTGGTCGTTCGGTTATCGTCGTTGGACCGGACCTGAAGCTGAACCAGTGTGGTCTGCCAAAGAGAATGGCCCTGGAGCTTTTCAAGCCTTTCGTCATGCGGAAGCTTGTAGAGCAGAACTTCGCGCACAACATCAAAAGCGCTAAACGCTTTGTTGAGCGCGTCAAGCCCGAGGTCTGGGACGTACTGGAAGAGGTCATTAAAGATCATCCAGTGCTACTGAACCGCGCTCCCACGCTGCACCGCCTGGGTATTCAAGCCTTTGAAGCTGTACTGGTCGAGGGTAGCGCCATCCAGTTGCACCCGCTCGTCTGTTCGGCCTTTAACGCCGACTTTGACGGTGACCAGATGGCCGTCCACGTCCCGCTATCCGACAAGGCGCAGGACGAGGCCCGTCAGTTTATGATGTCGACCCGTAACCTGCTCTCACCAGCCACTGGCGAGCCCTCCATCGGTGCCAGCCAGGACATGGTGTTGGGCTGCTTCTACCTTACCCAGGACCGGCCTGAGAAGCGCGGTGAGGGCCGTGTCTTTACCGACACCACAGAGGCCCTGCTGGCCCTTCAGCATGGAGTTATCGACCTTCAGGCCCCGATCCGCGTACGTATTGGGGAGGTCGAAGTATACAACGATCCGCCACCAGAGAAGCCGCTCCCCAGTTATGGGAAACTGGTCACCACCACTGCCGGAAGAATCATCTTCAACGAGGCTTTACCGGAGCGTCTCCGCTTCAAAAACTACGCGATGAAAAAGGAGAACCTGAAGCAGGTGATCGGCGAGTGCTTTAAGGAGTATGGCCGGGCCAAAACCGCCGAACTGGCCGATGAGATCAAACGTCTGGGCTTCTCCTACGCCACCAAGGCCGGAGCCTCGATCTCCATCAGCGATGTCTCGGTCCCAAGTCAGAAAGCCGAAGTGCTGAGCGCCGCCGACGAGAGGATCGCCGAGCTGGAGGAGCAGTACCGCGACGGTCTGATTACCGAGAACGAGCGGTATCAGCAGACGGTTGATGTCTGGAATGACGCCACCGACCGGATCACCAAGTACGTAGAAGAGGTGCTCGATCCCTACGGTTCGATCTACACCATCGCCAAATCTGGAGCAACCAAAGCGAAGTTCCAGCAGATCCGTCAGCTTTCAGGTATGCGCGGACTGATGGCGAGCCCGTCTGGTAAGATCATCGACATCCCGATCCGTGGTAACTTCCGCGATGGATTGAGCGTGTTGGAATACTTTATCAGTAGTCACGGAGCCCGTAAAGGATTGGCCGACACCGCCCTGAGAACGGCGGAGTCTGGTTACCTGACCCGGCGTCTGATCGACGTGGCCCAGGATGTTATCGTCAACGATGAAGACTGTGGCACCCTCGATGGTATTCTCATCAAAGAGTCCGATAGCAAAGAGATGATGCTAACGGATATTCGAGGCCGCATCGTCGGGCGAGTCCTGGCCGAGAACATCGACGGGTACGACAAAATCGAGGCTGGAGACGAGATCACCGACGAGATCGCCGATGACATCGTTGAGCATAAGATCAGCGCTGTACGCGTTCGATCTGTGCTGACCTGCGCCGCGCGACAGGGTGTCTGCCGCAAGTGTTATGGTCGCGATCTGGCCGCCAACGCCCTGGCGAAAACCGGAGCCGCTGTTGGTATCGTCGCCGCCCAGTCGATCGGTGAGCCGGGAACGCAGCTCACCATGAGAACCTTCCACACCGGTGGTATCGCCGGAGCCCAGGGAGACATCACTCAGGGGCTGCCGCGCGTAGAAGAACTGTTCGAGGCTCGTATCCCCAAAGATAAAGCCGAAATCAGCGAGATCGACGGCATGGTAGAGATTGTCAAAGACGATACCACCAGAACCCGGACCGTACGCGTTGTCTCGACCAACATCTTTTTTGATGAGTATCCCCTGCCCGAGGGCAGCCAGATCCTCGTCAGTGATCAGGATCACATAGTACGCGATCAGGTTATCGCCATGATGCCGGCTGAAGGTGGGAGCGAGCCCGCCCCCATCCAGGCACGAACCGAAGGCGATGTCATTCTCAACGCTGAGGGTCTGCTAAGCATTCGTTTTGAAGAGCGTGAAGAGCGCTCCTACGCGGTGCCGGCGGCTCGTAGCATTGTCGTCAACGAAGGGCAGAAAATCCAGGCGGGAACGCCGCTCACCTCCGGCCAGCGTGATCCTCAGGAGATCTTGAGGGTTCAGGGTCGTGAAGCGGTCCAGCTCTACCTGGTGAGAGAAGTCCAGCGCGTGTACCGTAACACTGGTGTATACATTCACGACAAACACATCGAAGTGATCGTACGGCAGATGTTGAGGCGCGTGCGCGTTGACGAGCCGGGCGACTCTAACCTGTTGCCCAGCGATCTGGTCGATCGTTTCGTATATGCTGACACCAATGCTCGTGTGCTGGCCGAGGGTGGAGAGCCCGCGACCGCGCAAACTGTCTTGCTGGGAGTAACCAAAGCCTCCCTCAACACGGATAGCTGGCTGGCGGCTGCCTCCTTCCAGGAAACCACGCGTGTCCTGACCGAGGCCGCGATCGAAGGCCAGAAAGATCATCTGGTCGGACTCAAAGAAAATGTTATCATCGGTAAGTTGATCCCAGCGGGTTCGGGTATCGCCCAGCGTCGCAAAGATCAGCTAGCCCGGCAGCAGGCGGCTGCCGCGAAACTGGCCGCGCAGCAGCAGCCAACACCCTCGATAGCCGGGGTTGGAGCGGGCGTGGGTAGCAGCATCGTTTCCGGTACTCTGGGAAGGGTACTTGACAGTGCGATCGATGAGTGATAGCATACATAACCGCACATAGGTAAAATTGAGGGCGTGACAAAATGTCACGTCCACAGAGAACACAGGGAGGATCGGTTCATTGCCGACGATCAACCAACTGGTCCGCAAGGGCCGTTCAAACAAAGTAAAAAGGTCTAAGGCTCCAGCGTTGCTGTATTCATACAATGCGCTGAAAAACCAGACCACCCGCCTGACGGGATCACCACAGAAGCGCGGTGTCTGCACGCAGGTACGTACAATGACGCCAAAGAAGCCGAATTCGGCAATGCGCAAGATTGCTCGTGTTCGTCTCTCTAATTTGATGGAAGTTACCGCGTACATCCCTGGTGAGGGTCATAATTTGCAAGAGCACTCGGTTGTTCTGATTCGCGGTGGCCGCGTGAAAGATCTGCCGAGCGTCCGCTATCACATTGTCCGGGGAACGCTGGACAGCGATGGCGTCTCGAAGCGCCGCCGTGGCCGCTCTAAATATGGAGCGAAAAGACCCAAACCCGGTCAGGCCGCTGCACCTACCAAGGGTAAGCGCTAAGCCGCTGGTCGTAGGGACCAGAAGATAGAAATTGTAATGTTCAGATGTAGGCCGGTAGAGCCTGCTATCCCGATACTGCCTGAACGCCTCAGGTCGGTCGGAAAATCCGGTGCATTAGCGAAACTCGCCTGGTGACCCGGCTGTGAGACGAGTGGAATGGATAAGTGCTGCCTCAGTCTCCGCCAGTCGGCGCCAGTCGAACTCTATAGTAGTGTTTCGCGATGGTGTCGAGCGTCCTCCCGTTTTGGGAAAGGCGCTCGCATACAGGCGTCAGAGATGGGAAGCCATAACGGCCTCCTAATCGACGCCTTTTCTGGTGCCTACTATTATAAATTCGCCGCATCATATCTCGTTCTGAAACAGAATAGTAGGCAAGACAATGTTCGATTGAAGAGGAGGCAGACCTTGCCAAGACGCAAAAGAGCGCTGCGTCGCACAGATGTGCCAGACGCGAAATTTAAGAGCCGAAACGTAGCCCGTTTTATCGGTAAGTTGATGATTGATGGGAAGCGCAGCCTGGCCGAAGGCATTCTTTATAATGCTTTCGACGTGATTGAGAACCGTCAGAAGCGCGCGCCCATGGACGTGTTTGAGCAGGCCCTGAAAAACGCCACCCCGACGCTGGAGGTCAAGCCCCGGCGTGTTGGTGGGTCTACCTATCAGGTGCCGATCGATATTCGCCGCGATCGCGGTAACGCATTGGCGATGCGCTGGCTGATCCGCGCCGCCCGCAATCGGACTGGACGGACAATGGTAGATAAGCTCGCCAGTGAGATCATGGACGCGGCTGCCGGTCAGGGAGCGACCATTAAGAAACGTGAAGAAACCCATAAGATGGCGGAGTCCAATAAAGCCTTCGCTCATTATCGCTGGTAAAAGGAATCATGGCAAGAGAATTCCCACTCGAAAAAACAAGAAATATCGGTATCATTGCTCACATTGACGCCGGTAAAACCACTACCACTGAGCGCATCCTTTTCTACACGAAAAAGATCCACCGCATCGGTGAGGTTCATGAAGGCGCGGCCACCATGGACTGGATGCCTCAGGAGCAGGAGCGTGGTATTACAATTACGTCCGCCGCGACAACCTGTTTCTGGCAGGACAACCGTATTAATATCATTGACACCCCCGGCCACGTTGACTTTACCGCCGAGGTAGAGCGCTCCTTGCGCGTACTGGATGGCGGCGTTGTTGTGTTTGATGCTGTTGCGGGTGTGGAGCCTCAGTCTGAGACCGTCTGGCGGCAGGCCAACAAATATAACGTTCCCCGTATCTGCTTCGTCAACAAGATGGACCGGATGGGAGCGGACTTCTGGCGCACCGTCGATATGATCGTCGAGCGCCTGGGCGCGGTCCCCGTGCCGATCCAGATCCCTCTGGGACGCGAGTCTGAGTTCAAGGGATTTATCGATCTGATCGAGCAGAAGGCTGTTGTCTTCACTGATGATCTGGGCACAACTTCCGATCATAACGACGTTCCCGCCGATATGGTTGAGGAGTTCAAAAAGCATCGTGACTCCATGATCGAGCGGATCGCCGAGACCGACGAAGAGCTGACCCTGAAGTACCTTGAGGGCGAGGAGATCTCCTCCGAGGAACTGGTCACGGCCATGCGCAAAGCGGTCATCTCGAACACTCTGGTTCCCGTGATGTGTGGCTCCTCTTTGAAGAACAAAGGTGTCCAGGCGATGCTGGATGCGGTTATCACCTACCTGCCATCACCGTTGGACATCGAGAAGCCCCAGGGCATCGATCCCGATACGGGTGAGGCGATGACTCGCGAAGTGGACGACAAAGATCCCTTTAGCGCCCTAGTTTTCAAGATCGTCACCGATCCCTTTGTAGGCCGTCTTTCCTATATGCGCGTCTACTCCGGTAGCCTGAACAAGGGCTCTTCGGTCCTCAACAGCGCCAAGGGCAAGACCGAGCGTGTAGGCCGTCTGCTGCGCATGCACGCCAATCACCGCGAGGATATCGATGAGATCCGCGCCGGCGATATTTGCGCCGTTGTGGGGTTGCGCAATACCTTCACAGGTGATACACTAAGCGATGCCCAGAATCCCATCATTCTAGAGGCAATCACCTTCCCAGAGCCGGTTATCGACATCGCGATTGAGCCGAAGACCCGCGCCGACCAGGATAAAATGGGTCTGGCTCTGAGCAAACTCGCCGAGGAGGACCCAACATTCCGGGTCCGAACCGATCAAGACTCTGGTCAGACCGTCATTGCTGGGATGGGTGAGCTTCACCTGGATGTGATTGTGGACCGGATGTTCCGTGAGTTTAAGATTGAAGCGAACGTCGGTCGCCCCCGCGTAGCCTACCGTGAGACGATTACCGGGACCGCGAAAGCGCAAGGTAAGCATATTCGTCAGACTGGTGGTAATGGTCAGTATGGTGATGTGT
>CAXTTV010000027.1:0-35905 GCA_964247295.1 uncultured Ktedonobacteraceae bacterium | reverse complement strand
CTTTTTTATGGTTGACGCACCCTTTCGCAGCATACGACATACATACCAGCTCCAATCGGTCCCCTACGGAGAGAACTGTGCCCCCCTCTTTTTCAAGCATCCTTCGTGCTTCTGGACTAATAAAGCCCACCAGTAAATAGTAGTGTTCTTTTTCCATATTCAAACCCTTTCAGCAAAAGATCTCATTGAATTCTTAACAAAAAGGGACAACTCCGAAGGAGCTGCCCCAGACTAACTACGCCTTGAGGAGCAAGGGTACTTCTGGAGGAAGTTCATCCCACGTTCGTCCATCAAGTTCACGACCTCCAGAGTCGTGATAGCGTCCACCAACCTGTTTGAAAAAGTACGGGACTCGCGCAGCGATACACTGATCGCGCAAAGATCGCGCCCAATCTAAATTTAAGGGCCTTGCATGTGCCCCACTCTCTCCACCACATATTACCCATTGTAAAAACTGCAACCAAGGTGAGAGATCAACCGGGCCAATGAGCGGCTCACATGAAAGAAACTTAACAACTGCCGGAATCTCCAGAAGATAGGGAATACGTTCTTCTGCTCGCTGTTGCAATCCAATACTTGTTCCAACCCACACATTATTAGGCCATTGGGAAGTCATCGACCAAGGGACCATTTTTAACACATTCTCTGGCCGCTTTGTCAACAGCAACCAGTTCAACCAAGGCGTCCTCCCGATCAATTCCCATAACTTCATACGCTCATTATCGAGCATGAGATGCTCTTCAAAAACGTCGCTCATAGATGCACAGAACACACTCCGTCTGTGTCCCTGAAGCTTTGCTTTCCGGTCCCATAGCAAAGGCTCCCTCCAATGCTTCTCTCCAAACAAACGTCGCTTAGTCGTAGAGGCTGGCCCCCAAAGCGGCTCTTTTATATAATGGTGTGCGATATCCAAGGCATAGCAGCGGTGGCATTCCTCGCTCACCTTCAGACAGCCCCACCAGCCGTTAAAGCTATGCCCTGGGATAGTAAGCATGCTCCCATCAGGCATAGTGATATAACGCCATGTCCATTGGATTTTTGTATCAGCAGCCATTAGCACGTGGGCCACCCTTTGCTCGCTGCTGCTGCTCCCAAGCTTCGCGAGCGGCATATCGCTCTGGGAAGTAATAGCCCAATCGCACCCACTCACGCAGCCCAGCGCGAACACAGCTTCCACCACAGTTATTGTGTGAGAACCCTAAAGCGTAGAGGAGCGGCGGTTCGATACCCCAATCCTGGCGACACACCTCTAGCAGACTACGATGCTCTTGTGGCTCCCAGCAGAGGGGATATTCAACCCGCGCGGCAGGGATAGCCTTTGCATAGCTGGCGCAGGTGCTCACCAACCTTTTTTTCTCGTGGGGCTCCAGTCCAATCACTACTACTGGCAATTCTGGCATTGCCTGGATGAAATCTCGGTAGGGACGCACCTTTAACTTGAAAGAGCAAGGCGCGATCAGATTGCAGGGAATAAGCTTCTGTTCTTCTGAGACATCGAGCGGCCTCCGCCCGTCAATGTACCAGTAGAGCACTCCCCCCCAACGCTGCATACAATCTCCCAGAAATCGGTAAAGATCAGGATCTTCCTCCTGTGTGTCGGCAAACCAGAGTAACGTATTAGAGCGTCCATAGCGTTTGATAACTTCTTCGGCAGCCACCGCACTGGGTACCCCGCCGGAAAGCGATACTGCGAATTGGGCTCGCACATCTTTGGCAATGGAGACATTGTTGGTAGGAGACAGACGGACAATAGTATAGCTCATGCCTGCCCTCCCCGTTCGCCAGCGGCAAAGGCCCGCACTACTGTTGCCTGTCCATCACCATGTATATGTATAACTTGCGCTGCTGGCAGCCGCTCTAGTAAAAGATCAGCAACATGGGCTCGGTGGCAATCGCGCCAATCAGCGCACGCACACATCAAGATAATCCCGTGCCCTTTCTGGCTAAACAAAGAGATGGCCTTCTCAAGCCCATCTTCCTGATCCACCAGGACGAACGGCTTATGTGGGTAGTTCTCATTGCCAAGCTGCTTCAAACGGCAATACTGCTGTACAAAACGTTTCTTCAAACGCGACAAATTATACTCTCGTTTGAAGCGCGATCCAGCTCGCCTACGGATATCAGCAAGGGGCATTCCGAGTCCCGTGAAATGAGTGAGCAGTTCTTCTGCATTACCTTGGCGATAGCCTATCGTTAGAATTGTTTTTTCAATTCCCGCCAGCCCCTTTTCCAATGCTGCATTGTAGGCCCAAAGCTCAAATTCAGCACGGCTGATCGGCCTGCACTCCATAGTTGCAAGATCCAACATTTTTCCTTTCCCTCAATATTAGCTTTGCATCAGATGACAGTACTTTCTGTACCTAATAGTTATTATATCTATTTGATAACCAGGTGTCAAGTATTTTATGTAATAAATGATGAGTACTCAAAAAAGCTTTTTGAGCTTGACAAGCCAATAACTAATGGTTATAATATCTATTAGATAGTAACTCTATCACTTCTGATGCAAAGCTAATATTGAGGGAAAGGAGAGCATGATGCGTGCAGTTTTACCTGCTGAACTCAGCTCCGATGAGATTTATTCACTTTTAGAGCTAGAGATGGCTATCGAAGCAGGTTTTGGAGCCCGTTACGACGATCCTGCTAATTATGGAAATATTATTCTTTATAAGACCTCCAGGCCCTATGGAGACTATTACTGCTGCTGGTGGGGAGATAATCCTGATGAGACTTGTGAGTGGTCAAAGCTAGAGTTTCACTTTGATCGTCTCAATTACCGTTTGAACTGGGGCTGGCAGCTCATCAGCAGTGAGGAAGTCAAACGGCTGATGACGAAGGCAGAAGGAGGGGCGGCTCGATGAAGTGGGAGTTATATTTGACACCGCGCGAATGGAAAGAATTACAAGCTACTGTTCGTGAGCGAACCATCCCTTCTCCAGGGGAGCGTCCACGCTGCGAAACCTGTGGACAAATCAATGGCAAGCTTAAACGCAATAAGGCTGGATACTTGACTCCCCAATGGCTTCATACTGTGCATCTGAAGGGCGCACCACTTCGGAGCAAAAACCCTAACGACTACCTCTGCCTATGTCCAAAGCACCATATGGCTTATGACCGTTCGCCCGATGAAGTCAGTGGACTGGTAACGCCATACAGGACGGGATATGCTATTACAACAACTGACATGCTCATCGCGGCCCTGGCTGGAGTAGGTTTGAGAGTTTGGGGTGTTGTCGATGTTGGATGGTACTGGCATTTCGATGAGGAGGAGGGAGGCCCAGAGGAAACACCGGCCCAGGCTGTTGCATCGGCAGTGGCAAAGATCAAGCGAACACACCACATACTTCCGTAACTCACAGGAAGGAAAAGGGCGTACCACTGTTTTGCCAGTAGTACGCTCTCTTTAAATAGAGAAAGGGTACCCAATTTTTATAAAATCGGTTATCATAAGGTTATGATAACTATTAGGGAATTTACCTATAAGCGTAGCCCGTTTAAATAAGGTGGAGCTCCGCCCCATAATCGTCCAAGAAGGGAGAATACATATGGATGATCAACGCGCTGCCCCAGGAGCGGGCCAGGCAACACAGACACGGATCTGTAGCAATCCCCATTGTGAATGGCAAGGGAACCCACAACCACTTAATGAGGAGCATTATCAGCCTGACAATCGCTATAGCCAAGGATATCGAACGGAGTGTCGCCGCTGTCAGAGCAACCGTGCCAAGCAGTATAATAAACAGCATCCACAGAAAGCAACAGTCAATAAGCGGAAATGGGTACGTAAGAACAAAGATCATGTGAATGCTTACCAACGGCAACGATACCGGGAAATGGCTGATGCGTATAAAGAAAAACAAGAGCAGGACCAGACTGCGTAAGCCTTGTATGCTACAATAAGACTATCCTCATCCTCAATTGGCTTTGCATCAGAAAAGACTAATAGGGTGGATAACAAAGGAAGGCTCCGCTGCTGGAGGCCTTCCTTCTTTTATACGCAAATTAAGCATCATAAGCAGTCATGGTAAATTGCTCTACACCTCCGTTGGCCTCCTCATCGTAGTTTTCTTCGGCTGCTGCTTCTGCGTCTCCCTGCAAGATATCTGAAAGTGCTTGAGACTCAGAAATGCCTCTCTCTCCCGCCGCTTTACGTACACGAGCCAGGAGAGATGAGGCATAATAACCGCGCTTATCCCCTGCTCCCTTTCCATACATTTTCACATTCGCATGCCTACGCTTCTCATCCCCTTCGCGCTTCTGCATTTGCTTAAATCGGACAGAGGCATTAATTTTTCGGCCAGCAGCAGCAGCAGATTGCAATTCGCTCAACAGAAAATCAGCCCCTTTCTTTGCTGTCGCTTGCACATACCTGCCATTCTGCAAATCCCTTGCTAACCCTCCCCTAATATTGGCGAGACCTCCGCCACTCTCTACAGAGCGCGTGCGTCGAGGAGCTTCGACCCGGATATCCTTTGTAGATGACTGGGTAAGTTGGCGAAGAGCATCTACTCCATTCGCGAAAGGCTTCTCGCCTCTGGCCGCATAATTAATCATTTTAGAGTCTCGGCCTACAGCGTTAGCAATCTCTTTTACTGTCCAACCCTTCTGCATCAACTCTCGTATAAGATCCTGTGCGTCCGACACTTATTGTTACCTCTCGTCTTCTACAACAGATACCAACGTTTCTGTTCCCAACCAGGCCTGCCGGCTTTTATCACGGAGCCGATTAAGCAGCTTATGCCCCTGACCTGATCGGTCGGGCTGTGGGCATGGCTCATCTAACTTTCCCTTTAAGCGGAACTGGCCTGGCGTCTTCCCATCATCCGGCCACCTCGGATCGCACGTAATATAAGCCGCGTCCGTTCGCAGTCCCACAATATCCTTGCGATCCAAAAGGAGGATGCCTGACTCGCTACCTGGCACAACTTGGCCCATCTTCTTTTTAGCACTATAGAGCAAGTGCGTTCGGCATTTGCTCCAGACCTGGGCCGAAAATTCAGGATGCATTAGTCGAGCGATCCACTTCTCTAACGGCCTGAAAATAGAGTAGGTAGCAGTTCCATCATTGTGGAATACTGGATCAGCATCCGCAGGGATTGATCCAAATCCCTCATGTGGATAAACGAGGCGAACTTCCGCACGATTACGGCGGTGAAAGCCTCCCAGCGCGTGGAGTACAATATTGCGCAGTCCATTCTCCAGCAACTCTCCCACTTCCGAGCTGAACTCGCCTTCTGCAACACGACGTTCAATGCTCATTCTGGCATCAATCAGATGATCGCCCCACGTATCAAGCGGCCAGGGATGGCCTTTGCTTCCAGATTGGAAAAGAAGTCGCTCCTTAATCTCGATATTCCAGGCTGGTAAGCCCTTTGGCGGATTGAGCGCCAAAGCCAGCTCAGACGAGCCTACCCAGGTTTCTCCCTCATATCCCGGCTCACTAGGATAGCTCCAGGGGTCATGGGGCCGATCTGGCCGGATCGGAAAAAGGCCCACATGCCGCCAATCGCGAGGGATGCGAAACTTTACACGGTAGCGCCCCCGTTCCACACGATCAAACTCAGGAGCGTCATCGTGGACCACTGGCCCAAATCCAATACCGCGTAATAAAGATCCATACATGAAGCGTCCATCAGTATAGTAAAAAGCTGGAAGTGGATCGCGGCCAGCAACTGGCGTAATTTCAACCCGCCCTTGGGGCCCTGTAGATCGAATGAGCGCCTGGATCTCATCACTTAAGATAGGATACTCGACCTTCCGCGAGCGATCCCAAGCTGCTAATCCTGTTAAGCCTGGCGTGGTCAGGCAACGCATATTCTCATCAAAGGTTGCCTGGAGAATACGCTCCAGATGTTCCATTGCCTCTTGCGCTTGTTTAGGAGTGTAGGAACCAGGCCCAAACCATTGCGCGACACGGGAGATCCTCACCTCACGCTTTTTGTTCTCGTTACCCGGCTCACGCTCGCGCAATTCCAGAATGGGATTGTCATCATCTGGCTCAAATTTGATTGACTCCCACTCACGTCCTACCGCCGGGTCGCGAAGCCACAGGTAAAGGCTTTCAGAATTTCCCTCCCGTCCTGGCCGGGGGCCAACGAGATAGACGCGCTCAATCTCTGGCGGGAGAGACTGTAGAATCTCCAAAAGTGTTGGGTAACTGGTGTTGCCCGCTTGAGTTGCCGTATCCGCAAATACAACCTCACCAGTGATGACATGAACAAAAGCTGTAGGGACAGCTCGATAGCGTAAACGGATGCCTCCCTGCCACTTCGTTTTTGCTGGTGCTTGCCCCTGCTCTTCTTGTTGCTCTGTCTTTACGGCGTCTACTACCTTCGTTCCTGGCTCTGGCAGCGGATCATCTGGAGGATTGTGGAGAAGAGGAATTGGACCATATTCAACCTCGTGCCTGATCCATTGTGTCGCAAACCAACACTGCTGATCCGTTTCGGAAGATGATTGTTTCAAGGGATCATATACCTGGATATCCACGAGCGCACCAGGATACCGACAGTGTTCGTAAAACGTCCTGCCATTGATCTGCTGCCTATTTATTGTGGGCGGCAGATCCTGATCAGCGAGATGGATCAATTTGGCGATCCAAGGTGAGACCTCCAGCACAGGCTGGATCTCCATTCGGACGCTACCTTCTGGCTCAGCTCCTGGCGCTCCAGACTCTCCTTCTTTGGAGATCGGCTCTTGCGAGACAGGCTGATCCCACAATCCTGATGATGCGCTATCGTGAAAGAGAGCTTCACCCACGATTTCCCCCCTTTTCCCGCAGGCTTCGGCCTGACATATGGATTGAGATACAATATTCGCCAATCCTTTGGATGATCCGCTCACCATCATCAAACGTTGTTTGTGATCGCTCTGGCCGCCAGTGCTTCTCTAGTCCACGAGCATCTTTATTGCTAGTGAAAATGGTGTATAATCCGCGCCGACTGCGCCGCCCCTCGATTAAGCGATAGAGACGCGATATCACAAAGCTACTACTACACTCTACTCCCAGATCATCTAACGCCAGCCATTCGATTTCATCCATCAAGCGTAACAATTTTGCTCCCGCTGTTTCCTCCTCTCGATCCTCCTCAGTCGCATACCCTCGCGCCATTCGTTGTGAAGCAGCAATCGACTCATAAAGCATGTCAAAAAGTTCATATGTAGGCAGGTAGAGGCCGCTGTGCCCCGCCTCAAGGGCCATACGCAGGGCAGAGACAGCCAAACCAGTTTTACCCAGTCCTCCTACTCCATAGAGGTATAGACCCCGTTTACGGCCCTCGTAAGGGACTATTCGAGGTACTACAAAAGCCTGGACCATCATGGCTACCTGCTGCTGCTCTGAGGTTATTGGCAACTGTTGGTAAGTCTCAAACGAACATCCTGAGAAGTCATCAGGGATATGGGCCCCTCCAAAAAGACTGTTTGTTTCCTTCTTCAGCTTGCAAAGGCATTTTTTAGGCTTGCCGAAGTCCGGGTGCCCTACTGCTACCTGCTGCCGCAGCCATCCAGCTCCGCCGCAAAATGGACAAATTTTCTCCTGTGGAGGCGCAGCAGCTCCACCTAGATCCACCTTCATCGGGACACGCTGGCGCTCCTGTTGTTTTTTCTCACGTGGAGGCAAGGGCCTCACTGGCCTCTTTGGCCTTGGGAGCCGAGGCAATCCTGATGTTGTGGAAGCAGGTTCGATACCATCTGCATCAATAACATAGTCAGGCGTTCGGCCAGGCACGATTTCCGGGCTTTTTTTGAGGATAGAGTTGAGATCTTCCATGCCGCTCATGCTTTGTCCCCTTTCTGGCCCGTGGGAACGACTATCTTCCCTTCTGCCTGGAGCCGCTGCGCTACCGCTAATAAATCATCATCTGGATGATCCCCTGGCAGAAACCGCTCAAATCCCCCCTGGTATCCGTCCTGATATGCTTCTTCTTCTGTGACCCAGCGGCCATTCCATTCAATCATGCGAGATGAAGCATCATTCGCGCGAACTACATTTCCCTCTACACTTCCCTGTGCCTTTGATTTATCAGCGTCAACTACTTTACCCGCAAGCTGGGGACGCAGGCGATTAAGCCATCTCACAATACGTATTTGTTTTGTGCTACGCTCAGTTTCAATCAGGTGGGAAAGGTGCAGCTCTCCAAATTTGTCCCGCCAGAAATCATCGTAATACTTGACGTACACTCGCTCCAGCACATCTACAGTGAGTACGAGGGGAAGCCGCATCTCCAGCAAGGTACTTGCCGCCTGGATTTGCGCAGCATACTCCCCAGCATCCTCATAACGCACTCCACGCAGATATTCCCAGAGCTGGACAATCACCTTGCTGGAAAGCGGGGTATCAGACTCTGGACGCCGGATCTCGTCGGGAAATTGTTCACTGTCGTTCACAGCTTTTTTCGCTTGCTTGCTTGCGGCTGCCGCACCCGGCGCTGGCGGCATTTCCTCAGAAGTTGGTAATGCTACCTCGTTTGTTTTCTGTCGATGAGACTGGATAAGGACAATCTCTTCTTCAGAAAGATTTCCTAATATTGAAGAAAGCTCAGTAGCAGTAGTTTCTTCGGATAATACAGCGTTGGTAATCTGCTGCTGCTGTGTAATATCCTGTGAAGTGTTCTGTGGAGGATTCTGTGGCTGCTTCTGTGATGTGCCCCAGTTTTGGTATAGTTCACTACCGTTTTTGGTAGAGCCTGTACCAGTTTCGGTAGAAGCTATACCGTTTTTGGTAGAGCCTGTACCAGTTTCGGTAGAGCCTGCGGTGGATGATACTATACCAGATTTGGTAGAGTCCGCTGGTTGCTGCCTCTTGCCTTTTGTCCCTTTTGCAATAAAGTGAGGGAACTCTGGGAGCTGCCCCAGAAGCTTACGTACTTCCTCTTTGTTAATGCGGTACTCATAATCAGAGTAGCGTGGATTGGAGTTTGCACGCCGCTCTAAAACTCGCTTTTTGTTTACCATGTAGTTCAACGCGTCGATGACGGTGTTATAACTGATTGCTCCCCCTGTTTCGCGCACAAAGTCATTGTAGGACATGTAAATCCACATGCGCTCTTCCACTTCCTGAGTGGTCAATGACTGCAATCCTGCCTTGTGTCGCCTTTCTATTTCTACCAGAATCTCATCCCGTCGATATTCCAGCCAGCGATAAATAATCTGGTAGACGATAGAAGCAGCGTCCTTCTTATCTAGTACATGCAGCATATCAATGCGATAGGAGACACTACGATAATTTGCAAGCTGTTCAATACCTTTGAAGCTGAGGGCCTCATATGCTGCATTCTGATCCGAGTCGTGGGAACGCCTGCTCTTATTGGTACTCATAGCGATATTGCCCCCTCTTGGTTGCCAGTATCACCATAAAGTGCTGCGATCATCTGCTGGAGCAGTCCAGATGGCTGAATACTTTGCATCTGTAACCACTCCCGCACATCCGTAGCTCCCTTCGAGCTATTACAGTAGTGGCAAGCAGGAACCAAGTTCCCTTGCACTGTAAATCCCCCTCTTACTCTAGGGATAAGATGATCAATCGTAGTCGCCTCACGTGTTCCGCAGTAGGCGCATTTTCCTTGAAATTGTTGGGTAACTGAAGCATGAAGAACAGTTTGTGATGGTCGCCAATTTCTTCTGCCAACATAGTTTCTTTCTGGGAGGACATCCAGTTTTGCTTGGATAATTTCGGTACAGAGGCGATATTGATATGTTGGTGTTATAGCAGTATAAGGACGCCTCTCGATCAACCCTTCATTTTCCAATTCAGCCAGACTTCTCACAATGGTGTTAAATCCACACAATCCATACATTGCTTGCTCAAACTGACGGTAGGAGAGCGTCACGTATTCTTCTTTACCAAGAAGATCCAAAGATTTCTGTTCGAGTAAGGAGAGGATGATAGCTTTGCTTCGTCTTTTTTCTCCTACACAAATTGCTATAAAATCCTCTTGGACAATAAGTGGATTGTACCCCTCACGGTGTTGAAGTTGTTTCTTAATCATTGCCATGCCTCCTTTTGAAGTCCAGCATAGCGACCAAAGGTGGGAAGAAGAGGGGAATTACACGGGAACAACAGGGGAAGCAGATGGGTATGAACCGGATCTGGAGCAGAAAGCAACCAGGAAGGAAACCTGAAAATGGGGTGGGTATAGGCTCCAGTTCTCTCATCAATGGTTCTGGCTTTATGTTGGGTAACTGATTTTTGTTGTGGACGTTCTATCGGGAACGTGGACCGTGGATGACGGTCTAACATAATTTCTTCCTTGCTAGCACACGCCATCAATCATGAGATAACACATCAGTTGCTACGAAAAAAGTCATAATAGATCCATCAACATGTGTCATTCGTTGCATAACATATGTTGTCTGTGTTATACTCAAATTGAGGCGTGATGCATATATGATTTTTTGTGATTTCGTTCTTGGCGAGAGACGAGCAGATTAACCTCAACAAACAAAGAGCGGGCTTGGCGGCTTAACGCTCTTTTTTGTTGCCTTTTTAAGGGTGGGTCCATCTTGGTTTCCTTTCTACTAACAGATCTATGAATTGCTCCAAGCAGTGACGAATAGACCAAGTGCAGTGGTCACTTTAAAAAGTTCAAGAAAATGATTACTACTGGTTGCTTTCTTTCGCGGCCACATACGCATCCAACCAGCTCACGATGAACCCCAGGTGATAGGCATGGGAGATCTGGATTTTGCTGCTAATATATGGCAAGGCATATTGTTCGGCCAGCAGGCTTGTCGATAAATTCTCCTCAATTTCCTCTAGGACGCGTTCTTGTCGAGGAAGCCGCCCTCGATAAACCTCCTGGTAGCCCATTCGCCCCGCCTCTAACCCTTCAATAAAGTTGGGATCGTCGGTCAGTGCAAGAAGTTCCTGCTGACGATTTACGTCCATTATTGATCCTGACATAGCTTTCCCACCTTTAACGAGCTTTTTAAGCTTTATAACTAACTTTTTTGATCTCCACTGGTGTTTAAGCCCAAATCACTGAGCGAAATTTCATTTTCACCAGCAGCTTTAAGAGCGCTATTGACCGCCCCCAATATGCGTATCGCTGTATCAAATGTCACCCGTTTGTTGTCTTCAGCATTTTTAACAGTGCGACTACTCAAATTGTTGGCTCGCTGGGCAACACCTTCCTGCGAGAGATTTAAACTTTTGCGTATTTCCTTGAGCCGATTGCTATTCCTCGTTGTCATTGGAGCCCCTTCTTAATTCTAGAAATTTTCATCAAGTTTTCTAGAAAGTACTCCTGCCAAGAGTGTAGCATGAATATCTTGATTTGGGAAGTCTTTCAGATTGATTTTCTGTAATCTTTCTAGAAAACTTGATGAATTCTTCTAGAATATACCAGAATAGTACCAGGAAGCCAAGAGAATAGTCCAAATACCTCTTTTTGTATCAGCAAATTTGTTACCACTGGTATGTCATCATGCCGCGCTTAAATCTCCGCACGCGAGATGTCTGATATTTTGGAGCATCCTTGCTGTTCTTTCCGTAGAGGACGATCCGGCGCTTTGGCTGATTGGGATCGAACCAGACTTCGTGGCTCCCGCGTCCCTGTTTGGAGATAAAGCCTAATTCCAATAGGGCAGATCGTACCTGACGCATTTTTTCCATAGCTGTATCCCTTCTGCTTTCATTTCTACTCGATGGGCCGACCCCAGAACTTTTGGGCTTTTGCTTGCTGGCGATACTTCTTCAACACCTGGCGATCTTTCCGGCTGGAGATCCAGTGAGTAAGGACGCCAGCAAAAAAAGCTACCAGCGTCCAGACGAACCAAATTGTGACAACTGTCATTTCTTTCTACCCTTTCCCAATTAATAGCGTGGTGAGCGACCCCCACCAGATCGGCTCCCACTTAGAAGCATGCCTACAACCAGGAAGAACAAACAGAGAGAGACGATCAACCAGATGCTTACTGATACGGTAAATTCCATGTGCGAACTCCTTCTTGCTTTGATCAATTGCCTGCTTGAAGTGTAGTTGAAAAAGAGATAGACTCCAATGTCGCACGCTTGTCTCTTGTTTGCCGCTTTTTTAGGAAAAATCTACCAATTTGTATATTTGAAGATAAAGCAAAGAGTAGGTATAATGCGTTTAACAAGATGTTTTCGTCGTTCTTTCGTCTCTTTGGCTATAGTAGAGATTATCCTATTGTGTTTGTCGCTTTCTCCAGGTACGGTTAAATGAAGAAGCACCCAGTTCCTAATCATAAATTGCGTGCGGCTCGGTTGCTCCGGTGTTGGACACTGGAAGTAGCAGCAGAGCAAAGCCAAGTGAGCATTGAGGCGTACTCTCGCTGGGAGTATGGTCAGCAAGATCCCCGGCTTAGCTCACTCATGCTGCTATGTAAAGGATTTGGGCAGACCCCTGAAGAATTAGGTTTTGAGCATCTGGTGAAATCTTCCAAGATCGAGGATGCCAAAACGGAAAAAAGTGGACAAGACATGCCACTTTCCTCTGTGTCAGATCAATTATCAGGTGAAACAGAGGAGACGCTCATCAAAGACAAGCTTGTAGTGACACAAGATCCATCTATGAGCTTTGGTGAACTGCAAGAGCATGTCGAACAAACACTTAGGAGATTTTTGGACATGAAACAGATATCAAGAAGATCTATTATCGCCTTGCTGACGAGCATTCCTATTGCAGCCTTGACCGCGAGTCTTTCTGGTGATGACTCGTCTCTCTTACGTGATGATGAGATTGTTTCCTTGGCAGCGGTTAATGTGCCACTGGTCTGGCGTCTCTACTTTTCTGGTGGACTGCCTGAAGTACGTGAGACATTACCTGGCTATATCAATACACTAACCACTCTCGCGCAAAAGCCATCACGCTACCAGCAAAAGGCTAGTGGTCTTGCTTCCCAAGCGCATCAACTTGGGTATCTTATCGGAATGCAAGATCAGAATTTTGGGGTTGCAATGGATCATGCCAAGCAATCCCTCCACTACGCGCATCTTGCCGATGACGATAATCTCCGCTTATCATCGCTTGTGCGGCAGGGAAATTTGTACCATATCATGAAGCGACCGGGGCAGACGCTCCTCAAGTATCAAGAAGCGGTCCAGTATAAGGGTCATGTCTCGCCCCTGGTACTGGGCCAAGCATATATCGGCTTAGCTGAAGCTTACGCCAGGACCGGCCAGCAGAAGGAAGCAGACCATTATCAGGGTTTGGCACGAGACACCTTTCCAGCAAGCCCACAGGAAGATCTTCAATTTGCCTACACACATTTCAATGCGTTCACGAGGGCAAATTTTGAAGGACTCATGTATATCCATTTACAGAAGCCAGCAGAGGCGTGGAATGTCTTTACAGAAGCAGAGAAGAAGCTGCCAGCAACTCTTGCTCCTCAAAAGGTAGAGTTGCTGGTGCGCCAAAGTTTGACGCTTGTTACTCTGGATGATATGCCAGCAGCAGTAGAGCATCTGGAAGCTGCGACCGGGGCAGCTCTGAAGCTCGGATCTAATTTACGATATCAAGAAGCAAGTGAAATCTATGATCAAATGCTCCTGAAGTGGCCCCACGAACAGAAGGTACGGGGCTTAGAAGATCTCTTTGCCTAAGCTCTAACTGTAGAGGAGAATAGTGGTTTCCCGCTACTTCTCCTTCCCTCTTCTTTCCCCTTCTTTTTCCACTGTTGTTAGGAACCAATGCACGATGTGGACATCACTCGTATTTTGGAAGTATTTTAACAACGGTTCTATTTCCTCAAACGGTGCAGTAAGCGGTTCTATTTCAGCAGCAGCAGCAGTGAGTTCTTTTTCCTCTTGAAGCTGATTAGCATGGATTTCTTTCCGCCTCTCAGATAGAAGAGGCATGACATCAGGGGAAAGGGGATGTTCCGTTTCCTGTTGAGCCAATTTGTCTGGATCAAACATGTGAAAGTTGTCAATGGGCCATCCATGCTTGAGGGCATGGAGTATCCATCGACTTTCGCGCTCCATTGATAGGGGCCCGAACGCAACCTCCTCAAGGACATGGGGTGTTTGGATATCTCTATACCAATTCCGGCGATACTGTCCCATCCGCTTCTTAAAATGCTTTGTCCTCCCAATATGATGGTAAAGAAATGTGTCATCATATTGAAGAGCGTAGATCGTAGCGGTCTCGCCATATGCTTTTATCATCGCCTGGCGAAGCAGGGTCTGCTGCTCCTGGTCAGAGAGGGCCTGAAATGAAGGGAGGCAGGACATACAGCAGACCCGAATAATATCGAGTCGATACCCATGATATTTTCTCAGAAAGTTCGCTACCGACGTAGGGGTGTTACACATTGGGCAAAGAGGATAGGCTTGACGATTTTTCTTGCGCCGCTCTTCATCACACGGAGGGCAGTGTGTTTGAGAATACCCGTACCAGGTAGGTCCACCACCGGCAATGTGATTGCTACACCAATAATGGACCATACCGTCTTCTGGATATTCTATTGAAAGTGGCTTCCCGCACCGTTCACAGGTGGTACTGTGGATGCTGAAAAAGGGAACGACCAGAGCTCCATGCGCGTTGGTCGGAAACTCCTGCTGGCATCGCTGGCACACTTTTGAGCCCTGAATGTGATTGGCATTGCTGTTTGTGCCCTTCAGTAATGTTGAAACCGTTGTTTTTAAACGCTCGCTCTCTTCCAATTGCTGCTGTTTCCGCGCTTGCTGCTGTTCTTTTATGGCCCTCTGTGTGTTATGTAAGTTTGCCATATAACATTCAGCACAAATCTTCATTCGACCATCAGTTTTATTCTTGCGTCGATGAAATGCTGAAAGGCTTTTTCGTTCTTTGCATTGCTCACATTGTTTGAGATCCTCCATATCGCCTCCTTTTGTATAGGTATCTTAGCGCCTCCATTAATGCTTATTTCGACCGTTTCGATTGAAGGCACTGTTGGAACTTCTGGATAACTGGCGAGGGATTATAATGGTTTGGGCGCAACTCCCAGGCATTTTCTCCCAAATCATAACGGGGGGCAAAATAGAGTTTACGGATCAACCGCAGACCAGCTCCTTGGTCTTCATGGAGGGCGAAAGCATACAGGGAGTTTATTTTTACCTCTGACTGCTGGCACCAGAAATTCATCATGCTGTGCAGCAAAAGAGCGAACGACGGCTGATGCTCCGGGCGAATGGCTGCTGACGCGATATAGCAAGAATATTCTTTCCCTGATTGATACTCAAGTACATGATCAGCAGTGATATCCTGCTCTTTAAGATCCCCTTTTAGAATGCTATAAATAATTTTCTCTTCCATTGGAATAACTGAGAGGGCCCCCCAGATCTCTTTGCGATTGTCCTGATTAAAGAGTATGCGACAGGCATGCGGATTTTTGCGCCACCAGGTCAACGTCGTTGTTGGAGAGACAGAATGCTCCACTCCATATACTTCAGCATCCATTACATAGACATAGGCAAGATCTCCTGGCTGTATCCAGTCTGTCATGCCTTTCGATGGTTGCCCTATTTTTGACTCTTCGGGTAATAGGGATAGCGGCTTCTGTCTTTTTTCCTTCGCTTTTCTCTTGCTTGGAGTTCCATACCGTATGAGATCATCGAGTTCATCGGGATTGTATAACGCTTCGCGCACTCGATCCTCCGGTAAGTCTTTTTGCAGATATCCATCCCTCACTAAGCGGTAAAAAGTGGACATCGAAATATCTGTAATCCCCTCTTGTCGAGCCTTCTCTAACCGCTCTTCTACCTGTGCGGCTGTGATCCAACTATTTTGCTTTCCCATAAAAGCCCCTTCATCTTAAATGATGTCTGGATTATACCATGCTCTTCTGTATTTCTGAGTGTTTGCGGTTCAATTTCCAATTTTAAAACTAGTGGTTCTAATATATTGACACCACCAAGTCTATATGTTATCTTAATTATGGAACTTGTAGTCAAAAGTAGTTTCATCGATTGCAAAAATAGCTCCATTAGTTCCAAAATTTCAAGGAAAGTGTTTTAGGTTCCGCTTGTGCTTTCAAATGTAGTCTTTTTAACTACAACACACAAAAAAGAGAGGTTTTTGCCCATGCAAATCCAAACAACCGCAACTCAACTCAATAATCTGCACCCTGACTCGATCTTATCCAAGGTCATTTCCGGCCAACCACTGCGAAACTCTGCTGGCCGCGAGCTCCTACGGCATGTAAATTGCAAACGTTGGAACGCCGACCGCAACCTATGGGAACCGGCTAACGCAAAAATTATGTCCGTTGATGATGGAAACGATGCTTTCAAGCTTGCGATGCCGATGAAAGATACCGCTTACCTCACGTATCTTCGTGTTCCGACAGCCTATGTGCCAGAAAAACATATCCGCTCTGGTGCTGGCCGGTTGACCTGGAGCGTGAATGGCTCTGAAAAATTTTGGTACGGCCACGATGCCCTCAAGACGAAAAAGGCTGAAAGTTTGCCTGTTGGTTTCTCCCATGAGCGCATGCCTGATGCCCGCTTCCAGCGGTTCCTGGCCGCCTGTATGGTGGAGGCACTTGTTAGTGCTGGCTATGGGGATCGAAACGAGTCAGGCCAGTTGATCGAAGGCTCCCAGGGGACCCACGATCTCTATGTTGCGCTCGGCCTTCCCCCGGAGGAAGTGGATCGTAGTGGGGCGAGCAGCCTGACGCGTAGCGCCTTACGCCACATTTTCAATGTTCCTTTTACGGTGCAACGTCGGGATGAAGATGATCGCCTCACCACCTGGACAGTGCGGATCGTGGAGCTATCTCCTTATGGTCAGACGTTTGCCAGCTTTGCCGCCTGGTATTACGGCTTAGATGGATCTCCCATCCCAACAAATATTGAGCGGCATGTCACTCTCGATATTGGAGGAGGGCAGTTTCACGCCTGCGAAGTGGAGTTGGATCATATTCCCGGCCAGTCACGCCCGAAATTACGTATGTCAGCCAGCCAGATCGGTGAAGGAACAATTCTGATTGCTCGCGAGGTCAGCGAGGCTATCCGAAAGAGATATACCAATATTCGTTTGTCAGATGCTGAAGCACAGGAAGTATTAGTATCCGGTGTAGTATCGGTTGGCGGTCGCCCGCGTAAGGTAGATGATATTGTTCGGGATGTAATTTCCTCTCGAAGTGATAATCTTACCTCAATTATGCTGCGTTTCTTGCAGGATGGTCAGTCATTCCTCCAGTTCACTGGCGGCGGCTCCATTTTGCTTGGGACAGCGCTCTTCCAGGTTGTGAGCCAACATCGTCTGGCAGAAGACTACTTTTTCGTCCCGAAAGAAGTTGCATCCGTTCTTAATGCTATCGGAGGCTTAGTTTTGTCGCAGGCATCTGCACAAAGAATTGCTCGTGCTACTGCCGAAGCACTACGAGCTCAACAGCAGCGTCCAGCAGTTCTTTAGTAATGAGGAATTGAAGCGATGAGCGATACCCCGACATCTCTGCGAAATATCCCGGCTGATGCCTTACAAATGGCGCAGGCCGTTAGCAAGTCGAGAGGCATATCCGTTTCTGACGTGCTCCGTATGGCGATGACATCTGGCACAATTATCGAGCTCATCAATACTGGCCCTGATCGACAGGGCCAGTATGCGGGATATGATTTACCCTATCTTGCCAACGTTCTGCGGCGGCAGCTCGCGGCAGTTATTGATTTTCTGCTGGAGCAAGGCCAACATCCGTATCAGGGCTTAACTGTGGGCGCAGCTCTCCCCGTTTCTACGAGCGATAAGACACCGGCCCCCATTCAGGGTATGATGTTTGATGCGGCTCTGGAAGATGAGTTAGAGGGGTTAGGACTTGGTGGTGGTCTGGCTGATATGCTAATGGAACCTGCTGTGTAAGGATACTGGGCAGGCTTCCCGCGAGGCCCCTGGTCAGTGAAAGGATGGAAAGAAATGAATACAAATTTTGCCGGTGGCTCCACATTCATTTTGCCGACAGACAAAGCTTTTATACTTCTTGCTACTGTTCTGACTGTCGGTGTAGTGGGATGCCTTGCCATTATTCTGAGTGCAGTTATTGCTGTTGCTTATTTGCTCAACCTGACAATATCAGCCGTGTGTGAGCTAGTAACACACCTCAGCTTGGTCTATAACCAGGGTGACTCGCTCGTGAAGTTGCTCTGCTGGGTAATTATTGCTTTCCTCTTGACGAAAATCTGGCCCTCCATTCGACAGTCGATTGTCAGATCGTTTTCAATGCAGTCCGCAAGGTAGGTGGCATCATGGATGAAAATAAAGCTATCGAGGTCTATAGCACGCAGCGTCCTACTAACTCGCTTGCTCTCGTATCCGTTTTTATTGTTGGGCTCCTGGCAGTCATTGTGATCATTGCCATTTTGATTGCTTCCTGGCATACGCTCACTCAGATGTCAGCGACGATAGCCGGCGGCATTATCGGCTTTCTGGTGACTTTTGGAATTATTGTGCTGTTGATTGTGATCGCTGTATGTGTTGTGCGTGGTGTTTCCATTTATCATACTATTCAGCGTTCCCAACTCGCGGTGGAAATGGACCGAGAAGATCTCGAAGCCCGGAGAGCGGAGCGGGCCCGCCAGGACGAGCGGCATAAAACAGAGTTGCATATCATGAAGACGCGCGCCGGTTATGATGAGAATGGAAATCCACCCATCTTTGTTCATGAAGATGGTGGCTATGCCCTGATGCCATTCGGCCAATTTAAGCAGCCTGTGCCCAATTCCTACCATGTCAGCCACTCTGCCAGAGCAGACAATCCGGCCCTGATAGAAGGAAAATCCCAACTCGCGCTGGAGCAAGGAAGGGAAATACAAGAAGAGCTTCCACTTCCAAAGATTGAAAAGTTTTACGAGGCCATACCATTTAACAGTCTACAGGTAGGCATGGGGATCGATGCTATGACTGGGCAGCCAATATTAGCCGCCATCGAAAAGTCCACCCATTTTAAGCTGATTGGCGGATCAGGGCAAGGCAAGAGCTGTGTCGCAGCAGCAATTCTAGACATAGCCTCAACAACGAACGATCCAGATCATTTGAGGATAGGATTGCTCGATCTGGAGCACAATACGTCTCGTTTGTTTGAAGATCTGCCTCATATTGCAGAAATCGGCCCTCGCCGCGTGCGCCTGGTTGGGCGCGATCCCGATGAAGTGGCCCAGAAATTAAAGTTGCTCCAGTGGGAGCTAAAGCGGCGTTCAGAACTTGGCGAAGAATATTGTCGAGCTCATGAACCAATCATGCTTATCTACGTGGAGGAAATGCTAGCCCTCAAATATGAGGTAGTGGATGAGAAGCTCAAGAAGGAGATGTTGGCAGCTATCAACATCCTAGGTGTCCGGGCTCGTAAATATGGGATTTTCCTGCTAGCCTGCATGCAGGTAGATTACAGCGATAAGTCCACACGGGAGGCAATGGCACAATTCCGTACCAGAGCTGGTTTTGCTATTGACCCTGAAGCGGCGAGGGCCAGTGGCTTCTTCAACACGGAATTGGTCAACCAGAATTTTCGGGCTGGACGTTTCGGGCAGTATGTTCTTGAGAAGCCTGCTTTTAGTGGATTGATCCTTTCCCCTGATTATGACGTAAGGGCAAAATTAGAGCAGTTAGGAGCCACTTCGCGCGGCTCCACACCCACTATTATAGCCTCCAGTAGGGCTATAACTACCACAGGAGATGAGCCACCCGTAGTGGACCCCGTAGCGGATACCGTAGCGGATATTGCCCCCGCCACTACGAACCGTTCTGATACACTCCATTCCCTCTCAGAGCAAGAATGGCGTATCGTTCAGAAATGGCGTGATGGGATGGGACTCAAAGCGATAATCGCTTCTGAGTACACCAATACAAAGGGTCAGCCCCTGACCGGAGGCGATCTTTTCATGCAGAAGTCAAAGGAGATCCAAGTTCTCATAGCTCGGTTTTTACCCGACCGACAAGAGGATTAGAAGAAGAGCAATCTATTGGCATACTTCTCGGCAGTAGTCTCTTATATGACCTGCTGCTCTAGCCAGTCCCGTATGGTCGGTTGCCAGTGTTCAATCCCTGACCTGGCCTTTAATCTAATTCTTGTAGTGCGCCTCCAGTAGTGTGTTCTTATTAATATTGGGTAATTGATTGATGAGAGGCAACATGTCAAAACTATTCTCCTATCCCGACGACCCGCAAGAATATCGTAAGCAGGTCACACCTCATTTTGAAGCTGCGAAAGAAGCATATCCCAATCAGGTGGAGCACAGCAATTCTGTCTGGCAGCTCATGCCAAATCCGATCCAACCTGGCGAGATCATTTTAGTAGAACATTCTCAGGATGATAATCCCAATCCTATTCACCATTGGCAATTTCGGATGGATAAAGATGATCTAACTGGAGGGAAAGCCTAATGACCGATTTATATGAACAGGTGGCTGGCACTGTCCGAGCTTTTCTTGCAAAGGGGAAAGCCGTGAGCACTGAGATCGTGACTACTTATCTGTGTGACGCTATTCAGCTTCCGGTGGCAGAGGCAGAGGTAGAGAAATGCATCCTGGCGCTGGTGGCTCGCGAACTACGTGAGAAGGAGTCAGAACATCCAGCACTTCCTCATACGCTCCCTTATGAGCAGGCTTGGATGTTTGGGTATAGTGTCTTTGCACGTGTTGATGACGACTACGGCTTTATGGTCGTGAAGGCTCCTTGCGGAGACCGGTTTTGCTATATAACCTATAGTGTTTGTCGTTCAGATAAAACCGAGCCGAAACCTGTTTTTCTCTCTTTAGATGAGAATACCATTCCCCACTATCTCAGCGAAATGGGATTTTATCCTAAGTGGATGCCTCTCGCTTTAGATTGTGCTCTCAAGCGTTTACATACTACAGAAAAGTTTATGCAAGATCTTATTGCATACTTTTATCCACAGCTTATCGGCGAAAGTGCGAATGGTCAATTACGTCTCCAGTAGAGGTGGCTCGCAAGAGCCATCCTCGTACTGATGGCACCCATCCTGACTGCAATCCGGGGGCACCATCATCATTCTATCATAAAGAATGGAACAGGTATTTTACAACACGTGTAGGGCGGCCAGGTAGAGAACATCTTCTACCTGGTCCTTTTTATAAAAATTTTGAGTTACCCAACAGGAAAAAGGATATGGCAAGAAGGGCAAATACCTCTGTTGTTTTTGAACAGGGTCAATATAGAACACTACTGGAGCCAGGGAGATACACCGATGAACCGTACCCAGGCACACAAGAATGGCGCATATGGCTTGATGTAAATGCTATTCCATCTTTCGGATTTAGCAGTGAGACAGGTACCCACTACACAGTACGCCGCGAGCGCCGGGCACGTGGAGGAGATTACTGGTATGCCTATCGTAAGCAGGAAAAGCGTTTGAGAAAGGTATATGTTGGGCGCACGTTTGAGCTAGATCTAACCCGCCTTATCTATGTGGCACAGCTCCTGGTTGATCAAGAGTCAGCGGTTAATAATAATATGGTGGTAAAGAGAGAAAGAGCCGCAGTCGCGATATTTGTGAACAGTTCTTCTACACAAACGTTGTCAGCAGATCCTGCTATCTCTTATCTTCAGCTTCTGGGGAGCACTCTTGATTACACGGAGTTGATACGTGATGGCTCTGGCACAACCGTATATGTGGGAGAAGGGGTATCATGCTGGGAAGATTTTTTAAAAGTAGCTGACCCAATCAAAATCGCACAAGCTACAAGTCAGGCTGTGCATCTCTGCCGAATGCTTAATATCCCGATCCCTGGAGAAAAACATCATGTGTGGTGTACAACTGAGCGAGCAATTTATAATGGTCGCCATGACCATCTCCGGCCAGGGCAATATCAAGATTGTCGAGGAAATTGGTGGTGTGAAGAATGCAATGGGCACGGTTGTCTGATAAATTTGGGTGAGAAGCTTAATTATTGCTCAATCGCTTTAGACACTACTTTAACTATTCGGCAAGGATATCAAGGGTGGTTTGCCTTCGCGCGAACGGCTGGTCATGGACCTATCTTTTGCGCCTGCCGGATCGCAATCGAACTTCAGGGTAGTATGCTCATTCAGACAACCGAATGCAAACATCAACCTTGCCAACATGCTGTTGTATATCAGGACTATCTAGGTAATGGCTGGTGTGAATATCATGCTACTGGTTACGCATTTATATGTGTTGGAACAGCGTTGGATTTCCCCACCTTAATAGAAGGTATTGATGCTGGGCGCGACGCTTGGGTAGAGTATGCTAGCCATGGGCCAAAGGATAGACTAGTTCCTCTTCTAAAACAGGCCCGCAACCTTCTCTTTAAAGAAGAGCAAGAAACCGTTTGAACGTTTAATAGTTTAAATAGAAAGATGGTTAACTGTTCAAATGCTTAAACAGTTAACCATCTTTCCTGAGTAGACATCTTTAGCTGCATCTGCTACCTTATAAAAGGAGGTGCGGTTTTAACCGTTTGGCTGTCTAGCTGTTCTCTTGCTTAAACGTTTAGACGTTTCATATTTCTGAATAAGAGAGGGAGGATATGGCAGAGGAAACTGAAATTTATACCATTGGGAACCAAAAAGGGGGTATCGGGAAGACTGCAACAGCTATTGGCGGAGCCGGTGCTGAAGCAGCTAGGGGAAAAAAGACGCTTTTAATCGAGACTGATCCTAGCGCACATATTGCTAGAGGCTTAACCTGGAGCGCCAGTTTGGAGATAGAGGCTCGCCAGAAGCGTGGGATACCTACCACTCCAGAGCTGGAGGGGTGGCTGGCTATCGAAGAGGAAGAAGCAGAATCGGCGGAAAAGGAAGGGCGCGAAGCTACACCCATAGATTTGTATAGAGCGCCAGGCCCCTCACTCTTTCAGGCCATGATCCCCGAAGCAACAAGTATGGTGGGGAGTGCAGCGAAAAAGAAGCAAAAGATCACTCCTAACCAGCTCATTCGAGTACTTCCCTATGAAGAGTTTGATCTTGTACCTTCACATATTGAGCTTACAAATCTACAGGGATGGCTCCATAGCGTGCAGCGTAATCGTGAGAACCGTCTGCGTGATTTTGTGCTGGAGATCTTAAAAATGGATGTGTATGATCGCATCATTATTGACACTCCTCCAGATCTAGGCCCAATTACTGACAATGCTCTCGTGGCAGCAGCCATCCATGGCGGTACAATCGTCCCAGTTGAAGCAGAAACGACAAGTCTAAATGCAATAGAGCTTTTCTTTGAACAAATTGACAGTTTGCGTGAGGAATTGAACATTGTGGTTCCTATTCTCGCTGTGGTTCCCAATAAGGTCGAGGATAGCAGCATTTCTACTCGCACGCTGCGCATCATGCGTGAGCAACTAGTGGATCAACAAGGATGTTTAGTCACACCGTTTGAGATCCGTAAAAGAACCATCCAGAAAGATGCCTATGACGTGGGACGATCAGTATTCAGCTACTGGCCGAAAGAGCATTCTCCTCGACAGGCGATCCAGGAGATGCGAAAGTGGTATACACAGTTAGCGGAATTTGTAGAGCAAAGAACAAGAGAGAGAGGATGACATCGTGGCACAAGACCCTAATGATCCTATGCGGCGACGTTTCAAAAATATCAAGGTACCAGGACAGCCTACGGCAGGAAGAGAAGAGTATAAGGGACAAACAATTGAAAACACAACTGTTCAATCGGTAAACCAAAAAGTGGAAGATGAGCACCGATTAACTGTTTATATGCCACGACCACTATTCAAACGATTTAAGATGCACTGTGTTGATATTGAACAAGACATGTCTAAAGTAGTAGTTGATCTTGTCAACCAGTATCTAAGCATACAGCCCAAAGAGCCTGAATAACAGAGCGTCTGGACACTTACCAACGAAAGCGGTTCGCTTCTTGTAGGAACCGCTTTTTTGTATGTAGGCACCAGTCTGGTTATACATCACAATTATCAGGCTACACAATTTGAATAGTCACTTTGATCAGCTATATCTATATTTCATTTTTCTGTTGGTTTTCCCCTCGTCCTTCTGCTGTGATCTTGTTTGTGCTTGCCTCCTCGCGAAGCCACGATGATCCCCTCAAGATCACCACGCCGGTAAAGATTTGTGCGAGCATCAAGTTTGTGAGCTGTAATTTTCCCCTGGCGCACCAGTTGGTTAAGATACTGAGGTTTGATCTCCCTGCCATTGTTTTTTGAGAGGACTGTCGCAGCCTGAGCTGCTGTAAGCTGATCGTCTTGCGTCTCTTCATGTTGCTGCATTTGTTTCTCCAAGAAAAATGTACTCATGACTATAACAGTGAAGAATTTTCTTGTCAATTAGACGTAGTACTGATAGTATTTTGTTGACAACAACATTCTAAAATGTTATTGTTGATTAAATGAGAGTACATTTTAGGTAGATCCATGATCAAGGTAGGTTATCTAGCTTTTGTGAGGTTACAAAGGGATATGTACATGATTATTCGCTACCTTACACTTCGTTTCAAAAATCGTCCCCATGAAATCCTAACACTTAATGAGACCTCTGTTGACACGATGCTGCAATCTTACTCGACAACAAACAAGAGCTTTACAGACTTGTGGGGTGTTGAAGAGACTTCTGTGTCGGCGTCTGAGGGAGATAGCCAAGCTTCTGTGTATTACCACCTTGTAGAGCATAATCCGAAAGGCGGATACTCACGTAGAGCAGTATCTCAAAGCCAGTTTGATGACACCTACTACCACATTTATGGGCTCTAAGCTGATGTTCATGCCTGCTAGCTTTCTAATGGTTGTTTATACTTTTGAAGAGTTTACCATAAGCCAGAATAGGAGAAACGGATATGGAGAAAGAAAAGAAAAAAAATCCTTGGGGAACAAGCATAGGTGAAGCATTTGGCGGGGATATCCCCTTCCGCATTCTAAAGACTGGTACCGCATACTATTACGGTAAAAATGGCACAAGGGCGACGTATGATGTGACATCTTCCGATGAAGGAACGCTTACCATTAATGGCAGTGTGACATATGTGAAAAGGGGCGCTGAAGCTTATGATCGTTGTAAAGAGTATGGAATAGATTTATTGTCAGGCTGGAGCAAATGCCCCTAAAATAGAACGTTCATTTTTTTGGCTGCTTAAACGTTTGGACGTTTGGACGTTTAAATGTAGAATTGAAACATAACAAAAAACACCGAGGTATCAGATTAGCCCCTGACCTCGGTGCAGCGGGAAGTTCCGCCTATGTTGTTGATGATAGCATAGCTGGCTCTCGCATGCAAGAAGGGAAGTACCGATATGCAATTCATTGATGCAACGACCCGAAATGAGAACGAAAATGCAACCGTTACTTTTGACCATCCTCAGTATCCGTACTGCAACAACATGAATTGTCGTTGCCATTTCGATGTAGAACATCATGACAAAGTGCAACATCCTAAAGTTTCCGATGAGGAGATGGCGCAAATCATGGCCTTTCTCAGTGTGGAGGCCGTCTAATGGAGCCACAGTATCCGCGTCCAGGCAAGAAAAAAGAGATCTCTATGGAGAGTGTTATGCATTTCTCCTTGCCTGGACTTTTGCCGCAGGATCAGATACTGGCCCTAAATCAAGCCCTAGGAGTGCTGTCCTGTTTATCCTATAATCACGAGGGACCCCGGTTGTTAGCACAACAGCTCTTCACAAGCAGTGAGTTAAGTGTGTTAAGACCATTGATCGAGTCCTATCCAGATTACTGTCCCTATGAAGTGTTATTTGCGAGTTTCAACTATGGAGGGTATATTTCCGAAAAAAATGTTTTAGAGTCACGAAAAATGTTACAGGAAGCGATGGAGGATGGAACTTGGGATCAGGAATTACGACCACTACGGAACGTTCTATCGAGAACAAGACTGAAATTGCGCGACTTCGGAATTGAGATAAATTCGATATTAGAAACCGGTTATATGTTAAAGATTGTTTACGCACGAAGAAAATCTCATATGAGAGAATTTTAGAGGAAAAGCATGGATACGAGTAATATTAGTAATCTTACTATTGCTCAGGCTGGACCTGTCCTTGAGGCGGAATTCCGTCGAAGGTTTGGTGATCAGGAGTATGAAAAGCTTTATCGCTCTCTAGACCTTCAGATGTCAGAACTGACATCCGATCAAGAAACTCAGATTTATAGAGTGATAGCTATGATTGGCAGGGCTGGAAATGACAAGACCATCATCTTTCTTTCGATTGTATGGCTTGCGAAGAAAAAGGTATCCGATCTTCTTGCTAAGCAGATGTTAGAGGCTATACATCAAAAATTAGTGAAGCAGCTTTTCTTGGAAGCGCGTCGATCTATGCAATCGAAGCAGTAAAGGCAAGTGAGCACACTTTTCCCACTAGCGAAGCGGCCCATATGAGGGCTGCTTTTTAATGGATAATGGTGGACGATTGTGTTGGGTTCTTTTGATTGATCCGCCAATGTTTAAGGCGGTTGATCCGCTCTTGGATATATGGCTCAGTGCGAAATGGGCCTCGCCTACGTTGGTAAGACTTCCGAGCCTCTAAAGTTTTTATTAAAGCATCACACTGACCAAGCTGGCAAGCAAACATATCAGCAACAAACACACGGTTTTTCCAGTAAACGATCGGCCATATATATTCTCGTATGAGTGTGCTTAACGCAATGGGCATGCCTATGATGCAGAAGCGGATGAACCAAGTGTCTGGACAACAATCGAGAAAAAGCTTAAACCACAAATCGGCGCTATTAAAGTATGCCAAGTTATGGGCGAGGAGTGGAGGAAGATGGCGATTATTTCGCGTGAGGAGATGTTCGCCAATCACAAGGCGTTGCCCAATAAACTCAACTTCATAGCTGTCCTTTCCTACCTTATAGCGGAAGCTATGCGGCGTTCTAAATGCTATTGGTGGTGGATACTGAAGTGCCGCTTTGCGAAACTGCTGGTAGCACCCTTCTACCTGACTCCATTCCATATCGCCAGGATACGGTTTCCCCAATCCTTTTCGTTCTTTGAGTAGGCGGCGTATTGAACGTTGAATGCTGGCAAGCTTGAGGGCGATAAAGAAAATGATCCACAGGTATCCCCAAGCCCGGACATCAGTATGAGTCAGAGCTGTACTCGCTCTCAAGAACTGCTGATGCCACCATGGGGAGACATGTAAGTAAAAATTAATGATCCGCTCAACAATATATAAATGCTCTCCTAACCAATGCCAGAAAGCAGCTCCCCATACTAAACGGCCATACAGAAACGTACCAAAACAGTATGCAATGAACGCTCCTGTAATGTCGGCCAGGATCATAAAGAATAGTAGCATGTAACCCATATTCCTTCACTTTCTCTAACATGATAAGAAGAGATTGATTGTCTTTCATCAATTCTGTGCAGCTTGCTATCATGGTTGATATAGGTGTCAATCCTACACTACTACTAAACAAACGTTTAATCGTCTAACCATTAAAATGATTAGGGTTAAACTAGAGCAAATCTTGTAGTTTTTTAGGCTTCACTGAGGCCTTCTCTTCTAATGTCGGACTCTTCTGGCTTGCTGGCATCTGTGAGGTCTGGGTAGAAACCTGCTCTGAGGCTGTTAATATTGTATTAGGTGTTTTAACGTTCAAATGTTTGGCTAATGAGCTAGGGGAAGTTTGTTCTAAGGTATTAGGTGAAACGGATGGAGTCAGCTTCGCTTTTGTCTGTCGGCGAGGTGCTGATGGTCGTTTGCGTGAAAATTTTGCGGCTTGCGTAGCCTCGTAGTCTTGTTCCTCCTTCATAGCTCTTGTTGTGAGCTGGTCGCGCGTTCGCTGGATATCTATATCAGGAACGGGAACAGCCTCTACTTGTGCTCTTTGATAGCAGCCATTAGTTGCTAAGAAGATTTCTCCTGTACTGAGTTGCTGTACATCATTGGGATCAATGCTCGCTTCTTCGCGCATATGAACGCTAGCTCGCACTGCCATATTCAATACTGGCCCCCGGTCATTGTTGTCATCCTCAATGAAATGTGTGAGATCAGGAGTGCGTTGAGTTCCTGCTACCTGTACCAGCCTTTTTGGGAGAATGCAGGAGTGGAGGATTGTGGCACCTGCACTCTCCAACAGCCGTTCTTGTTCCTGCTCATTAGGGCCGAGACTACGGGCACCTTGAGCCGTCGCAATGACTGCAACTCCTGCGCTACGTAGACGTTCAAGTAGATCCCGAATACTTACGAGATCACTGAAAGCACTGTAGTCGTCGATAATCAGCATGACGCGTGGATGCGGCCCTGGTTGCGCATTGCGCAGAGCAATGTATAGCTCAAAGTCATCCAGCAGCAATTTTGCAAAAATTGCGCTCTGCTGCTGCATGCGTTTTTGATCGAGTAGATAATAAGCTGCATCCCAGTTACCAAAGCCACACTCACCGTCGAGCCCATTCCCCACTGCATTGAAGAGTGCTGTATATCGGCTATGAGGTCCCCAGATTACATCTTGCCTCAGCGATTGCAGGTAGGCGTACTCTGGCGATCCTTTATAGAGTTGTTTCAACGTTGATGGGTAGAGGCGGTCTAAGAGTTCCTGACTATTTGTTGGTGACTCATGACCAGGAAGGTAGAATGCATATTTAAGTAAGTTCAGGGCGTGTCCTGCATAATAAGAGTCACTATAATGCTGACAGTTCATAAGACGGTTAATGACATCCTGGCGCGAGCCATACCAGCCGTTGTGCCTGTCACCAGGAAAAACACCTATACGGGCAGCGCCAGCCGCTAACATGACCTGCTTGAATTCAGCGGCGGTATCCCAGTCTCCTTTTCCGTCTATATAGAAGACTTTCATTCCGTAAGCAAGGGCAGCTCCATAAGCGAGGCGCATAGCGGTTTTGCTCTTGCCTGAGCCCGGCCTACCCAGTAGAAGTGCATGATGCGTGAGTGCATCTGGGGGGTAGCAGAGCCAGCCAGCCCGTACCCACTGCCAGAGGGTTCCATCTAAAGCCTGTCCGACGACCATCTCTCCCTCAATATCTGTTGGTGCTCCAATGATGGTAGCTCGTGGGCGATCCTTTTTTGCTGGCACAACGGATGTATTTGAAGCTTCTCGCGGTGTCAGTAGTGCTATGGAATGATTAGCCACGTTTTGCCTTGTTTGTGGATAGACCCCCTCAAGCAAAAGGGCGATGGCTGGAGCCAGGAGTATCTGATACCCCCCAAATTCTAATAAACTGGTAAGTGTTGTGTTAAAGAGGTGCTGCCCAATGTCATTTGTTAAGGTGTGCCAGAAAAAGGTATAGACATGGAAAAACCATCCTAGTGTAATATATCCAGCAGTGGAGAGGATCGCGAACCCCCAAATGCCAGCCCAGCGATCTCGGTGATCCCAACTTTTCGCAGCAGCTCGCTGAAGCACGGCCCCAAGAAGTAATGCTGGCAGCGCAAGAAGAGCTCCAATTACAACAATAAGTGTGAAGAAGATTATCCGCCAGCTATAGCGAGGCATTTTCTGAAGAGAACGTTGTGGTAGATAGAAGTGTTGTTTCATATGCCTCCTCAGTCGTTGAGGACTGCGTAGATAACAATCCGTTCCTGTTGATCATCGTTAAGCTTTGAGCGTGCATTAAGTAACACTGGTTCCACTTGTTGAGTACAAAAATAAAATACTTGTATATAATTTTCGAGAAGATCGAGATGTATTTCCTCTAACGTTTGATAATCTTTGATCGATCGCTCAATTTCTATCGCAATCTTCTTCCCGTTTTCCAAGAGCAGGGCTCCATCTGGGGGGTGTGCGAACGTTACCTCCGGCATAGCTTCTTCACGTTCAGCAATAATGGAACGTTCGCTAAGCCAGGTGTGGCGAGGAAATTGGGTCGAGCGAGCCAGTATGATACGTACCTCATTTATCTGATAAAGGTGTTGTAACATTTTTTTTGATGGCCTGGTGCCTGCGTAAGGAAGCCCATATTCCTCCATATAGCTGTCAAGCATCCATATCCAAAAAGGCTTATTGGCCTGAAGACGGTCGTATGTTGCGTACCCCTTACGGAGCCATCGCCTGACAACACGCCGAACTGCGTTGGTGGTCAAAGGAGTAAGCCCTCTGGGGCGCTCTCGGCCATCCTCACCTCGGATCAGCTCTCGTGGGTGCCCCTCCTGTATACTCTGCCATTCGGGAAAGAAAGAAAGCCACATTCCTACCTGGTCATAGCGCATGCCGCCCTGCTCAGCAATTATTTTCATTATCTCCTCATCACGAGGTTTAAGGTAAATGCGGCCAGTATCGGCGCGTGGATGCTGTGGCGAAATGTTACCAGTCTTCAGAGGCATGTGTATCACTCATTATTTAATAAAATTCTGGTGATTAGGGGACGCGCTACGGAGATGGGCGGCTGGGGTATCCACTTTTATGGTTGGTTACTGGCTATTTTTCATTATACGTTTGGTGTCGCGGAGAGTTGCAGATAACACCTTATCCCCGGTGATGTTAGAAAGGTGACGTAAAATCTCTAATTCGTGCTAGAAGATAGGACTCTAATACAAAGAGATATAAGCGAAGACAATTTTTAATGTGTTGCCATCTTTGCAAAATATCACTAAAATAAACAAGTAGTAGCAGCACTCTTATATTTGATGGGCAATGGAGCGCAAGGTAATTGCTTTCTCTCGAAGAAGCAATAGAGGGGGTATCGTGAAACGATCATCGTTCAAGCATAAGCCTATTATATTCGTTTGGGTTAAACAATATAAGAATACAAACGAACGGATCTGTGATCTATGTTCTAAGAAAACAAGTGGGAAAAAGTACTTTGCAAGGTATCGTTTAGAAAACTATCTTGATCTCATTAGTGCTCTCGAACAACTCTCCTCACCGGTATTTACAATTGAACATCTTGATAATGCTGTTTGGAATACTCTTATTCAAGAGCAAATAGAGGATCTCCCACAATTGAAACGGGAAGACTTATGTTGCACAGAATGTACTGCCCTGCAAATTAATCTGTTTATGAATGAGGAGAACATCGCGGAACAGGTACTGGCAATACCCCAACTGAACAAAGGCAATCCCATTGCTCCATTGATCTCCTGGGTCCTGATCAAATCCGCTAAAGATCAGGATAGACCATCACTTATCTTCACTGAGTCAAATAAAAGTATACAGGAAGTTGTTGATCAGGCAGAAGATATCTTCAAAGGTGGAAGTACTATTGCGGCCAAAAACTGGTTAAAATAAAGCAAAGATACCGACCTGTTGATCTGTACTAGATCAGACCCCTGCTCGTTGAAAGAAGGAGCGTCAGGACATAGAATTCTTCTGTGTGCCTGTCTTTGGTGACGTTTGTTTAGTAAAAAAAACAAAACTTGTATCTTCTCAGCAAAGGAAAAGGTGCGGAAGGGAACTTGCACGATAGACATCTGGGGGACAAAAGAGATGATCGAACGCTTGTTAATGGGATCGACCTCCCAGGAAAAATTTCAGGAGATCGCTCCATTTGTTGCTGATCTCGGACTAAAGCCTCACGGTGCTTTAGTCCGTATCTTTAATCAAGGGTTACGAGAGAACCTGCGTATGTATGGCACAGATCGGGCAGGCATTGATGAGAGAGATCTTCGTTCGTATTCATCCGAGGATATCCACGGATATGATAGGGCCTTACGTCGGCTGGGCTTGCGGCTAGACGATGGGCTGTTCGCCAGCTTTTTTGACCATTTTGCATGGAGATTTTCTTCTGCCATTTTTGAAGAAGGTGCCCTCGACATTTCCCCGCATCGGGTCGCTCTTGCCGTCTATCGGGCAGATTTGATGAAAGCATTGATTGGCGATCAATTTTTTTACTTTATAGATCCATCACAGAAACACCAAGCGCTAGCGGGCATCCTGCTCCAGTCCCCTCTGCCTGTTGAGACGGAGTTTGCGTCACTCTCGTTTGAGGCAAAAGAAACCTTCCTCCGAGAGCACATAGACCAGTTGAATAGTAAGAATATTACTATCTATTTTGAATTGGCGAAGGATTTGGTCTGTGTTGCCAGCGCCCGTCGTCGGGCTGAGCTTCTCGTCCGCGCTCAACGCCTGTTTGCTGAGATCGAGCAACGGGACGTGGAACTCCGTGTGATTGAGGAGTGTTGGAAACTAGTGGATCTGCTGCAAAGGCATCCTGACCATTCTGGAGTACGCCCAAGACATGTGTCAGAGGGCGTCCACAATCGCTTGCACAATGGAGCGAGCGCCGCCGGGCGAGCAGAGTTATTACATATACTCTCTCTCTTGGATGATATGAGCTAACATATTGCTTCTCGCGAGGACATTACCTTTTAATGAGGGAGTTCCTTATATATCAGAAAGTGCCCGACTGCTCTCATGTATCACTGCTGGCGGCTAGGGCTCTCTTTACCTCGCAATTGATGAAAACCTCGGTGAGAAAGCGTTTGAATGGTTGAATGTTTCACTATCCAAATAAAGAAATGGAGTTACCCAGCAAGCAAACTCCCTGTTGAGGATCTAGTGAGGGGCCTATATTGGATTGCCACTCATGCATACTGCGTTTTCGGGGGTGCTATCATGAAAGCGTTGTCTATGCGACACTTTAAAGAGTGTGGAGCAATCTGCCAGCTAAAAATAAGGAGAATTTAATGGAAACAAGATTGCCTATAGCAAAACGACTTGACAAAGTTTCTCTGCCTCATGAAGATATCTTTAAGGAAGAAGCAAGAACAGAGTATCAGGAATATATAAATATATTTTTCTTACGTGTGGCTGAGTTAAATAGCAATATCTACATCCTTGAACACGTCCTTACCTTCCCTTATGAACTTTTTGCTGAAGGGCGAACGGACGATGGTTTTTTCTTCCCACTCCTAATAAAAAACATGTTTGAAGCCTGCATTCTATTACTTATAAAAGTCGCCAGTGATCAAGAAAAGGATGTGTACACTCTTCCACATCTAAAAAACGATCTTCTTGAGATGGTAAAACCTCAATATCATTCAGTAATTAAGAAGAAGCTTGCTAACCTGCGCTTTGATAAGCAGGCCAAGCACCTCTTCGAGAAGGCGAGAAAGCTCCGTAACACGCAGATAGCTCATTTTACACAGAGAATACCTCAAGAGCAAATGACCCTTTTAGAACTTAAAACCTTACGAGACGTGTTAAACGACTTGCTCCAAGGACTTTCTTTTGAAGCAGAACTTTTTATGCTTCCATTCAGTTATGAAGAGGGCAAATCAGATGTTGAATGGGTCCTTGACTGTATTGCCAAAAGTAGTGATCTGCTCACTCTGCCTGAGAAAGATCCAGACTGCTGGCAATCTAGACGATGGAGCTTACTGACGTTGATCTCGTTCAACTTAACCATTATCGTAAGAAATTTGGTTTATCAGAAGCATAGGACTCTCCTAAAGAAAATGGGAAAATGAAGTTATTTTTGCTCAATTCTTGTGAGAACAGTAGATGACTTCTAGCAAGTAGCGCTGAGTATAGAAGGGGCAGTGGATCTTCTGAGCGAGGGCAAAATGCCTTGTTTACCGCAGAGCCCTCGCGAACGCGTTTGCAATCCAATGGGTATGATCATTATGACCCATTATGTGTTGTTTGAGCCCTTTTAATCGCTTATGCGACTTTTAAAAAGAGTTTTGGTGGTGTTTTATTTATTTTGGACTCTGACAATTAGGTTTAACTAGGGGCAGTTTGGGAGCTGGTGACTGCATCTCTTCCCCACTTATGCCCAATTAAGTTAAGTACAAGAAATGCTTCTTTATAATTTCGGTTCTTGCCGAGATAAAGTCGTGTCACCTGTATTTGGATTAGGAGATGGTGTATTTGCTTGAGTACGAGGATCTGAGAAGGCTTGTGTATCATCGTTTTGTACTGATGGGAAGGCAGCAGGTAGTTGGGATACATGAGTTGTGGAGAATTTATAGATGGCCCCTCGTGTTTTACACACTTCTACTTGCTCTTTCGTCAAGCTTTGAGCGCCGCTCAAGTTCGTCCCTTGTAAAGATTTCGCTTTCTCGATCGTAGTCCCAGAGAGATTGGCGTATCTCAGATCAGCTTCGGAAAGATCGGCTCCCGTTAGATCGGCCCTGGTCAGATTGGCCCCATTGAGCTTGGCCCTGGTCAGATTGGCTTCGAGGAGATTAGCCTTACTCAAATTAGTTCCATTGAGATTGGCCCCAGAGAGATCGGCTCCCGCCAGATCGGCTCCAGGGAGACTGGTCCTACTCAGATCGGTTCCATTGAGATTGGCCCCAGAAAGAAAAGCCCCAAAAAGATTAGTAAATCTCAGATCAGCTCCAGAGAGATTGGCATATCTCAGATATGCCTTTTCAAGCTTGGCCCCAGAGAGATAAGCTCCAGAGAGATCAGCTTTTTGAAGACGGGCTCTAGAGAGATACGTTCCATTGAGCTTGGCCCACTCAAGATCAGCTCCAGAGAGATTAGACTCTCTCAGATCAGCGTCAGAGAGATCAGCCTGTCTCAGATCGGCGTCAGAGAGGTCAGCTTCGGAGAGATCAGCTCCAGCAAGATGAGCATTTCTCAAATACGCCTTTTCAAGCTTGGCCCTAAAGAGATTAGCTCCATTAAGATGAGCTTCAGCGAGATAAGCCTTAGTGAGGTTGGTTCCAGCGAGATGAGCTCCATTGAGATGAGCCGACTCAAGATCAGCTTCTCGTAAGAATGCCCATGGCATCCACACATAGTCCAAATCAACCTCACTGAGATAGGCATGGTCGAGTTGGATACCTGTGGCATCGAGCGATTGAAGAGCGTTTTTCTTATTACCATTGCTTCTGCTTGTGTCTCGAGCAAGTGGAAAAGATTCCCTGAAGACGGTGATGAGGGCCCTACTGAGTGTAGTGAGTGGCAAAGGTGTCTTTGGGTCTACCTGTGTAGGCGTGTGCAAGGCATCTGGATCTTCTTCTGGTACAAAAGCCGTTCTCGGAAGACGCAAATTAGCAACGGCAAGATCAAAGACTTGCATGTAAAACGGTTCATATCCTGGACGTAGGAAGGTTCGTAGTAGAATAGCGGCCCCGATCCTAGCCCCTTCTTTGGGATCTCCTAATCCTGTTACAGCAGCCTGAAAGCGCTCTTCTGCACGCTTCTCTCGCTCTGCTTTGTGATCTTCCAAATCTTTGTCTTGAGTCGCTTGTTTGTCCTCTAATTCTTTCTTTTGAGTATCGGCTCGGCCTACTCTCCACTGCCGAAAGCCAACGAGTATACCGATAATCACAACCAGCGTTGAGAGGAGGCTAGAAAGGATTGTTGTCAGGTTACTCCAGGCCCAGTTATCCAAGGTATGCTGTTGTCCGGCGACCTGTTGAGTGAGTTGCTCTTTGTTCAATTCTGTTACTGTCGCATCTTCTGTCGGCGTTGCTTGCACTGTGACGGTTGTAGGCGTTGCTCCTTTGGATATTTTCTCTTGTGCATTCGCGGCTAACAGCGGACTCAAATTTAGGGATGGGAGCAGGAGTAACGTCCCAATAATTGCCATCCCAATGTTCCATAGATGTTTCCTGAACCAACGCATAGCTAGAGTCTCCCTTATATGTGCATCTCTTTTCGGATATTCTACCCGGAAAGATGTGCCGAATGGAAGAGCCTCTATCCCCAAAAGAGGAGACAGATTAACGCTCAAAAACTTCTTGCATGTGGGCAGCCCTAAAAACGTTGCCTATGCGACATTTTTACTGTGATGGCAGGATGAGGCTTTCTGCTACTGGCCCTGGCTAAACTGCGAGTGTGGGCCAGTATGGAACTGAGTGGGCCTGTGGTGCTTGGCGGCTTTGAAGCATCTAACCGTTTGACCGTTCAACCGTTTGAGAGCTCCAGGATGTAGTTTAGATGAAGTTCTCCGACGGGCGCAGCTTCTTCCCAGCGGCAATCCCCGGAGTTGGTGGCACGTCTTCTCTAGGCCAAATAAAAAGCTATGTTTGAGAGGGAGCAGCAGGAGCAGCGGGGAGATGAGGAGAGCAGATTGGAGCAGATCTTTTAGCTATGCAATCGTATTTGCTGGGGTATAGATCTGCTCTCCTTTGGCTGCTTGCTCATTCTTCTGGTTCTGGTGCATGGACGTT
>CAXTTV010000026.1:0-36548 GCA_964247295.1 uncultured Ktedonobacteraceae bacterium | reverse complement strand
ACGCTGATCGCCTCGGGCATGAAGCGACCGGTGGGCGCGGTGAACGATGCTCAGGGCAATATTTATGTGGCCGATGAATGTGGAGGCGCGGTCTTGAAGATCGATCCTAAAGGTCATAAAAGTAAGTTGGGCGGCTTCGGCATGCCCGATGATGTGGCGCTCGACCGCGATGGAAATCTTTTGGTCGTAGATCTCAAACAGCAGATTCATAGTCTGATCCGTGTCGATCTAAAAACTGGTAAGCATGAAACATTGGACGCGAAACCTTTTAATGAACCTCAGGGGCTGTTGGTAACACCAGATAACCGGATTCTTGTTTCGGACGATAACGCCAATTTGATTATGGAGTACACGCCACTATGAGTAAAGTTCTGACAATGACTGAGGCGATCTCGCGCTATGTCGCGAACGGCTCTTCGATCGCGTTGGGCCTGGCCCTGGAGCCTTTGATCCCTTTCGCCGCCGGGCATGAGATCATTCGTCAGCACAAACAGAATCTGACCCTGATCGGACCGATCTCGGATATCCTCTTCGATCAGTTAATTGGAGCGGGTTGTGTCAATAAGATTAGCGCGGCCTGGGTTGGAAATGTGAGTGAGGGGTTGGGACACTGTTACCGACGCGCCGTCGAGAAGGCTGAGCCTCACGCGCTCATTATCGAGGAGCAAAGCAACTTTACTATCGGTCTGGCCTTGCTGGCTGCTGGGCTCGGTGCTCCCTATATTCCCACGCGAACACTGCTGGGCAGCGATCTGGCCGACCACAACGCTTCATTTATGAGAACTATCTCACCTCTGGATAGGTCGCCGATCTTGCTCATCCCGGCGTTGAAACCCGATCTGGCAATCATTCATGTACAACGTTCAGACTCCGATGGAAACGCCCACCTCTGGGGGAACAGCGGGATCAGTTCTGAGGCTTTTATGGCGGCTCGCGATGTGATGATTGTGGCGGAAGAGCTGGTGAATCATAAGGTGATTATCAGCGATCCCAACCGCGTTTTAGGACCAGCATTTAAGGTACGCGCGGTGGTTCATGAGCCCTGGGGAGCCTACCCTTCAATGGTTCAGGGCCACTATAATCGGGATCATCGGGCTTACCAGGAATACCATAAACGGACACGTAGCCCGGCAGGCTTTCAGGAATGGCTGGCGGAATCGGTGCTGGGCGTCAAGGGTCGCGAGGAGTATCTGAAAAAGCTTGGGCTAGAAGAGCTCCAGCGGCGGCTGGGAGTAAAACAGCATCGCTATGCCGCTCAGGTAGATTACGGCTACTAGCAGGAGGAAAAATCATGAGTGCCGCGAGCGAGTATACCCCTCAAGAACTAATGGTCGTCTGCGCCGCCCGCCAGATCCGCGATGGCGAGCGCGTCTTTGTAGGGATGCGCCTCCCCTTGATTGCCTTCGCGCTGGCAAAGCGTACGCATGCCCCGAATTGTGTGGGCCTTTTTGAGTGCGGCCTGATCCGCGACACGCCTTCGGAGGAACTGCTCTACACGATGGGCGATACTCCAAACATCGCGGGAGCCCTCTGGGCCACTGGAACGGTACATCTGATGGGCCTGATGGCATCAGGGGAGGTGCAGCAAGGGTTTATCGGCGGGGCCGAGATTGATCGCTATGGGAACCTCAATACAACGGTGATCGGTGATTGGCACCAGCCCAGAGTCCGATTGCCCGGCAGCGGTGGCGCGGCGGATATCGCTTCGCTCTCACAGCGGCTAGCGATTATTATGCCGCATGAGAAACATCGCTTTCGCGAGCGTGTAGATTTTGTGACCAGCCCCGGCTATGGCTATCCCGACGCCTCAGGAGGCGCGGGCAAAGGATGGCGTCAACGAGTTGGCCTGCCCCGAGGCGGTCCCAACGCCTTAATCACTACCCTGGCTGTCTTTAGCTTTGATCCCGAAATGGGCGAGGCTTTGCTGCAATCCTACCATCCCGGCAACAGCATTGAGCACGTTCAGGAGCAGACCGGCTGGCCCTTGCGGCTGGCCCCCGATTGCCACGAAACCGAGCCGCCAACACCAGAGGAGCTGCGAATGATCCGCGCCAGTGATCCCGAAGGCAAATGGACCCGGTAAATTAAGGCATTAGGATCTCATAGGGAAGCTGCTTGCGACGCTGCTGGTGGACCCCCAGAAGCGGCACGTCTTCGCTACGCTCGACGGGCCGTCCTACCGCGCCCAAAGGGGCGTCCTCTTTCCCAACTTTCCGTTTTTGTGGCAACTTTGGGAATTTCCCATCGGATTCGTACGCGGCGGTGGCTACAGATCTGATGATATACTGAGGGACAGCCTATTTTACGTCTCGATGACCACAAATGTTGTTGGTAAGGGGCGGCGCTGCCTCTTATCGTATTTGTAAGGAGCAACCGCTGATGAGTTATCAGTATATTCTCGCTGAGCGCAAAGAGCACGTTGGAATCGCCACTCTGAACCGCCCTCAGGCCCTGAATGCCCTGAGCTTCGCTCTGGTGAGCGAGCTGGCCGACGCCCTGGAAGAGTTCGATAATGATGAGCAGATCCGCTCGATAATCATCACTGGAGCCGGCGATAAAGCCTTCGCAGCCGGGGCAGATATCAAAGAGATGTCTAATAAAACACCCGTACAGATGATGACCAGTGGCTTTGAAGCCTGGGCCCGCATCCGCCGTCTCCACAAGCCGTTGATCGCGGCGGTTGGTGGTTATGCCCTTGGTGGGGGTTGCGAACTGGCGATGCACGCGGATCTAATTATCGCCTCCGAGAACGCCCGCTTCGGTCAACCTGAAATCAATCTGGGGATCATTCCCGGTGCCGGTGGTACACAGCGGCTGGCCCGCGTCTTCGGGAAGTACCGGACGATGGAGATGGTGCTGCTGGGGAAAAACTTTACGGCCCAGGAGATGGCCGATCACGGTCTTATCAATAAGGTGGTTCCCAAAGGGGAACATCTCAATACCGCATTAGAGATCGCCAACGAGCTGGCGAAAAAGGCTCCAGTCGCCGTCCGGCTGGCGAAAGAGTCGGTGCTGGCCGCCTTTGAGACGGGATTGGAGCAGGGGTTGGATGTGGAGCGGCGCAACTTCTTTATGCTATTCTCCACAGAGGATATGCGTGAGGGGATGCAGGCCTTTATTGAGAAACGCGAAGCGAATTTCCAGGGGAAATAAATCATGGAAGATGCGGTCATTCTTTCCGCTGTACGCACACCTATCGGGCGGTACGGCGGCAGTCTGAAAGATGTGCGCCCGGACGATCTGGCGGCCCTGGTGATCGCTGAGTCGCTGCGCCGGGCCAATGTTGATGGCTCCCACATCGAGGATGTGATCCTGGGGTGCGCCAATCAGGCGGGGGAAGATAATCGAAATGTGGCTCGTATGGCCCTGCTATTGGCTGGACTCCCGGTCGGGGTTGGTGGTCAGACCGTGAACCGACTCTGCGGCTCGGGACTTCAAGCGGTCAATAGCGCCGCCCAGGCGATCCAGGTGGGAGCGGGCGAGCTTTTTGTCGCTGGTGGTGTCGAGAGTATGACCAGAGCTCCCTTTGCGATCGGCAAAGCTGCCTCGGCCTTTGATCGCTCTATGAAGATGGAGGACACTACCCTCGGCTGGCGCTTTATTAATTCCCGGCTCTCAGAACTGTATTATCCCTATAGCATGGGTGAGACAGCGGAAAATGTGGCGGAAAAGCGCAAGATCAGCCGCGAGGATCAGGATGCTTTCGCGCTCCGCAGCCAGCAACGGGCCGCCACAGCTCAGCGAGAAGGTCGCTTCACTGCGGAGATCCTGCCAGTCTCGATCCCTCAGAAAAAAGGGGAACCGCTCGTCGTAGCCCTCGACGAACATCCACGCGGGGACACAACGCTGGAGAAACTGGCAAAGCTTAAGCCAGCCTTTAGCAAGACAGGCAGCGTGACCGCCGGGAATTCCTCGGGGATTAACGATGGCGCGGCGGCCCTGGTTCTGGCCTCGGCCACCAGAGCGACAGAGCTGGGTTTGCACCCACGGGCGCGGATTCTGGCCTCGGCAGTGGCAGGCGTCGAGCCCGGACTGATGGGCGAGGGGCCTATCCCCGCCAGTCGCAAGGCCCTGCAACGGGCCGGGCTCAACATCGATCAGATCGATCTTGTGGAACTCAATGAGGCCTTTGCCTCCCAGTCCCTGTACTGCCAGCGACAACTGGAGATTCCTGACGAAAAGCTGAATGTGAATGGCGGGGCGATCGCCCTCGGTCATCCTCTGGGCTGTAGCGGAGCCAGAATTCTCACGACACTCCTCTATGAATTGGAACGCCGCCAGGGACGCTATGGACTGGCGACCATGTGCATTGGCGTCGGCCAGGGGATCGCGACCATCATCGAGCGACTCTGATCTTTATCAAAGCAATAGAGGGGCGGCAATATCTTCATTAGCAAGCAGATTGCCCCCGCTCCTCACGCGCCCTACCACGGTCGGTAAACCAGACCCCCCAGCCGCTAAAGGCCAGCAAACAACAGCCTACCAGCACCATGAGTAGCTCAAAACCTAAAAACTGCGCGAACACACCAGCGAATAGTAACACCGGGATCGATCCCACGTTGTACATCATAAACTGGAAAGAGAAGACACGGCCCCGGCTCTCCTCGGGCGCATGCTCCTGCATCATTGTCTGCGTCGGAATATTCACACAGGCCATCGCAATCCCCAGCACACCCATCAAAAGCACGATTCCCCAGAGCAGCCAGAGTGAGTCACTCCCGTGTTTGGGATCAATCAGATGAGCCAGAAACTCAAAGCCCGGTATCAGAAAGAAGCCTGAGGAGACCGCCACAAGGCCAATTGTCGCCAGGCGGCGCTGGCTGAGCCGGCCCGCGAAGCGTGGCATAATAACGGCGGCCCCGACTAGACCGAGGGCCGCTGGCGCAAAGATAAACGAGATATCCGCAGCCGAGCGATGCAGCACCTGCTGTACAAAGGAACCCGCCAACTCACCAATCAGCAGCATAATCACCCCAACCACCGAAAGCTGGATCACCGAGTAGAGCAGCAGATAGTCACACTGCACGACCTTCCAACCATTCACAATATCCGTCCAGAGAGAGCTAAAAATTTCCTGCACATTCTTCGAGCGCTCCCTCCCCTTGAGGCTGTCCAGATGCTTCTCTTGAAACGCACTTTTAGGAATAAGGAGGATCAAACCAGCACAGGCCAGATAAAGCACCGCGACCACCACGAACAGCATATCAGTCGGCTCAAAATGGAGCGTCAGGCCAATCAACTTCAGCGTAAAGGGCTGAAAGATACTGGAGATCAACCGGCCCAGCACCAGAAAGCCGATCGCCATTGAGACCGTCATCGTCACATTGAAAAGAGAGAGAGCCGCCATCAGTTGCTCCTCCCCCACCAGCAATGGGATCGAGGCGCTTTCAGCAGGGGTAAAAAACTGGCCGATCAGCGAGGCCATAAAGGTCAGAACATACAGTGGCCAGATATTTGTATGATTAATTAGTAGAGAAATCACCACCATCACCATCACGAGCGAGCGCAAAACATTGCTGATCCAGAGCACCTGGCGCTTATTAAAGCGATCCACCAGGACACCCGCGACCGCGCTAAATGGAACCGCTGGCAGCGTAAAGGAAATAATCGCCAGACCAGACATCAACACCGAGTGCGTCACCTCATTGACAATTACCACCACCCCAAAGTTAGCGGCATTCATAATCGTCAAAGAGACCAACTGAGCCAGCCAGATAAATAAAAAATGGCGGTTCTTTAAAACCTCGCGCACACTGGGTTGAGGTGTATGATGTTGTTGTTGTTGAGAAGGCTCCTGACTCTGTTGCGCAGTCGTTGTCATAAAAAGGGTCCTGCTTTCCTCGCTCTGCTCCGCAAAGCGCATCTAGAAAATATCGTCTGATATATTTTATACTATAACGGTCGTTGACAGATGGAAGTTACCCCTTTCTAGGCACCAGGAAAGATAGCTGATCTTCCACAAAGCACATAATGTCCTTTCACCAGTGAAGCCGGGTCTCAAAAAATCTCCAAGCATCCCCTGATTTATAAGGAGCATCATGTGCTTTCCTACATATGCCAACCCTTCTCGTGATATAATTGAGAGCTATGACTACTATACCCGTTTCACAAATTTCAAAAAAACAGAACGCCGATCAGAAAACAGATCTTCTTGGGCTGACGCTACCGGAACTTCAACAGTGGCTGGCGGAACGCAAACAACCAGGCTTCCGCGCGAAACAGATCTACAAATGGATCCATCAGAAGCTGGTCAGTGATTTTTCTGAGATGACCGATCTGCCACAGAACCTGCGTCAGATGTTAGATGAGCAGGCCATCCTGGGCCCCTCAATTATTCAAAGTGAGCTGAGGTCCAAAGACGATCGGACACGCAAGATTCTTTTGGAGCTTAAGGATGGTCGCCTGATCGAGTCGGCGCTGATGCTCTATCCACCGTTGGGCGAGAACACTGCTCGGGCGACAATCTGTGCCTCTTCACAGGCGGGTTGTGCGTTGGGGTGTACCTTTTGCGCCACGGGGCAGATGGGCTTTGATCGCCATCTGAGCGCCGGCGAGATTATCGCGCAGATCCTCTACTATGCGCGCGAGCTGAAAAGCGCGCCCTGGGCGGCGGCAGGTTTGCCCGGTAGTAAGCCGATAAACCACATCACCAATTTAGTGATGATGGGCATGGGCGAGCCAATGCATAATTACGACGCGGTGCTTAAGGCCTTGAGGATCTTAAATAGTCCTGATGGGTTTAATTTAGGGGCACGACATATCACCATCTCAACGGCTGGATTGGTACCGGGGATTCGCCGACTGGCGGAAGAAAATCTTCAGGTAAATCTTGCTATCTCACTGCACGCCCCAACGGACGAGCTCCGCAGCAAAACCATGCCAGTCAATCGGAAATATCCAATCGCGGCACTGCTCGCAGCCGTCCAAGACTATATCGCAGCAACCAACAGGCAGGTCACCTTTGAGTATGTTTTGATTGCCGGAGTCAACGATCTTCCTGAGCATGCACATCAGCTCGGGGCTTTACTGGCACCGCTGGGAGGATTAGCTCACGTCAACTGCATTCCAGTGAATGCCACCTCAGCGGATTATCACCCCTCCGGCCCCGAAGCGATCCGCACCTTTCGCCAGATCCTCCAACGGCATGGAGTCAGCAATAGCGTGCGCGCCGAGCGTGGGGACGATATCGCCGCCGCCTGCGGACAGCTCAGAACCCACTTTGACCGGAAAAGAAACGCGTAAAAAAATAATAGCCCCCGAAACGAGGGAGTAGCTCTCCTGACAAGGGAGCTACGGCCAGCACCATTTGGGGGCAGCTATTAGCGCACCTTTGGCAGTTTATTCATGTTGCGCAGACAACGGGTGCAGATATTGACCGGGCGAACAACGCCATTGATCTCAATGCGGCGATGCTGTACATTCAACACAAAGCGACGGCGGGTGCGGCGCTGCGAAAAGCTCACGTTATTACCGTGCATCGGCTTACGCTCACAAACGTCACAACGTCCAGACATTGGTGGTTCTCTCCTCTCTATCCCCACGGAAAACGGGGTTCCGCTTCTTCTCTTGATTATCCCTGGAGCCTTTGATATACTGCATCAGGATCTGACAATTAACCAATAATGAGGAACCTGAAGCAAGCCATGCGAGTATATCACGGGATACCTCGCTTTGGCAAGAGCAGAGAGAGAAGATAGCGCATGTCAAAAATACATGCTATTCAACCTGAGCATGGATCGCGATCGCTAGGGAGGATCGAGGTCCTGCCTAACGCAATTCATACAATGGCCGTTCAGGCTGTTAGCGAATGTTATGGTGTTGTTGGGCTGGCTTCGCCGCGTCTTCAGGCTGGACAGGCCATTATCTTACCTGACGAACAAAGCAATAATGGGGTTCAGGTCCATGTTGTAAACGACCAGATTATCGTTGATGTGTATGTTGCCCTGGAATACGGACTACGCATGTCTGAGATCGCTCATAGCATTATGAGCAGCGTCAAATTCTCAATAGAGAAGATGCTTGGAGTCTCAGTTGCTCAGGTAAATGTGAACATTCAGGGGCTCGTTCATGAACACCATGACCAGGACCGGTCGATCCAGAACCCTAACAAGTAAAAAAGGTAAATAAGCCACTATGCAGGAACAAACTCCGCGTACGCTCCGCCTACGTCCACGCCGCATCTCTATTTTTGATGGTCAGGATCTCAAAAAGGCTATGCTCGCTGGTGCCGCATGGCTGGAAGAGAACCGTGATAACATCAATGCCCTGAATGTTTTTCCAGTCCCCGATGGAGATACAGGCTCCAATATGTCAGCTACGATGCAGGCTGCCATTCGGGGAATTGCGAATAGCGATGATACATCCGCAGGGGCCATCGCGAATAAGCTTTCTCATAGCGCTCTGATGGGCGCGCGCGGCAACTCGGGCGTGATTCTTTCACAGACGCTACGTGGGCTGGCGTTAGGTCTGGACAAAAAACAGACCTTCGGCTCCGCAGATCTGGCTAAAGCCTTTAGCGAGGCTTCACGTCTGGCCTATCGCGCGGTTCTGAAACCAGTCGAGGGAACGATTCTTACCGTTGTTCGCGAGACCGCCGATGCCGCTCAAGTGAGCGCCAATCATGGAGACGATCTTATCGGCCTGATACAGGCCTGTGTGAATGCCGCCCGTCAATCAGTGATCCGCACCCCTGATCTTCTTCCCAAGTTAAAACAGGCCGGGGTGGTTGATGCCGGTGGACAGGGCTTCTTCACCTTGCTGGAAGGTATCCTCCATTACATTCGCGGCGATGCCAATAAGGTGTCTACCTCCAAGCTCCACACTCCCCCAACCTTCTCGACAGTGGAACATAAGCCTGTCAAAAAGGGGAAAGTGCAGATCGAAGAAGAGTTTGGCTATGAAGTAGTCTTCCTGCTTCAGGGAGAAAATCTGGACGTGGAGACGATCCGTCAGACAATTATCGACATGGGCGGAGTCTCTACAGTGGTCGCCGGCGATGAGAAAATGCTCAAGGTTCATACCCATGTAGAGTGGCCCGGTAAAGTTCTCGACTACGGCGTTGGCCTTGGAAGCTTGCTGGATGTCAATATCGAGAACCTTCAGGCCCAGAGCCTGAACTATGCCGCAGAGAGCGCCGCCGAACATGCGAACGATGCCGATCAGGATCAAGATGATGAGGCAAACGCGCAAGGAATTGCGACGGTTGCGGTTGTCTCTGGCGAAGGCTTCGAGAACCTCTATAAAGAGTTTGGAGTGGCCGCGATTGTCCGGGGCGGCCAGACGATGAACCCCAGTACCGAAGAGTTGCTGGAGGCCGTAAATCAGGTTTCCGCTCGTCAGGTGATCCTGCTCCCCAATAATAACAATGTGATTATGAGCGCCCGTCAGGTTGTCGATCTCTGCGATAAAAAGGTCCAGATTATCCCGACCGATACGATGCCTCAGGGGATCGCGGCGATGCTCAGCTTTAATTTTGAGGCCGATTTCGAGAGCAATACACAGTCAATGACCGAGGCCGCCGAAAATATCCAGACAGCGGAGATCACAACCGCTGTCCGCACCGTGGAGATAGGCGGTATCCGTGTGCGCGAGGGTGATTTCATTGGTCTTGTCAACGGACATTTAGCGATCGCCAGCCAGAAAATCAATACGGTGATCGACGAAACGCTGCAACGGATGCAGATCGAGAGTCGTGAGATAGTCACACTCTACTATGGCGAGGGCCTGACCGAAGAAGAGGCTCAGCAGACCGCTGGTCGGATCAAAAACAAACATCCCCATCTGGAGCTGGAGGTCGTGAACGGCGGCCAGCCTCACTACACCTACATACTCTCGGTTGAGTAATCTGAATAAGGAGATCAATACACATGGCTGTGCGCATTGTCACCGATAGCACCTCGGACATTCCAATGGAAGAAGCCAAAAAGCTGGGTATTACCGTTGTGCCGCTGACTATCTATTTTGGCGACGACGCCTACCTCGATAATGTTGATATGGACAACGCTGGCTTTTACCAGAGGCTCGGCACCACAAAAGAGCTGCCACGATCCTCACAACCATCGCCCGGCCATTTTGCTGAAGCCTATACGAATCTGATTAAAGAAGGCGCGGATGGCATTCTCTCGATTAATCTAGCTTCATCTATTAGTGGAACATATCAATCGGCCAGCACCGCCAGTAACGCGCTGCCGGACGATCTTCCGAAAGTGCCAGTTGAGGTGATAGACTCAAAAAATATCAGTGCCGGTCTGGCTTCATTGGTCCTTCACGCCGCCCAGGAGGCTCGTGAGGGCAAAAGCCTGGAAGAGATTAGAGCCAATACGCTGGATAGACGCGAGCGCACACGTCTGCTGGCAATGCTCGATACCCTGGAGTTTGTCCGGCGCGGCGGACGAATTGGCTCGGCGGCGGCGGTGCTCGGAAACATGCTGAGCGTCAAACCTATCATCACGCTAAAGGAAGAGGGAGTCTCCATGGTCGAACGCCCTCGCACCCGGATAAAAGCCCTGGAGCGGATCACGCAGATCCTAAAAGACGGTCCTGAACTAGAGGAAGTTAATATCGCGGAATCCAATGAGCAGGTGGGAAAGCAGCTTGAAGAGGCGCTGAAGAAATATTTTGATCTTCCTATGGTTCATTATCGACTCAGTCCGGTAATTGGGGTCCACACCGGTCCCGGCGCGGTCGCGGCTTTCTTCACCACAAAAAAGTCGTAGGGAAACATATCTTGCGGCTCTGCTGGCAAAGGCGGAAAAAGATCGAAGGAGGCCCGTCACCTTGCGCACGCTTCGCGAAGCGCTCCTACCGCACCCAAGGGGCGTTTCCTTTTCTCGCCACCCTTGCTATGGCCGGTAGATCGGCCACCCCTCTTTTAAAATGACCTTCTTTCCCTTGAATGTCTTTTTAAAGAAGTCTGGAATAGCATTGACGGAAGACCATCTAGTTACGTACAATATACCAGTGGGATCTTACCGTCAAAAGCGGCAAAGAGAGCTTTTGTAGTTTCATTCTAAATAGGTGTATCTCTGAACGTACCGTGTAGTACCTCAATTGTCCAGTGTAGCTCAGTTATGAATGACCGAGAAATCGTTGAAGGTCCGCCGATCGATATCGACGGCTCTGACTACGAAGGAGGCACAACTGTGGGAATGTTACGGATAATGTCCAGGCGCGGTGACGATCGAATTGTCTGGAATGAGCAAAAGGCATTGGAGGGCGATCTTGACGCCGCTGCCGCTATTCGTGAGGCGGAACGCATCTTTACCCAGGAAAAATCGAGAGGCGCAACCGCTTTTCGCATTGATACTACTAAACCACCTCAGAGAATCGAGCGTTTTGATCCGCAGGCCGAGCAGATAGTGATGGTTCCGCGAGTTGTTGGCGGATGACCTGTCTTGCTCAGGCGTTTATTCTGGGTTGGATACTTCTGATCGCGCTCGCACTCTCACCTCTGGCCTGGTTGTGGCTCCAACCACACGTTAAGGGTTGGTCTCGTGCTGAGCGTAGAGCGTCAGAGCTGCTTCACGCGGTCCTCACCCCTGAACAATGTCATCAGTTGATCTGGCGGGGCTACCTTGAGGTTCCCAGCCCTACCAGCCCCAGACGCGTCTATAGGGTCCCACGCAACCGTGGCTACATTCACGTTATAGAGAACGGTCGAGCGATAATGCGGCTGTGCGTTCAGCCAATTGAGAGCCTGCCCGAGGCGGATATTGTGGTGATGCACAAATTGATGATTGAAGCAAACGAAGAAATCTATCTCCAGAAAGCGAACAAATACCTCTGTATAGACTGAACAAGAAATGGGAGAGCTTGTGCCCTCCCACATATTTTTTTGCCTTTTTCAAAAATTATACAATTAACTACTCTTCATCATCGCCTTCGATTACCTGTACAATCTGTCGGTGCCCATTCTGCTTAACACAGGCATGAGGCTCTCCTGACATCAATGGCGTACCACAAAGAGGGCAAACGGGCCGTCCAGATGAAACTAAGGTGGTAATGTTTTTTGTCAGATCCTGGGCCTGAGACTGGCTAAAGGCAATTTCAATCGCGGCCTCCTCATTGACAATCGCGCGCAACTGTTCCCCCTCCCCTTCCTCGATCTCTAAAGGCAAGGCGATAATCTGGAACAGGGCAGTGCTCTCATTATATGCCAGACTAATCTGAGCTACCTGGAAATCGTAATCGGGATAGCGAGGAAAATCCGCCGGCATGCTGATGGGAGAAGCAGTCTGCCCGGCCTGAGCCTCGGTCCGCAGTACCTGCCCCTCGGTAATCTGTGCCAGAGCGCGATCGATTGCCACAGCCAGGGTGTTGAGCTGCTCCTTCTCAATCCAGCACACCACTGATCCTCGTGGACTCTGCGCGTAAAGCCGGAAACGGCGCTGTCCTGGCTGGCCGACTGAATCGGCACCCAATATTTGTACTGGCCCTAAATCTTTACTCATCTCAAACCTTTCTGTCAGACAAGCTTGATCTATTTAATAATGCCGCGTGGGATCAAACAGGTTTTTTAGAGGTTGTCCGGCGCGGTAACGCCGCAGGTTATCTGCGAATAACGCGGCCAGACGCTCCCCATAATGAACACTACTACCGGAAATATGCGGTGTGAGAATCACATTTGGTAACGTGTAGAGAGGACTATCCACCGGCAGAGGCTCAGTCTCGACAACATCCAGACCAGCCCCAGCAATCCACCCTTCACGCAACGCCTGGACTAAATATGCCTCTTGAATTACTTTACCACGTGCGATATTGACCAGGTAAGCGTTCTTACGCATAGCCCGCAATTCCGGTTCTCCAATCATCCCTTCGGTCTGCGGCGTCAACGGCATAGATAATACCACATAATCGCAGAGGCTCAGCATTTCATGCAATCTATCAAGCGAATACATCTCGATCTCAGCATCTTCCTCATGCTGGCGATCTGAATAGCGCACACCTACCACCCGCATTTCAAAGGCCTGACCCAACTTAGCGATGCGGTTCCCAATACTTCCCAGACCAACAACTCCCAGCGTCTTACCCGCCAGTTCCCAGGCCCGCAGATTATACCAGCTCGCGCTCTGAGGCCAGATATGCTGATCCTGAAGGTTAACCATCTCCGGCCAGGAACGATTGAACATCAGCATGCTTCCGAACACATACTCGCTGATATTAATCGCGTGAATACCCGCAGCCGTCGTAATCTTGATACCGCTTCCCTCATCCAGCAGACCAGTTCCACCCAACGAGTCAACGCCCGCACCCGGAAATTGGAGCCAGCGAAGCGCGGAAGCCTTCTGCCGCCAGTTTTTAGGGATATCGAACATACACAAGACTTCAGCCCGAGGCAGATAGGTCTCCAGATCTTGTTTGGTAAACGCTTGAATTATTTCTGATCCGGCGGCCTCATCTAAAATTTGCCTGGACTCGGGAGAAAAACGGTAGTTACTCACAACAACTGGTTTTTCGCTCATCTATTTTAGCGGCTCCTTCTCTCTTAACATAAAAACATATGCTGTCTTCTACAAGGGCTATTCTTGTAGAAATAGCCTGGACGTTCCCCTTCCCTTCTAGTCAGACGTTTTCCGTGTAAAATCTCTTGTTATTATTCAGTCTAGCCCAAGCAAGCGCAACTGGCAAGCCTGCCTGTCCTTCCAGCAATAGCTCTATCTTATACATACGTTTGTCAATAGTGATAAGCAGTAAAAATACCTAATTTGAAATCACAAAAAAAGTTGAAAGATACGATTAAGAGAAGAAATTGAGAAGGAACGTATCCCTAAAGATAGGCTGGCTTCCCAGTGTAAATGAAATACCGGGAGAGTCTACTCTTCCATCTACCTATTGAATTACGCTATCATATAACCAGAGCATTCCAACGAACGGTGACAGTACGTCCCCCGCTGGAGAGCATGGCATATTCTCAACTTATAGAGTGAGAAATGTCCTTAGACATTTTCTCTTTTCTCCCCGCTGAAGGCGGGTTAAACAAGGATTGAGAGGCTTCGCGAAAGCATACAAAAAATATTGCGTTACATCTAAAATATGTGCTATACTTCAGACGGTAGATTATCAGGTGTAGAACAGGGACAGCAGATGGGGAACCACATGGAAAAGAAAAAACCACCCACTGTCTGGGGCTCGATGGCCGTCATGGGCCAGTTAGGCTTCACGATTGCTGTACCCCCAATTGTGGGCGCATTGTTGGGTGGCTACCTCGATGGCCTGATACATACCGAACATTTGTTTTTACTTCTTGGGCTGCTGCTTGGCCTGGCTGCGGGAATATTTGGAGCCTATCGTTCGTTTTCTACTATAATATGAACGGTTCTTCATTTGTGCCTCCCCAACAAGTAGCGCCGAAGACATAGGGAGGATACCAAGTGCAGCTCCTCTGGAAGCTTCCTGAGATTAGCTTGAAGCCCGAGCTATTGTTCAACCTTGGGCCAATTCCAGTCACCAATACGCTGCTATGCACCTGGATCGCCATTCTCGCCATCTTAGCCATTTTTTTCTTTGGAACTCGCAAACGGGATATGATCCCCTCCGGGATGCAAAACGTTGTCGAGTGGGGAATAGAATTGCTCCTCGGGTTGGTGGAAGGTATCGCGGGTAAGGAGAAGGGTCGGCGGTTTTTCCCGCTTATCACTACGTTCTTTATCTTCATTCTTTTCTGCAACCTCATCGACCTGATCCCCGGCGTGGATACCATTGGTTCCATCTCGGGCGAGAATGCACGCCATATTGCAGAGAGCGCATCTAAGCCGGTCGCTGGCTTTTTGCTCTTTGGTGATATCTCCAATCAGATCACCCCCTGGTTCCGTCCACCGACCAGCGACTTGAACCTGACCCTTTCGCTAGCTGTCGTCTCGGTGGTTGTCACGCAGGTATTTGGGTTTATATACCTTGGCGCGGGTGAACACCTATCAAAGTATGTTAACCTCAAAGGGTTTGTCCAAAATGGGAAATTCTCTCTCATGGGCATTATCGATCTGTTCATTGGCGTTGTCGAGATCATCAGTGAATTCTCTCGCCTGATCTCATTCTCGATCCGCCTATTTGGCAATCTTTTTGCCGGTAGTATTCTGCTGGCAGTTTTTGCCTTCCTCATCCCATTTGTCGGAACGATCCCTTTCCTGGGCCTTGAGCTTTTCGTGGCTTTTGTCCAGGCGCTGGTCTTCTCACTCCTGACTCTGATCTTCCTTCAGATTGGTACTACCAGTCACTCGGGACAGCATGGAGAACATGCTGAAGATCAGCAGAGTGCCGAAGAGCATTTTGAGGCAAATAAGGAAGGTGCCGCTTTAACGGCGGCTCACTAGTTGCATTGACGATACTTTATTATGCTTGCTACTCGCGGAACTTTTTCGCGATTGCATAAAACAACAGATTCATTTGACGATTATACACACTGTCCTTAAGGAGGATATTTTCCATGAAACAGCTTGCAGAAGCTCTCGCGATCGGTATTGGCGCTCTTGGTCCTGGTCTGGGTATTGGTATCGCTGCCAGCGCGGCTTTCTCGGCAATTGGCCGCAATCCTGAGGCCGAGCCCCTGATCCGTACGAATATGTTCGTCGGTCTGGTGTTCGCCGAGGCTATCGCCATCTACGCTCTACTGGTCGCCTTCCTGATCCAGTTCCTCGGGTAGTCTTTCTTTTCCACTTTGGAGCATAGAGACGCTGTATTTTATCCTTTGTGAAACTTGCTGTTCGCGAGGGGAACGCAAAAACCTGCGTCTCCGTGCTTCCATGTGCGAGAACTACTAACCCCCAGAAGGAGGCATTTTCATGCACACTTTAGTGATTGCCGCAGACTCCGGCGTCGGTGCGCTGTTTACGGGCTTTGGTATTAACGCTCTTGCCTTCCTCTCACAGCTTATTAGCTTCGGTGTTCTTTTCTTTATCCTCTGGAGATTCGGTCTTCCTATCATTGTGAAAACTCTTGATAAGCGCCAGGCTGTGATCCGTGAGGGGATTGAGAATGCCGACCGCGCTAAGAGGGAGCTGGAGAACGCGACTCAGCGCTCTGAGCAGATTATCCTTGACGCTCGCCGCGAGGCTCAGGCCGCGATCGAGCGGGCTCAAAAAACCGCTGAGGAGGAGGGCCGCCGCATTCTGACCGCCGCTCAAGAGCGGTCTGCCCAGGAGGAGAAACGCCAGGTTGAACGCATTCAGCAGGAGGCCGCTCGCGCTCGCGCTGAGATCAGCCGCCTGGTTGTCAATCTGTCCATTCAGGCCGCCAGCCAGGTTGTGAGCCGCTCCATCGATAATCGCGATAACCGCCGCCTCGTCGAAGATTTTGTGACGAATGCTAGCCAGGCGAGGGAGCAGTAATGCTTAAGGGAGCGATCGCACGACGCTACGCGGAGGCAATGTTCAATATTGCTAAAAAGCAGGGAAACCTTGACCGCACAAATGATGATTTGGGCGGGATCGCCAAGGTTTTCTCCCATCGCACCCTGGCGTATCTATTAAAAGAGCCAAAAGTGTCTTTGAAGCGTAAAGAAGACGCTATCCATCAAAGCCTGGCCCAGTGGGTGTTGCCAACATCGCTCAACCTTGCTCTTCTAATTGTTCAGCGTGAACTGGTCGAGATCACTCCGAGGATCGCTTCTGAGTTTAATCAACTGGTGCTTGACTATAAGAACGAGGCTATAGCAGAGGTTACAAGCGCGTCCGAGCTTGATGCCAAACAACTTGCTCAGGTGAAGGATGCTCTGGAACAACGGACCGGCAAACATATTCTGATGCACACAAAGATCCGACCGGAGATTCTGGGCGGGGTCGTTGCTCGGGTGGGCGACCAGATCATCGATGGGAGCATTCGCTACCGTCTCAGCTCTCTTCAACACGATCTGCTTGATGATGTGGCAGCTATGGGCACTGACGATACGACGGTAAGCTTTAATGGCGCACCCGTTACGGGACGTTAAGAAAACTTCATTCGATAAGCAATTTGCTTTCCGTACTCTGTCTGAGGATGGAGTCGGAATAAAAACTAATACACTTTACGAGAATTGCTCACAACAATTTTCACCTTTTCTCCATCTGACCGGCCACGGCCCTTTTTCAATGCCTTGAACGCGTCCGATGGCGAACTCTGAGGAGGAGAACGATGGCATCTTGGGCTGATGAAATCAGTGCCATCATAGAACGTAACATCGCTGGCTTCGGGGCCAGTGAGACAGAAACCGCCAGTGTCGGGACTGTCATTACCGTTCAGGACGGTATCTCTCGCGTTTACGGCTTGCAAGATGTAAAATATCTTGAGCTGGTTGAATTCCCCCGTACCGGACTCTTTGGTCTGGCTTTCAATCTGGAAGAAGAGGCGGTGAGCTGCCCGATCCTTGGCGATTATACACAGATCCGCGAGGATGACGAGGTTCGCACTACCGGGCGCATCATCTCTGTTCCTGTCGGCGATGCTCTGATTGGCCGCGTGGTCGATCCTCTGGGCCAGCCTCTGGACGATCGCGGCCCGATCGATACCGATAAGTTTCGACCTGTCGAGCGGGTCGCTCCCGGTGTGATTACCCGAAAAAGCGTAAATACGCCGGTGCAAACTGGTATTAAGGCAATCGACGCGATTATTCCAATCGGGCGTGGTCAGCGCGAACTGCTCATTGGTGATCGCCAGACCGGTAAAAGCGCGATCGCGATCGATACAATTATCAATCAAAAAGGTAAAAACCTGCTCTGTATCTACGTGGCGATCGGTCAGAAAAACTCGACGATTGCTCGTACACATGAGATCCTGGAGCGCCATGGCGCGATGGAGCATACGATTATCGTGGCCGCCGGGGCCTCTGATCCCGCTCCATTAAAGTATCTGGCACCCTACACCGGTTGCGCGATGGGTGAGGAGTTCATGGAGTCTGGCCGCGACGCCCTGATCATCTACGATGATCTGACCAAGCATGCCGAGGCCTACCGCAATATCTCGCTGATTATTCGCCGCCCCCCCGGTCGTGAGGCTTTTCCTGGCGATGTGTTTTATCTTCACTCTCGCCTGCTGGAGCGCGCTGCTCGACTGGATGAGGAGTTTGGCGGTGGCTCGCTGACCGCTCTACCGATCATTGAAACTAAGGCCAACGATATCTCGGCCTATATCCCAACAAATGTCATCTCGATTACCGATGGGCAGATCTTCCTTGAGACCGATCTTTTTAACTCTGGTATTCGTCCGGCAATTAACGTGGGTAACTCGGTCTCGCGTGTGGGATCAAGCGCTCAGACTCGTGGTATGCGCCAGGTTGCTGGTACGATGCGCCTGGATCTCGCTCAATTCCGTGAGCTGGCTGCCTTCTCGCAGTTTGCTTCCGATCTGGATAAATCCACCCGGCAACGGCTGGATCGTGGTCAACATTTGACTGAGCTTTTGAAGCAGCCACAGTACCAGCCAGTCTCGGCTGAAAACCAGATTATGAGTATCTATGCTGGTAACCAGGGGTATCTGGATGATGTGCCACTGGACAAGGTGGCAGAGTGGGAAACCAATTTCTACAATTTCATGAGCGCAAACTATAAAGATATTATCCAGGAGATTACAGATAAGTCAGTGAATGATCGCAAGAACATGTCACCTGAGCTGTTGCAAAAGCTGAATGCCGCGATCGAAGAGTACAAGAAGACGGCTGCGCCGCGCTAGGAGAACGAATAGATGCCATCAACAAGAGAGATTCGGCGGCGCATTCGTTCGGTGAAAAATACGGCCCAGATCACCAGGGCCAAGCAGATGGTTGCCAGTAGTAAGTTGCGCAGAGCCCAGCAGCGCGTGGAGAATTCACGTCCTTACGCGGAGAGTATTCGCGCTCTGGTCTCTCGCCTTTCTACGGCGGCGGGCGATGATGTCGGTGAAAGTAGCGTGCTACTGCGTCAGCGTCCGGTTCGCAATATCGGCTTGATCCTGATTACACCCGATCGTGGCCTTTGCGGGGCGCTTCCAAGCAATCTGAATCGTAAGGCTGCCAGCAGTTCTCAGGAATTACAGAACGAACTGGCCCAGAAGGGCGAGCGACCCGATGTTGATTTTATCGCCGTTGGGCGCAAGGGCCGCGATTTCGTGGTCCGCGCGAACCAGAAGCTGCTGGCCGAGTTCACGGACTATGGCGATCGACCAACACTGGGTGATGCCACGGCAATCTCTAAGGTCGCGGTCGATGCCTTTACTAAAGGCGAGGTCGATCTGGTCTATCTGATCTATGCCCGCTTCGTGAATACAGTTTCGCAGGTCCCAACCGCGATCCAACTGCTCCCTGTTCAACCACCTGAACGCAAAGAGACCGACCAGTCGCAAGAGGATAAAGAAGCGACCGAGTATATCTATGAGCCTGATCCACAAACTTTGTTTCAGGCCCTCCTCCCACGCTATGTGGATGTACTGGTCTATCAATCTTTACTTGAGGCTGTAGCAAGCGAACAGGCCGCCAGCATGGTAGCTATGAAGAATGCTACCGATAACGCGAACGATTTAATTCAGGATCTTACTCTAACTTACAACAAGGCCCGTCAGGCCGCGATTACTACCCAGATTCTTGAGGTGGTCGCGGGTGCGGGCGAGTCAAGTTAGCAGATCCAGGAGGATAAAAAAGACTATGGCAAAAGGCACGAAGGGTACAGTCGTGCAGGTTCTGGGAGCTGTGGTTGACGTGGAGTTTCCCCAGGATGAGCTGCCTGAAATTTATAACGCGCTCCTGACCCGCCCCTCGGGCGCGGAAGAGGATCTTACCCTTGAGGTGGAGCAGCACCTGGGCAACAACTGGGTTCGCTGCGTCGCTATGGGTGCAACTGATGGTCTTCAGCGTGGTGTTGCCGCGACCGATACCGGTGCTCCAATCTCGGTTCCGGTCGGAACTAAAACTCTTGGACGGATCTTTAACGTGCTCGGCAAGGCTGTGGATGGTAAGGAGCAGGTTACGGATGCTCCCCTTGGCCCAATCCATCGCGAGGCCCCAACGCTGGAAGATCAGTCCGATGAGATCGAGGTTTTTGAGACTGGCATTAAGGTTATAGACCTGATCTGCCCCTTTATGAAAGGTGGTAAGGTTGGTGCCTTTGGTGGTGCTGGTGTCGGCAAAACTGTGGTAATTCAGGAATTGATCAATAATATCGCGAAAGCCCATGGTGGGTATAGCGTTTTCGCCGGCGTGGGTGAGCGCACTCGCGAGGGCAATGATCTCTACCATGAGATGATCGAGGCCGGGGTTATTGACCGTCTGGCGATGGTTTTCGGACAGATGAACGAGCCTCCCGGTTCCCGTCTGCGCGTGGCCCTGAGTGGTCTGGCGATCGCCGAATACTTCCGCGATCAAGAGGGCAAGGACGTGTTGCTCTTCATCGACAACATCTTCCGCTTCACTCAGGCCGGTGCTGAGGTATCCGCGCTGCTGGGCCGTATGCCCTCCGCTGTGGGTTACCAGCCAAACCTGGCTGAGGAGATGGGCGAGCTTCAGGAGCGCATTACCTCGACCAAGCGCGGCTCGATCACCTCGATGCAGGCCGTCTATGTGCCCGCCGACGACTATACTGATCCTGCGACGGCGACTACCTTCGCCCACCTGGACTCCACGATTGTGCTGGAGCGCTCGATCGCGGAGAAAGGCATCTATCCGGCGGTAGATCCTCTGGCCTCGGTGAGCCGCCTGCTCGATCCCCAGATCGTCGGTCAAGATCACTATGATACCGCTCGTAGCGTCCAGCGCGTGCTTCAGCGCTATAAGGATCTTCAGGATATCATCGCGATTCTGGGCATGGAAGATCTGTCTGATGAGGACAAATTGACCGTGGCCCGCGCTCGTAAGATGGAGCGCTTCTTCTCACAGCCGTTCCAGGTCGCTCAGGTCTTCACTGGTCGCGAGGGAAAATATGTGTCCGTGAAGGAGACTATTCGCGGCTTCAAGGAGATCCTGGACGGCAAATGCGATAACATCCGTGAGGATCTGTTCTTCATGGCTGGTGGTATTGACGATGTTTATGCCGCCTACGATGCCGACCAGAAGAAGGGCGCGTAACCATGGCGACACGCACCCTGCACGTCGAGGTAGTGACCGCCGAAAGCGAGATCTATAGCGGCGAGGCCAATGAGGTTGTGGCTCCCGGCTCTGAGGGGCAGCTCGGCATTCTGCCCGAGCATGCCGCCCTGCTGGCCCTGCTTAAAGAGGGCGCGCTGCGGATCAAAACCGACGAGGGCGAGGAGCCAATCTTTATCTCCGGGGGGTTCCTGGAGGTGAGTAACGATCAGCTCACCGTTCTGGCGACAACCGCAGAGCATGCGGATGAGATCGACGTGGCTCGGGCCGAAGAGGCCCGGCGTCGCGCTCAGGAACGCTTGCAGAACCGCACTGAAGCAGTGGACCGGGCGAGAGCCCACGCCGCGCTTCAGCGGGCAATCTCGCGTATCAAAGTAGCGGAGCTGACTCGAAGGCGGCGTAACCGTTCTGAGATGCCTGTCAATCGCTAAACGGCAAAAAGAGAGGCCGTTAGGAGCGTCCTTAAAGGAATATCCTATCGACCTTTTTCTAAGCTTCTCAGCACTTAAAAAGAGCTATCATAACTTTACCCCAATGATAGCTCTTTTTAGTAGAATTCCTTTTTACCTCTGCCTGGTACTACTGTATTTTTAAGGCCAGCAAAGTATTTAGTATCGCAATTCTTAACCCGCCAGGGACCCGATTCGATTCATAAAAAATAAATACATTACCTGTGTAAATAGTACCAAACTATTTCATTCCGTAAGCTTTATTTTTATAATTAAATCAGCAGAGCAATATTTCTCAGTCTCTACATCAATCATCTTCTCTGCTAGAACCGCTAACCACTGGAGAAATATCCCTATTATGAAAAGATGAGAGTCTTTTTGCACAAAAATAGTGCATATACACTTGTATTTATGATGGGGGATGATTGACAGAACAAGGAGTATTCTGTGAAAAAAGCGTTGCTTTTACGTGTTCTTGCGCTTGTTATGTTGATCGGTGTGGGTTATGCCAGCCTGACATACTTTTATCCCGCTCAGGCGAAGAAACCTCTTCCAACGACGAATAAACCTCTTCCAACCATTACGGGGCTACATGTCTCTGGCAATCGTTTGCTCAATGGTAAAAATGAGAATGTACGCCTTCTGGGCGTTAATCGGTCCGGTACCGAGTATAAATGTGTTAACAATGCTGGCGTTTTCGATGGTCCCAGCGATGAAGCTTCTGTAAATGCCATTGCGAGCTGGCGTGTGAATGCTGTCCGTCTAACACTCAATGAGGATTGCTGGCTAAGGATCAATGGTGCCCGGAATGCCTATTCGGGAAAGTCCTACCGCGATGCGATCTCTGCTTATGTGAAGCTGCTAAACTCAAAAGGCATTATTGTTATTCTAGATTTACAATGGGTCGCTCCTGGTACTACAACACCATTCACTCAATTACCAATGCCAGATGCTGATCACTCGAACGATTTCTGGTGGTCTGTCGCTTCTGCCTTCAAAGATAATTCCTCGGTAATCTTTAATTTGTTTAATGAGCCCCATCCTAACGAGGGTGGCAATTGTTGGAGAGATGGTAGTATAGCACCCTATACCGCACCCTGTAATAGCATTGGTTATGCCGTTGCTGGTATGCAGTCCCTCATCTATAAAGTTCGTCAGGCTGGTGCCAGGAACGTGGTGATGCTGGACGGTTGGGGCTGGGCCAACTATCTTGGTGGCATTCCCTATAGCACCCCAACTGATCCCCAAAAAAATGTGATGATTTCCGCCCATATCTACACTAACTCTGGCTGTAAAACGGCTGACTGCTTTAATCAGCAGTATAAGCCAGTGATGGCTAAATACCCTGTTATCTTTGGTGAGATTGGTCAGTACGATGGCAAGCACAATTTTATCGATCCAGTGATGCAATGGGCCGACCAGAACAATGTAGGTTACCTTGGCTGGGCATGGGATACCTATAATGATGACTTCCCATCTTTGATCAAAGACTACAAAGGTACTCCTACCACTTTCGGACAAGGTCTTAAAGATCACCTTGCCTCACTCGCCTCAAAATAATCCAAACCAGGATGCAGCAATGAGGGCAAGGTATCAACCTTGCCCTTTAGACTTTCCACGGTTTCTAAAGATTACAGTTATCTTTCCTTACTCTTTGTGGGGCAGGATTCCCTCAACGACGCCTTTGATGGACTGCTTGATGATATTCCCCTCTTCAGGATCGCCCTTCAGCAGGGCCGAACTGTATTTTTTGGCCTGCTCAATGGTGATGTGCGGCGGTAGGGTCGGGACGTTGGGATCTGTGTACACGTTCATGACAACGGGCCGATCAGCGGCGAACGCTCGATCAAAGGCCGGGCCCAGATCCTCTGGCCGCTCCACTCGAATGCCCATCAGGCCGAGCGACTCCGCATAGGTATCATAGGGGAAATCGGGCAGGCTCTGCGTCTCTGGTAGTTTTGGATTTCCCCCCTCGATCCGCATCTCCCAGGTGACTTGATTTAGATCCCGGTTGTTGAAGACGACAAAGAGCAACCGGGGATCACTCCACTCTTTCCAGTATTTGGCGACGTTGATAAAGCCGTTTATACCCAGCATTTGCATCGCTCCATCTCCGGTCATAGAGACGACTGGCCGGTCTGGATAGGCGATCTTGGCGGCGATGGCATAGGGAACGGCGGCGGCCATCGAGGCCAACCCCCCAGAGAGTGAGCCTCGCATCCCTTCACGAATTTTGATGGTCCGACCATACCAGTTGGCTGTGGTACCTGAGTCAGCGCTGAGCAGACAATGATCAGGAAGACGGGATGAAAGCTCCCAGGCGACGCGCTCAGGATTAATCGGGTCGGCGCTCTGCATCGCTCGACCCTCGACGACCTTCCACCATTCCTGCATCCCTTTTTCTATTTTCTCACTCCAGGAACGGTCCTCTTTCCGCTTTAACAAGGGGAGCAGGGCGCGCAGGGATTGTTGGCTATCACCTACAAGCGGGAGTTCCATAGGATACCGCAGGCTGAGCATGCGCCCGTCAATGTCGATCTGGATGCCTCGGGCCTGTCCCTCTTTGGGGAGAAACTCCGAATAGGGGAAGCTTGAACCAACCATAAGCAGGGTGTCACACTCCATCATCAGGTCCCAGCTCGGCTTTGTTCCCAATAAGCCAAGAGAGCCAGTGACAAAGGGCAGATCATCAGGCAGGACATCTTTACCAAGCAGGGCTTTAGCGATTCCAGCCCCTAAAATATTCGCGACCTCGATGATCTCGTCGGCGGCATTACGTGCTCCAGATCCAACAAGGATCGCAACTTTTTTACCATCGTTCAGAATATCGGCAGCTTTCTGAAGATCCTCTTGAGATGGGATCACGTATGGCATGAAAAAGCCTGTCCCGGTATGGATGGTGTTGTGCTTGTGTGGCGGCTGAGGAACAGCTTCTAACTCCTGCACATCTTTAGGAAGAATTACGCAGGTAACGGTGCGCTCAGCCTGAGCAATCCGCATGGCGCGATCAATCGCATGGCGAACCTGGGCGGCATCGGTCACAGTCTGCACGTACTCGCTCGCAACATCCTTAAATAGGCTTTGCAGGTCAACCTCTTGCTGATAGCTACCACCGATCGCGGACCGGGCCGATTGTCCTACAAGCGCCACTACCGGCTGATGATCAGCTTTGGCATCATACAGACCATTGAGAAGATGGATCGCTCCCGGACCTGAAGTGGCCAGGCAGACACCAGTCTCACAAGTATACTTGGCGTGGGCACAAGCCATAAACGCGGCCTCTTCTTCATGCCGGACCTGTACAAAACGGATCAAATCTGGATGCCGCTCCAATCCGCCCAGAATTCCATTTATACCGTCACCAGGATAACCATAAATAAGCTTTACTCCCCATTCCGACATCCGCTTCAAAATAAAGTCGCTAACTGTATCAGCCATGAGTCTCCCCTTTACTTGTAAAATAAATGCACCAGATCATACGCATATCTTTTTGATCTGGTGCACTCTCTCAGAGCATATCTACTTTCATACAGTATCTCAGTCTCATCACGGTTCTTTTCAAGAAAGTGTGACACTCTGTTCCATTCCAATGGTTCAGAAGATTTTTGGGAGGATACCTGAAAGAATTTGGCCATAGAAAAGGGGCGAGGTGTTATCTACCTCGCCCGGTCAATATATTTCTAGATCCTAGAAATCTCCGCTGCCACCACCACCAAAGTCTCCACCGCCGCCGCCAAAGTCTCCGCTAGCTCCGCCGCCAAAGTCTCCACCATTGTTATTGCCAAGGTCCCCACCACCAAAGTTTCCTTCGTTTTGATTGTTCTCACGCTCACCGGCATTCTTGCCCAGCTCATATCCCAGTAAACCACCGGCTGCCGCACCCAGTCCTCCGGCTGCAAGCGGGTTCATCCCCTGGCCCTGATTAGGATAGTTTGGCGGATATCCTCCATAGTTGTTGGGCGGATAACCACCAGGACCGGGATAATTGGGATTGTACGGCTGCTGCTGGTTCATGCGGTTACCAAACACGCCACCCATCCCCATACGATTGCCGAACAGGCCACCACCCGCACCTACGCCGACACCCTGGTTTCGCCGACCACGGAAGATACCAAAAGCCGCAAGTCCCAGCAGGACGAGCAGACCAACACAGCAGATTGTACCAAACCCAATACTATTACCGGCAGGCTGGCTCGGAACAGGCACGTTTCCACGACCGTTCCCACGCGAAGCCGAGGCTCCCAACGAACTACGTAGCGAACGAATAGCGCTTACGGTACCACCAGTATAGTCACCATTTCCATAGCTCTGCTTAAAAGCGCTTACAGCATCCTGAGCCTGACTACTTGACAATGAGACACCACTACCAGCTTGAATTGCCAGATGCTTGTTCGCTGTATCAATTGCGATAACAATATCTGTTGAATTACTGACGTGAGATTTTGCTTGCTGAGAAAAGGCAGAGCTGTTACCATTGAAATTTGAGACGGTGTAAACCTTGAGCGGATAAGGCAAGCTCGATCCCTCGCTCTGCACCTGACCTTTATTTAATACTCCAGCCTGATCATTGATCGTAACTGAGGCTGCAAAAGCACTGACAGTCGTCAACATCAGCAAACAGAGAGCGGCAAATGATGCCAACAGTCCTCCTGTCAGCCTATAACTCTGTTTTCTCTGCATATCGTCCTTCCAATCCTGCTATCTATGACAGAAACCTTGAGCATAAGATGCTTCACTATAAGGAAAAGTATGAAAATTCCGGATTCCATGTGCTTTCTTATTAAATACGTTCAATTAGGATTTAAGTGATACATTTTTGTTGATACTTACTGACAAGGATCAGCATAATTACTGATTTTTGTTGGGTTGCCTTCAGCGGTAGCGAAGGGAAAAAGGGGCGAGGACAGCCTACAAGCCAGAGATGATAGAATAGTAGACGGCTATTTCAGCCCAAATAGTATAATGAGGATAAAAACAATGAGTACAGGTTCCTCCGGGTATCCACGCCCGTTTGTCCTGGTAATTATGGATGGCTGGGGCGTCAATCCCCGGTCGGATGCTAATGCGATCGCACTGGCACAAACCCCACATATTGATAAGATCGCGAAGGATTGGCCCCATACAACAGTGAAGACCTCCGGTCTGGCCGTTGGTCTGCCCGAGGGTCAGATGGGCAATTCCGAGGTCGGCCACCAAAATATCGGGGCTGGCAAACGCGTTTTGCAAGATTATACTCGCGTCAGTGAGTCGATTCAGGATGGCTCTTTCTATCAGAATCCGGCTCTGCTCAAGGCGATTGAGCATGTAAAAAAGAACCAATCCCAATTGCATATCTGCGGACTGCTGGGCAATGGCGGTGTACATGCTCATGAGACACACCTGTTCGCGATTTTACGATTGGCGCAGATGCACCAGATCGAGCGGGTCTTTATTCACTCGTTTACAGATGGCCGCGATACCTCGCCGACGGGAGGGCTCGATTTTATGCGCAAGCTGGAGACCCAGGCGCGTGAAATCAATCCTGAGCATCCAGCAAAGGTAGCAACAGTTACCGGTCGCTACTACGCGATGGACCGAGATAACCGCTGGGAACGTACCGGCGCGACCTATCTAGGGATGGTGAAGGGTGAGGGCCAGCAGGCTGGCTCAGCCCTTGAGGCTATTCAACACTCCTATGACGAGAAAGTCACCGACGAGTTTATTCTCCCTACGGTAATTATGGAGGACGGGCATCCTACCGGACAAGTCCAGGCTGGCGATGCTGTCATTCACCATAATTTCCGACCCGATCGCGCTCGTCAGCTTACAAAGGCGTTTGTGTATTCAAGATCTGGCGTATGTGATGATGACGGAGTACGAAGAGGGCCTGGACGCTGAAACCGCCTACCGCGCCGATCTGGTGGAGATCCCTCTGGCCCGAGTGATCGCGGACCATGGGATGAAACAATTTCATACTGCTGAAACCGAGAAATACGCGCACGTTACCTATTTTATTAATGGCCGCCGCGAGACACCTTTCCCAGGAGAGGATCGCCAGATCGTTCCTTCCCCCAAAGTGCCAACATATGATCTTCAGCCCGAAATGAGCGCGGAGGGTGTGACAAAAACTGCGGTCGAACGCATCCGCAGCGGCGACTATGATCTGGTGATTATGAACTACGCGAATGCCGATATGGTAGGGCATACGGGTGTGCTTGAAGCCGCGATTAAGGCCGTTGAGGTTGTTGACAGGGGAGTAGGACAGGTGGTTGAGGCAGCTCTGGCGGCTGGTGGAAATGTGCTCATCACGGCTGACCACGGTAACGCCGAACAGTTGATTGAATATGATACCGGCAAACCCTTAACCTCACATACCACAAACCCGGTCCCGCTTTACCTGGTCGCGCCACAACTGGCTCAGGCGAGACTGCGATCGGATGGCATTCTGGCTGATGTAGCTCCAACGATTCTTCAGATCCTTCACCTTCAACAACCCCAAGATATGAGTGGTAAAAGTTTATTGCTCAATAGCTAAAAAAGAGAACGACAAAGAGAGTTATCCACATTTATTGGTAAAATTTGTGGATAACTCTCTTTTTTTGTGGAAAACTCGTCGGCGCGTCGTACAAAAAACAGATTAGCCGACGCGTTCTAACGAGCTAAGAGGAACGATTATCTGCGTTCCATCTTCCAATCGTAGTTGGGCTGAACGAGCCCTTATCCCTGAAGAGAACTGGACATAGTGCATAAAAATAGCAGTAATCTCGCCGATCGTGCCATCCCTCTCCCCGCCATACACACGAACCCAGGCTCCTCGCACCAGAGCAGTATCTCTTTGAGCCGGTTGCCAGTTTTGTGTAGTCTCCTGCTCATGTAAAGAGATTACGAGATCTGGAAACAACTGTTGATTGACTGAGGTTAATCCAGTCAACAAGGCAGTTGAACCGTTATAATGCCGAAGCAATTGGAGGGGTCGTTCGGACATCGGCTTTGTTCCCAGGCCTTCAGTTAATACCAATGTCAGTGGTGGTAACCGTTCGGCATCCAGAAAAAGATCGAGATCCCAACTATCTAAAAGCTCTGTCACACTGATGTGCAGAAAGCTCTCAAAATCGTTAAGGGAGACGCTACCAGCGATCACACCCACAACGCCAGCCGCGACTATCTGTTGAAGTTGATCCCCCCTTAACACACCGGGAAACACCAGGATCGCTCCTGGCGTCAATTCGTTCAGGCCGTCCGCGCTCCGCTGACAGACAAGCGAGCCTACAACCTGTCTACCTACACCCAAGACCCCCTGCACAACTGCGGCACGACTCTCAATGATGATGCCACCACGCCGGGTTACGTCTAGCACCCGACCACGCAAACCAGATAAAATTAACTTGTCCTGATACAACCCATTCACAGAAGGTTGATCGCCCGGCAGGCCTGGTGAGGGCTGCGCTTCCGACAATGCCTGCCGTTGATCCTGGGCTGAATACGCAGAGAGCGCTCCCGAGTTCCGTCGGTTTCCATTGAGCCGATCAGCCTTCTCCAGCCGGATCACGGGCTGGTTTGGCTGTACATCCTGGCCGGGATAGACCAGGGGCACGCCCCGCTGGCTATAGCCTCCCAGCCAGCGCTCTCTGCGCACCACCATCTGTGACACCACCGACCAACCGAGGGGATAGGTCATAAGGGTGCCTCCATCGATCTCTAAGCTCCCAGAGCTTGTATCCACTGTGAGAGGCGAGCTTGACGCTCCATGTTGTTTTCTGGCAGCACCAATGGCCTCCCTCGCGCATCAATTATCAGGCCTATCAGGCCTCCATCGATCTCTTCAGCCGCCCGAGCACGCTCACCGGGACCAAGTCCTACATCTACGGTGGGAGCGGGATATAGAGTCAACAATGCCTGCTCATTCATGCGTAGAGGTACTACTTCAATAGATCCGCTCATAACCTCTACTGTGCTCTGACGACCATCACTATACTCAATACCTACACGGACGGCGATCTGGTTCTCTGGCATTATACCAAATGGGATCACACATGTACCTAAACGATGGGAAACACCATCATTCTCGTTTACCTGGACTGCCGCGATCGGATTCACTGTCGCGACCGCTCCAAGTTGTGAAAGCAGCGTTGCTCGATCCAGTACCAGTGAGGTAACACCTCTGGGTTGGAGCGCATCCAGCAGCATCAGAGCGGCCTGCCCGTACTTGGGTGAATGGGCCAGGACACCACCGGTCGCGAGAATCAGATCAGAGTCAAACTCAATCTCTCCACTGTGAGTAGCTGCCGCCTGGGCGAGAATCATGGCCTCGCGAGCGAAAGCCTGCTCAATCTGGAGTTCCCGAGAGTTTGTGGAGACAACCTGCGCATGCAGTTTACGATTCACTGTGAACTGACGCAACTCGTCTTCGGTAATGTCAAATGGGAGCCAGCGCGCTATTTGCTGCCAACCTACCTGCTGCAACACACTATTCACCCCAGGACCCACGCCCATGTACGGCTTGATCATGGAGAGAAACTCACCCTGCTCACCAGCTAACATCATGGTTGTGGAATTACCACCGATGTCAACGGCGGTGACATTCATCGAATAGTGCTGGGCCAGAAAACGCACAAGACTGCTGAGTGAGGTTGCGGTTGAGATTGGGGCCGCCGTTGACCAGCTTCGCAACCGATCATAGCCGGGCAGACGCTCCATTACTTCACGTTCAAATAATGCGTTCGCGGCATAGGTAATTGGCGCAATCTGCTCCTGCGAGTTTAATGACTCCAGCCGCGTTACCTCTGCCTGGGTTCCCAATAGCCGACGGACGGCCTCAATATATTGAGGGGCCGCAGCATAGAGAATAGGCAACCGACCCGAAGCCAGATCATCGGTGGGAATACCGGCTGAGGCTCCAGCATTCTGACGATCATTGAAGTGCTGAACTGAGTTCAATAGCGCCTGGCAAGCTTCCTGCAAAGGAGTTGGTCCAGCAGGTCCGTCCGCGCTTCCTACAATTAAAGCTACATGGGGGTGAAACTCTTTGAGTTTGTTAATCAGCATCTCCCACTCAGAGTTGATCCCCTCCTGGGTCCACCCATTACCGACCCCCGATACCAAAGGCCGGCTCCCACTACCAACCGAGGCTGGCGCGGGAGTTGTGGCTGCGATATAGGAGGGAGTAGAGAGGGCGAGCGTTTCCGCATAGAGGCTGGAGATCGCCTCTGACGCCAGATCTGACAACGCGGGACTGACCGCACCCAGCACTGCGATACGCAAAGGATCACCGGCACTGACGGTCGCGACAAACACATCGGTCCCATCACCATTTATCTGCTCCGGGCTAATCAAGCGGCCATTAGATACCAAAGTTCGCCCGGTGACAAATTCAATTTCTTTGATGGCCTTGATTATGCCCGCAGTAAGATCTTCCTCCGGGGCGGTACGCGTTGTACGTGCCTCGCCTCGTGCCATCAAACGGTACTGGCCTTCAACCAGGCCAAGAAGTGAAACCTTTGTAAAGACCGCTCCACAATCGGCAACTAGAATAGAGTTGGCTGAGGAGAAATCTTGATTTCCCGGCTGGCTCTGCTCTCCTCCCATGGATGGTTGTGTCTGCATCTCCTATATCCCTTTTCCATCAGTGTTTAGCGAGGGAACCAGCTCCGAATAGTCTCTAGAAAACCACGCTTGACTTTTTTAGTCTGACCCGTTTCAGAAGATCCCTGCTGGTTCGCTGGCAACTGTTGCCCAAAACCGGACGAACTACCCATATTGGGCAGGTTACCAGTACTGGTTGGTCCACTTCCAGGAAATCCACTATAGCCCGACTGAGAACCCAGCATCCCCGGCTGATACCCTTGCTGAGGGTTCGAGATCCCCGACATCCCCGGCTGATACCCTGGCATTGTCCCATTTCCCGGCATCGGGGGATATCCCTGCGGTTGTGGAATTCCCGACATCCCCGGCTGTGATCCGGGTATTGTCCCGTTGTTGCCTATAGATCCCCCACCAGGCATCGTCCCCGACTGATATCCTTGCAAAGGACCGGATTGCATCCAGCCCTGCTGCTCCTGAGGCATCGGTGAAGGAGATGACTGCATCCAACCTTGCTGCTGGTTACTCTGTTGTCCAAAACCAGATTGAGGTGAATTGCCAATCGGAGGATTGCCCGAGGCCACCCCAAGCATTGAGGCAAAAGCGTTGGCCGCCGCCTCGCTCTGCTCCGGCACGTTCCCTTCAACACGCGGACGACTTGGTACACGTGGAGTCTGAACAGAACCGGCGGAATACTGATTACCCCCAAAGCCAGCCTGGCCCGACGATGGGAATGATCCCCCTTGCGGGTTCGCTTCACGCATCCAATCTGGCAATGCGTTGACATCAAGGAGTGAAGAGGCTGGCATTAATCTATTTCCCGACTGGGGTCCCTGGCCCGCCTGCCCCATTATATCAGGTTTTGATGGAAAAGCAGAACCTTGAGGCTGATTTCCCGACTGGCCCTGATTGCTCTCGCGCATCCACGAGGGGAGAGACTCTACATCCAATAAAGATGAGGCGGAAAGACCGTTTTGAGTGTTTGCCTCGGGCGGTTGCGCTTCTGAAGACTGAGCACCACCCATCCATGTCGGGAGCGCTTTTGAATCGATGAGTGAATTTGCGGAAAAGCCGCGCTCCAGGGGAGCTTGAGGCTGAAGTGGCTGCGATGGGGCTCCCTGAAAAGGAGGCAGCATCGGCTGCGATGAAAATCCCTGCCCCTGCTGAAGATTCTGAAGGTGGGGGGGCAGTTGTGGCTCTGACCTCATGGCATTGTCAGGCCTGGCCGCCGGTGTCGGTCCCGGTTGAGCGCCCAATGAACTCATCCAATTGGGCAAGGCATCGGGCTGCACCAGACTGGAAGCGGAGATATTGCGCTCCGGCTCCGCAGAGGCGTTTTTCCCCTCTTGCATCCATGTAGGCAACGCCTTCTCGTCAATAAGCGAACCGGCGGAAAAGCCTTTATCAGGATTAGGAGATGGCGTGGCGTTCGGCTTCCAGCCCGACATCTGGTCCGACGTTCCTCGGTCAATCATCTCACGACTCTGCGAACGCATCCAGTTCGGCAACGAGTCATTGTCGATGAGATCGGACGCAACAAAGCTTCCAGATTGCCCATCGGAACCGGGTACTGCCCGTTCATCTACACGTAATGATTCTAACCAGGCCGGTAACCCATCCTGTCCCGTGTTCCCTTTATAGCTTGTTGGACTACCGCCAGGTTGCTGCTCTGCAAAGGGTTGTTGACAATATGGGCAGTTCGTTAAGCCCTCGGGGGCCTGATTTCCACAATACTTACACTTAATCACTATGACTCCTCCCTTTCGCCAGACCTCGACATGCTACGAACGTGCCGCAGTATTGCATGCCAGCTCTACCCAGCAAAACAACAGGATAATTTCTGATAGAAACACGCATAATAAAGCTCTCTGATATGATACAATACTTACGGCTCTCTCACCCTAAAAGTACCAGGGACACAGGCTATTTGGATCTCTACTTTATCATATAAATCAAGTTTCATCTCAAAACTAACCAGAAAAACGGGGAATGTTGCGTACCCGCCTACCCAGACTTTAAAGCCCCGATGTTATTAAGATAGAAGATTGAGTATATTGTGAAGCCTTTCCTCCACCCGACATGCGTGCAGCTTTTTTTGCTTTCTTGCGCTTCCCCTCTACAATAAAAACTGATCACAGGTCTTTTACGTAACAGAATACGGTAGAATCTCTAGAGGTACTATTCTATGCTTAACACGAGACTATCACCCAATTTGGATAGCCAGGGTACCCGTATGGGTGGTCAAGGAAAGACTATACGCCTGATGGCTGGTCTTCTCTTTAGTAGCGGCATTGGGCTCGCCGCTTACAAACGCCGATCTCTTAGCCGTAACGGGGTCGCTGGCGCGGTCTTTACCGGTGCCACGATCTTTGGGATGGGCGGACTAAGCTGGGGCCTCTCTTTGATTTATTTTTTCCTGTCTTCTACGCTGCTCTCTCACTTTCGTGAACAGGATAAGGCCGAGGCGGCAGCCGATAAGTTTAGTAAGGGCTCGCAACGCGATCTCGGTCAGGTACTTGCCAATGGCGGCGCGGCTTCACTCTTTTCTATTGGTTACGGGCTCGCGTGTTCAAGCCGACAACGCGGAATTATGCAGGCCGGTTTCATTGGAGCCCTGGCAACCGCGACTGCGGACACCTGGGCCACTGAAACGGGCGTTCTGAGCCCTCAGTCCCCACGGTTAATCACAACGGGACAAACTGTCCAGCCAGGAACCTCCGGAGGAATTACCTTTACAGGAACGATCGCATCAGCTCTGGGAGCCGTTTCACTCGGACTCTGCTTCTGGCTTCTACAGCGCGAGAAACAAGATCACGTGGGCTCGCTCCCAATCTCACTGGTGAGCGGTTTGACTGGTAGCCTTTTCGATAGCTTTCTGGGAGCTACCATGCAGGCTATGTACTATTGTCCCACCTGCCAGAAGGAGACGGAACGTAAAATCCATAGCTGTGGCACAACGACTCAGCCTCTGCGCGGCATTTCCTGGCTGGATAACGATTTGGTAAATCTGCTCGCAACGCTCTGGGGTAGTCTGATTGCCATTCTGCTTTCCCGCCGATCGGACTGAACTGTTTTAGATAGAGCGATCCATTTCCTTTTTCTAACGCGTCTTATTGGAGATTGGTCACGTCTATCACAACGAAAAAAATATAAAGGATACGACAAGAACAATGCATCTATTTCACAGATTTCTGACGCCGGGCTGGCAGCCGGGCAAGGCTGCTCTGGCCGGTTTTATCGCGACCGTCGCCTATAGCTTTGCAATGCAGGGCGATATGTCGGTTACCGGGAACCATTTTAGCGATGTTCGCTTTATTGAGGGGTTGTTGGAGGGCGAGTCTAAAGCTCCAAAGCGCTTTCCGGTCGTGGCCTGGATGCTTCACCTGTTCAATGGAGTAGCCCTGGCTGAACTTTATGCCGCCCTGGTGAAACGGTTCCTGCCCGGTCCCGATTGGGTAAAAGGAGCCCTGTTTGGAGAGATCTTTATCATCGCGGCCTGGGGCCTGACTCCCCTCGCAGATAAATATCATCCGTTGATTCAAAGCGGGGAGCTCCCAAAGCTGGCGAACCGTACCTCATTCACGCAGAACCTGGTCCGCCATCTGGTCTTCGGTCTGACGCTGGGTCTACTCTATCACGATTAAGACAGATTATAGATAGAGAAGCCGCTTGCATATCTGTCAGGGAAAGATACATGTAGCACGAAAAGGACTCAAAGAAGTAGAGGAGCCGCAAGCGACGCTGTTGGGAAAAGGGAAAACGCCCTTCAGATGCGGGAGGAGCGCCTCGCGAAGCGTGCGCATCCTTTCGGGATCGCAGAATCTCCCCGGAGGCATGGCGCGGTGCGCCAGATGCGGCCCGTGGACGCAGCGCTCGACGGGCCCACTTCGATCTTTCGCCAAATTTCCCAGCAGAGCCGCAAGCAGCTCCGCTACCTACCGTTAGCGCCAGAAGCCCAATAGCTCCCCCACAAACGGCAGACGATAGTTTGGACGTAACCACGCCATCACCATCAACCAGATCCATAGAAACACAATGATCCACCCAAGGGCTGAATAAAGTAACCCCAGTCCGAAAGAGAAAACTACCCCGATTACGGGCAGCCCCCCCAAGAACAACTTCATGATGCTGACACCAAACATTAAGATCGACAACGTTCCGAACGTTACAATTGATTGCAAGGCGTGCCAACGCACATTCCGGTTGCGCGTCTCAATAAAAAAAAACACCAGCCCTGAAATCCAGAGGAGCGCGTAGGTCAGCACTCGTTCTACGCTCTCATTTAATCCAGTTGAGGTCATACGATCCATCATACCCTTATTGCCTTGTTCTTTCACTATGCCTAAAAGTCTCTCTAGTTATTACTTTACCGAAGAAAAGCGTCGCTCTTCATACAATCTCACGATATTATCATTAGATCTACGCTTTAGAAAGACTACGAGTTGCAAAAGATGTGAGTAAATAAGTGCCAGTACCAGATAGGTAGATGCAACCATTAACCCTGAATGTTCGTCCTATAGTGCGGTAGAGAAATTAGCGTTCAGTACTCCTGGCTCTATCACACAATCTGCCGCGCTATAGGAAAATAGGGTACATAACATAAATGCTACATTCCCTTTGCGTTTATAATAACGAGAATAAACGGTATCCCTTATAAAATTAGAGCAGTTTCATCAGGAAAAAGGGCGTTAGTACGTGATAACGAAAAGATTTATAACGGTTTGTGGCGATCCTGCCAGACACTTTGCTCGTTACGCGATCGGTCTTTCAACAGGACTGGTTGGCATCACAGATATGATCTCAACAGTGATTCCCAGACTCGATGGTAACATTCTGTTGAGCGAGTGGCCGTTCGATATACGCCTCAGACATACATTGATTGGGCCTCACGCGCTAACAGTCATTGTAGGCTTTTTCCTGCTTATGCTCTCTTATGGGTTGATGCGTGGAAAGTATCAGGCCTGGCGAATTACTAGCGGCCTGCTGTTGCTTTCGGCCCTTCTGCATATACTGCGTGGCGGCACCATTCTGGGAACGCTTATCGCGGCTTCGCTATTAATCTTACTTTTTCTGCTCCGCCACTACTTTCAGGCAAAAAGTGACCCACCCTCTGTTCGCAAAGGATACTTGATGGTGATGCTGGGTCTGGGCGTTGTATTGATTTATACTATCGGTGGTTTTGTAGCATTATACGATCAATTAGAGCCGATGGTTGAGCAGATTGGCTTTGTGACAATTGTCTACCATCTGGTCACGCATACACGCATAATGTCAATCCCACATAATACTCAGGCTTTCTTTTTCGGTAGAACAATTCAGATTTTGAGCCTGAGCGCGACGCTCTATGGGATGTTCCAGATCCTGCGGCCCGTGGCGGCGACGCTGCTTCCCGATGAGTCTGAGAGGCGGCGGGTTGAGCACCTGACCCATCTTTATGGTAAAAACTCGATCTCGTACTTCGCGTTGGGAGAGGATAAAGTCTACTTTTTCTCGAATTCTGGCCAGACGGTGATAAGCTACGTTCT
>CAXTTV010000025.1:0-36864 GCA_964247295.1 uncultured Ktedonobacteraceae bacterium | reverse complement strand
TCCTGAGACTGTTCAACTACTCGGATACCTGGGAGCGCGCGGGTCAGCACCTGGTGATCCAGCAGACTCTGCCAGACCTCAGTCGGGGTGGCTTCCAGAGTATATGTTCCTTCGATATGCATAATAAAAACCTCTATATAAAATAAAAATGAGAATGCCAGGAAATAACACCTTCTCATTATAGAAGAGCGTAGGAGAACTCGCAACCGGGAACACTGATTTTATTCCTTTTGGGCGACGAATATGGAAAGAGCCTATGTAGAGATGCCTCTCGCGATAATTAAAGAAATGGGAACCAATAGAAGCGGGAAAGCAAGAAGCTTTTTTGTCAAATCTATAACCCTTGACAGATAACGCTGTAATCGATTACACTCACTTGTAATCGATTACAGCTCTCAATGAAGGGGGTTTGATGGTAATCAAGCTTCAAGATGTAGCTCGACACGTTGGAGTGTCTAGCGCAACGGTTTCGCGCGTCATTTCTAATTCTCCAGGAGTGAGGCCAGAAGTGCGTATGCGTGTGCTGGCGGCGATGGAAGAGCTGGGTTACCAGCCGAACCGCGTCGCGCGTAGTTTGCGTGTGCAACGTTCAAACATTATTGGCCTGATCATTTCTGATATTCAGAACCCCTTCTTTATTACACTGGTACGTGCGGTCGAAGATATAGCCTCCCAAAACCATTTCGCAGTTTTTCTCTGCAATACTGACGAGAATGTTGAGAAGGAGCGGCTCTATATCAATTTGATGCAGGCTGAAAGCGTTGCTGGTGTTATAATCTCTCCTTCCTGTGAGCGAGATGATCCTTGCAAAAAGCTGATCGAGGCAAAAGTTCCACTAGTTGTAATTGATCGTCATATGTCGGATGTAGAGGTAGACTCGGTGGTGGTTGACAATGTTCGTGGTGCATACAAGCTTGTCGATCATTTGATATCTGATGGGCATCAACGCATTGGCGCGGTGCTTGGTACCCAGACAGTGACAACTGGTCGTGAACGTTTGGAGGGCTACACTCAGGCCCTCGCCAAACATAATCTACCATTTCAGCCCGAGCTACTACGTGTAGGGATGCCTCAAGATCATGTAGGTTATCAGCTAACCAGAGAATTATTTGATCTTCCTCGTCCTCCTACAGCGCTTTTTACTGGAAACAATTTGCTTACGGTCGGTGCTTTGCGCGCGATTCAGGAGCGAGAAATGCGTATTCCGGACGATATAGCCCTCGCGGCCTTTGATGGTATCGCCTGGATGTCAATCTTCCCGCCTGAAATCACACGTGTTGAGCAACCTACGTATGAAATAGGTCAGACGGCTGCTCGTTTGCTACTCCAAAGAATTGCCAACCGGGACTCACCGATGCGTCAAGTTATGCTGGAGTGCGAACTGGTTGTCCGTCAATCCTGTGCCCACCATGCGTAAGGAACCGTTTCGACCTGAAGTTTCCATTGTGTATTAGATATTGTGGATCGCACAGACATTGAGATTGTTAACGTGTCACAATTCGACCTTTTGGCATCAGGGTTTGCGGAAAAGCACTTAGTGGAAGGAGGCGTAAAGCTTATTTCCCCGTTTAATGTATTGAAGTTTCCTTGGTAGTCACAGTGAAAATGTGAATTGCTCAATGTTGGGAGGAATATCACTATGCGACAGCGAATGTTGACCTTCAATTTGTTACTCTTAGTAAGCGCATTAATCCTTGCTTCGTGCGGCTCTACAAGCGCCAGTTCAGGTCCGAAAAAGATTAAGACCATTGGTTTAACAGTTCAGGCTATCAGCAATCCTTTCTTTGTAGCTATCCAGAATGGTGCCCAGGCTGAGGCAAAAAAGATTGGAGCGACCGTCGATCTTCAAGATGCCAATCATGATATTGGTCGCCAGAGCGATCAGATGGATAATTTTATTCAGAAGCGTGTCGATCTGATCTTGTTGAATGCGGTTGATTCGGTGGGTATTGCCCCGGCGGTGAAGCGCGCGGTGGATGCTGGTATCCCGGTGGTGGCGGTTGATGTAGGCGCTGATGGTGGTGTCGCGGCGACAGTGGCTTCAGACAATGTGGATGCTGGCCGTCAGGCTTGTAAGTATCTGGCGGATCGCCTCAAGGGTCAGGGTAAGATCGCGCTCGTGGATGGACCACCGGTAACGGCGGTTACTGATCGGGTAAAGGGTTGTAAAGAGGTGCTGGCGCAGAATCAAGGCTTGAAGGTGGTCGCGACACAAGTCGGTACAGGTGACCGTGATAAGGGCCTTGAGCTTGGTACTGGTATCCTGACTGCTAATCCTAAGTTGGATGCTGTTTTCGCCATTAACGATCCAACTGCGCTTGGCGTGGAACTGGCGGCGAAGCAGGCCAAACGCTCCGACTTCTTTATTGTTGGTGTTGACGGTTCTCCCGATGCCGTGACTTCATTAAAAAGCAAGGGCCTCTTTACGGCTACTTCGGCACAATCCCCCTACACACTGGCGACAACCGCTGTGCAGATTGGCGAAAAGATAGTCGCGGGTGAGAAAATAAGTCAGACAAGCGTAAAAGTTCCTGTAAATCTTGTTACTCAGGATAACGTGAGTAGCTATAAAGGTTGGACCTAACAACGATTTTTCTTTGCTCTAATGCTTGCTGGAAGGGACGTAGTAATGTTGCTATGTCCTTTCCAGAATAGTTTTTTTCAGGCATTCGACAGCGCGCTCTACATTCTCTATTGTGCGCTGATCGGAGTGTAGAAGATGCGAGAAAAGTTATGGCTGAGAGTGGACAGACCGAGATCCCAATCTTATCTCTACAGCACATCTCTAAGGGCTTTCCAGGCGTACAAGCACTGCGCGATGTTCATTTAGAGGTGCGCAAAGGTGAGATTCATGTGCTGGTCGGTGAGAATGGAGCAGGCAAATCTACGCTTATGAAGATTCTCGCCGGTATCTATCAACCAGATAGCGGAACCATCGAAGTTGATGGCCAGCCAACGGTCATCGACGGGCCGCAAAAGGCTAGAAATCTAGGCATTAGCATTATTCATCAGGAACTCAATGTTTCTCCAAATCTGACGGTTGCTGAAAATATCTATATGGGTCGCGAGCCGCATGGCCCGCTGGGTTGGATTGATTTTCATAAGATGAAGAGCAATGCGCAGCGAGACCTGGACAAGGTAGGAGCCACTTTCTCTGCCTCCACTATCGTGAGCGTGCTCAGTATCGCGCAACAGCAACTGATTGAGATCGCTCGGGCGCTCTCCGAGAACGCGCGTATTCTGATTATGGATGAGCCTACAGCGGCTCTCTCGGAACACGAGACGCAAAAGCTTTTTGAGATTATGCACAATTTGCGTGACCAGGGCATCGCCATCATTTACATCTCGCACCGTATGGCCGAGGTGTATAACGTGGCGAATCGTGTGACGGTGCTGCGAGATGGACAATATGTCGCAACACTAGAGCGTTCAGAGGTGGCGGCGGAGCGGCTGATCCGTTTGATGGTAGGGCGCTCTCTTGATGACCTCTATGTTCACAATCAAGTTGAGGCCGGCGAGGTGGTGTTGGATGTACGTGATCTAACGGATGGACGCGGTATCGGTCCAGCCTCGCTTGAGATTCGGCGCGGTGAGGTTGTAGGACTGGCTGGACTTATTGGAGCAGGGCGCACAGAACTGGCTCGCCTGATCTTTGGCGCGGACGCTCACAGGGGCGGAGAGATTTTTGTTGAAGGCAAGCGTTTCTCTATTCAGCGTCCCGCTGATGCTATACATGCAGGTATTGGCCTGGTACCGGAGAATCGGAAAGAGCAGGGACTTTTTCTGCAATTGGCGGTCGATGAGAATATTACTATGAATATGCTGTCCAGACTTTCCATTGGCGGGCTGATCAAAGAGCGTGAAAAGCGTGCTACCGCCCGTAAGTACGTGAAAGATCTTGATATGCGTATCTCATCGCTGGATCAAAAGGTCATCAACCTGAGTGGTGGCAATCAGCAGAAGATTGTATTAGCTAAATGGCTCACGCTCAATCCGCGTGTTCTTTTGCTGGATGAACCAACCAGGGGTGTCGATGTTGGTGCCAAAGCGGAAATATATCATATCATTGCTCAGCTCGCTCAAAGTGGTGTGGCTATCCTGATGATTTCATCCGAACTCCCTGAGGTACTGGGCATTAGTGACCGCATTCTGGTGATGCGTGAGGGAAAGATTGTGGCTAATCTTCCTGGTCGCACTACGACGCAGGAAGAGATCATGGAGCACGCAACAGATCTTTTATCGACTCCAGACAGGGCATCGACAACTGATGCTCAGGCACATCAAGGATAGCGTAACAAAACACAATTGTAATGCTGTTTTTCCTGCATAGATATCAAGAAGGGATTGGAGTCATGGATGTAAAAAAGACACCTGATATGGACGCCATGAATACCGCGAATGCGCTTGACCCCAATGTGCAGGCGGCAAGTAGAGGAAACGTCACTGTGCGCAGCCGGGTCTATCTTCTCTGGCAGCAGCTCGGCATGGCCCTCGTCCTTATCATTCTCTGCATCGTCATGGCAATTATCGCGCCACACTTTCTCGACTTTGGAAACCTGATCAATGTTGCCCGTCAGACCTCGATTAACGCCATCCTTGCTGCTGGCATGACCTTTGTAATTCTAACTGGGGGCATCGATCTCAGTGTGGGTTCGGGTCTGGCGGTGGCTGGCGTCCTCTCAGTCTGGCTCTCCGTTAAGGGAGTGAATCCCTTTGCCGCTGTGCTGGCCGGTATTGTTATTGGGGGGCTGTGTGGACTCTTAAATGGTTTGCTGATAGCCAAGCTAAAGCTGCCTGCATTTATCGTGACCCTGGGTGCGCTTACCTACCTCCGTGGTGTAGCTTATGTGACGACAGGAGCCTATCCATTGATCAAGACCGATCTCGGCTTTGCTTTCCTGGGTGGTGGCTACCTGGGTCCGATCCCCTGGCCTGTGGTTGTTGCGCTACTTGTCTTCATTTTTGGCTACCTTGTGCTCACGCGCACTACTTTTGGTCGCCACATCTACGCTATTGGTGGTAACGAACAGGCCGCGAGGTTAAGCGGTATCAACGTTGATCGCAATCTCATCTGGGTCTATACCATCAGTGGGCTTTGTACAGGTCTGGCGGGCATCATCTTCTCGGCTCGCCTGCTTAGTGGCCAGCCAACAGGTGGTAGTGGCTACGAATTAGATGCCATCGCGGCAGTAATCCTTGGTGGCACCAGCTTTGTAGGTGGCCAGGGTTCTATCATCGGCACACTGATTGGAGCGTTGATCATTGGGGTTCTCAATAATGGTTTGGTCCTCCTCGATGTTCCTTTCTTTTACCAGTTAATCATTAAAGGGGCTGTGATCGTCGTTGCCGTCCTCATCGACCGTGTTCGCGCGCGGGCCGCGTAGCTAGCATCGAGCCGCTCTGGTTCGGTAAAGAGCGCTTGCGTTAGAAGAGGGCCCGTTGTATACTAATTCGCGTATCTAAACCATGAGGATGGCCCGTTTGTGCCTCCTCCTATGAGGAGATTTTTTTGGAATGAAAGTTATTCTGTTGCAAGATGTGCAGGGGCTGGGAAAGATCGGTGATCTGAAAGAGGTCGCGAACGGGTACGCCCGCAATTTCCTACTGCCCAGGCGGATTGTCGCTCCCGCCACCCCCGATCTGTTGGCGAACCGTGATCAGCGGATCGCCGCGGAGCAGCGCCGCAAGGAGAAACAGACTGAGCTGAACCGTCAGCAGGCGGATCGCCTCGGCCAGATTGTCTTGACCTTTAAGGCTCGTGTTGGAGATCAAAACCGCCTGTATGGTTCAATCACCAGCCAGGATATCGCCGCCGGTCTGCGCGATGCTGAGAAGCTAACGATCGATCGCCGTCTGATCGAGCTGCCAAATCCGATTCGTGCTCTGGGTTCGTACCAGGTGCCAATCAAGTTGTCGCCCGGCCTGGAGCCAAAGGTTACAGTGAACGTGGTTGACGAGGCCGCGAAGTAGATCTTGAAACGGGGGAAGGTTATGGCCTCCCCCACTTTTGGATCTCCCGGTTCCTCTCCCTTACGATTGCAGAGGGAGCAGGGGCCATTTTTTATTGGCCTTAATGGCTCGGGGGATCTGTGGTAGCAGGTCTCTGGCCAGCAGGCCGGCCTCGCCAATCTCTTGACTGACAAGCATCGAGGCCGCTGTATGCAGGTAAACGCCTCCACTGGCGGCATCAAAGGGTGAAAGCCCCTGAGCCAGCAGTCCAGCGATTATCCCACCCAGTACATCTCCGGTGCCTGCCGTCGCGAGAGCTGGATTCGCGCTATAGTTCAAACGGGCGTGCCCATCCGCCTCCGCGATAATCGTACAGGCTCCCTTAAGCACCAGCGTCACACCCCATTCTCTGGCCTTTTGATGAACCAGTTCCAGGCGATCAATATTGCCACCGGATACCTTGATGCCCCCGCAGAGCCGACCCATCTCGCCCGGATGTGGGGTGATCACGGTATTCGCTGGTAGCAAAGACCACCAGTGTTCAAGCGCCGAAAGATTATTGAGGCCGTCCGCGTCGATCACCAGTCGGGGGCGATCATCCTCCGACACGGTGCGTAAGTGCTCCTACAATTGGAGAATCACTTCGCGTGTATAGGGAGATTGGCCCAGGCCCGGTCCTACGAGTAACGATTTATATCCAGTTAGATGATCCTTCAACGCTCTGACGCATTCCAGACTGCCATCGCTCTCCGGTGGTAGGATGACAAAGGTGGATTCGTGAAGGGCGGAGGCATAGATCGGCAGGAGCTGTTCCGTAACCGCCATTGTCAGCAGGCCAGCACCCGTCCGCAGGGCCGCGCTTCCGGCAAGAAAGGCCGAACCAGGATAGGGAAGCGAGCCGCAGAGCAGCATCACCTTGCCAAAGGTACCCTTATTGCTCTGAAGGGGCCGATCTGGCATCCGCGATCTCACTAACCTGGCTGTTAACATCTCCTGTCGCAGAGGGATCTCCATCTCCTCCGGCAGCCCGATATCTCCTACAAAAAGCTCGCCCAGATACTCGCGACCAGGAAAAAAGAAGAATCCCTGTTTGGGACAGGCCAGGGTAATCGTCAGATCAACTGGGATCGCGCCAGGATCAACCTCCCCGGTATCGGCGTTTAGCCCGGTAGGAAGATCGACCGCGACCAGTTTGAGCGACTCTCGTTTCTTGCGTTCCGCTCCCACTTGAGCAAGCAGTGTTCGCATCTCATCCGTCAGAGGGCGTGATCGCCCGGTTCCCAGTAGAGCATCCACAATATAATCCGCTCGTTGGATCGCGCTCGTGAGTTCAGTGGCGGTCGCCTCCTCAGGGATCTCGCGACCATTAATCACAAGCCGTTTGTTTTTCCAGGTATAGAGATTAATGGAGATGCCCCATTGCTCCAGATGGTTCGCCATCACCAGCCCATCGCCCCCATTATTGCCGGGGCCGATCAGTAGAAGCATCTCCGCGCCCTCAGGCGAGCGTTCCTGGCTGATCCTTTTCGCCAGGATCTCAGCGGCACTATGTCCGGCATGCTCCATCAATGTGGATGATGACAGACCATATTCTTTTTCCGCGCGGGCTTCCAATTCGCGCATCTCATTAACCGTTACGATATACATCATGTTCCTCCGCTGGCTCACACAAATATTACACTCTTTGTACCTAACACGGTCGATATGCCCATCTATGATATACTGAGCCCTATGAAAATCGCATTAAAGATCACGCCACAGAGAAGCACGCAGTATGCTCATATGATGGTTGAGCTGTCGGAACCGGAGCTACTCGCCAGCCCTTTAGGATCACAGATCGCCACGATTGAACGGATAACGCTGGCGGGCCAGGCCTACCTCCTTGTTGATTTTACTTTATCGGAGGTAACTCCTCAGTTGATTACCGTCCTCTCGCGCCTGGCTGCCACCAGCGAGGCCCATGAATATTTTGATCGGGTGGGAGATCTTCCAGGCCCACTGTTGCGACCACTGGAGCCAGATTTTCAGCCCTTTGTGCCGTTGGAGATGGCTGAGGCCCGCCGTTACAAAGGCAAGACCAACGAGATCTTCACACACGTACTTCTCAACGCCGCCCTGTTTGGTGGACAGTTTGCTGACCAGATTACCAGGCATCTGCGAATTCTTGATCCCCTGGCTGGTGGGGGAACCACCTTATTTTTAGCGTTAGCCGCTGGCTATGACGCATTAGGAATCGAGCAGGAACGCGCGGATATCGAGAGCACAGCCGTCTTTGTGAAGCAGTATCTTCAAGGGCAGCGCATCTCCTACAAAGAGTTAGAAGAGCGTCGGAGGATCGGCCGTCGCTTCCAGTTCGAGATCGGCCCGAAGGGGCAGACCCGCCGGTTGATCCTTGCTCAGGGGGACAGCCGACAGGCCGATGAGCAGCTAAGGGAAGTACCAGGAGGGGCGAGGGTCCACGCCATCGTCGGGGACTTGCCCTATGGCATCCAGCATTTCGGCGAGATCGAAAATTTGTTACGCAAAGCCATCCCCGTCTGGGAGCAGATCTTATTGCCCGGTGGCACCATCGCCCTCGCCTGGAACGCCACTAGGATCAACCGGAGCGAAATGGTCGCCTTTTTAGAAGAGATCTCAGACCTGAAAGTTCGGGATGATCCCCCATTCAACAGCTTTGCGCACACCGTCGACCGCGTAATCAAAAAGCGCGACATTATAATTGCCACCAAAAGCTAATCCTGTTACCGTCGCGAAAAGAAAGAATAGGCCTCGAAGAGCAAGCAATCAGAGTAGGGAAGTCGCTTGCTTACGGCGCTGGAATTCCTCCCATTTTGCCATCGCTAGTAGATCGGGTCACGTGTGGACCAGTGGCACCGAGAGCAATTGCGGATGCCATAGCCGACTTCGGATCATCTTTCCTCTCTCCCATTACACGACCTGGTCTGGCGATGGTGATGGGAGTGATTCTCGTCTCTACGGGTCCACACGTGACCCGGCCTACCCCATTCGACTCCCTTTCTCTGCATCGGAACCTCTTTCCTTTTTTTTAACAGAATCACGTGTGGTTGGAGTGCCCTATCTCATGATTTCGTGCAAATAGAAATTGGTAAAAATCCTCTCTCATCAAAATCTATACTAACCTTTAATGTTCTCTTGTAATCTTTATCTACCTCTTTTCTACATATTTAGTATATTAGAAAAGGAGGAAAGGCGGATTTCAAATAGACAAAGTTCTCATCTAATCATATAATGTCGAGTATGTATTTGTGTAAATGAAATGTGTAGAAGGATTGCAATGGCTGGAAAAGAAAAACGGGTAGAAAAGCGCAAGCTAGAAGAGCAGACCAAGGTTCACAAAGATTGGTCAAAAAATTTCAGTGTCCGTAGCGAATATGATGTAAAGCTAAAGAGGATGGAAGCCGAAAAAGTGGTCGAGTCAGATACGCTCCAGTCCTCTCTAGCGGAACAGAGGCATCACCAGATGCCTGATAAGAGCAATCAGAAGCAGAAAGAGAACAATCATGAGCCTGAATTAGATGGCAGACAAAAGAGCAATCTTGACCAAAAGAGGGAGAGAGTAAGCGTAAGTATTCCTGAACGTTCTGATCGTTTTCACGAGATCAAAGCACGGGAATTGAGAGAGAATGAACGCATAATATTAGGAAAGAATGATGGTGGACTTAAGGATGTTTTAGAAAGGATACCTAGTGGTAGAGCAGCTCTTAAGAATCAGGAAAAGTATGCACCCAAATTGATACGAAATGGAGATGGATCTTTCTATACTTCTCATTCGATAGCTTTTCAAGGGAGGAAACTTGAAGCAAATAGTATTTATTTGGGACCAAAACCACGGGTTGAACGACTGGCTTTAACATATATTCATGAAATGAATCATGTTGAGTATTTTCATGAAGGAAAAAGAGCGAATATTGACAAGCTGAGCAGAGCTGATTATATTGATGGCAAAATTGATGAAGAGGTTAAGGGAACTATGGCGAGTATTCTTGCCAAGAAAGAAATGTATGATGCTGGTGTAAACATACAAGGAGTAAGCTTTCCACTAGAAGAGGTCTATTGGAATGAATATCACTCAACAATAGAGAGAGCCAGATTTAATTCAAAAACATCATACTCCGAGCAAGAACTGCAAGAGTTAGGACAAAAAGCCGGTGAAGCTAGAGTAAAACAAGGCTTCTATGATAAATCAGATGGTATTACTGCATCAGGTACAGGTGGTAAATCGTATGCAGAAGTGCATGGAAAAGAATGGGATGACTATCATGTACAGAAAAAAAGAAATAATGGTAATTAAATATTTATACCTTATTCAGAAAAGGAATTTAAAATGGATAAAGACTTAGATTTAAAGCAGTCTCTTGCTGAGGCTTTAGGTCCAGACTACTCTGAGATGATTGTAAGTTATGCTACACAGATTGAGCCGTATCAGAGCCTCTCAAAGTACGAGGCATTTCGCTTTGGACATTATGAAATCTATCTGATCTCAACGAATTACTATCAATTGTCCAAATTTGTCTATATGGTTGTGGCCTTTGCCTCTGGGAAATCGGTATACTTAGTTGATGAACCTCGTCAATACATGGAGCTAGCAAAGGTAGAACATGTTTGGCTAGATCAGCCGGAGCAGGCAATACGTTACGTCCAGACGTATCTGGATTATACCAAAGATCATTATGATATCTCATATCTAGTTGCAAGTGTGGATGAGCTCCGCCTGTCCTTTGACTCTCATCAGCCAGAGGAGCCTCAACGACAGAGGCAGGCCGAAGTAAAGGATCGTTTAGGTTCAATAATTACATTGCCGGAGGCTCAGGAAACTGAGGAAGGATACCAGGTTAAAACTTTCAGTGTTTATCAACGTGAGTTGGATCAATGGGAAGTTCACGTCAGCCGATCAGGCGAGATATTAGAGCAGGCAAAGATTCGGTTTGAGGAGGACCTTCCTCTGGTCTACGTCATTCGCCCATAACCATTAGGAAGAGGGGATCAAGGGAGCGAGACCTCGTAGATCGGGTCACGTGTGGACCCGTGGGAACGGGACACACCACTTGTACCAGGAAGCGGAAACCTCCCAAGGCATCGTAGATCGGGTCACGTGTGGACCCGTGGGAAAGGGATGCACCACTTGTACCTGGAAGCGGAAACTTCCCATGGCTTGTTATTTGGGGTCACGTTGGACCCGTGGGAAAGGGATGCACCACTTGTACCAGGAAGTGGAAATCTGCAAAGGCTTGTAAATGGGGTCACGTGTGGACCAGTGGCACCGAGAGCAATTGCGGATGCCATAGTCGATGTCGGATCATCTTTCCTCTTTCCCATCCACCATATGGCCTGGTATGGCGATGGCGATGGGAGGTAATTCTCGTCTCTACGGGTCCACACGTGACCCGGCCTACCCCATTCGACTCCCTATCTCTTTTGCCAACAGCATTGCAAGCTGCCTCCTATCACGATTGTCGGATGGCCTCGACCGGGCTGACCCTCCCCGCCTGCCACGCCGGCAGCAGGGCCGCGAGCAGCGAGGCCAGCAAGGCAATCCCAACAATGATCCCAAGCTGTCCCCACGGGACGGTGAAGGCCAGCCCCGTCTGATATCGCTCAAAGAAGTTGACGGCAAAGATGTTTTTGCTGAGCAAGACTCCGAGAAAGACTCCCAGCAGGCTGCCAACGCACCCAACGAGAAACGATTCCAGCAGGAAGGCACTCTGGATCAAGCGTCGGCTACAGCCGATGGCGCGCAACATGCCGATCTGCTGCTTACGCTCAATCACAGCTCGGGTCCCGGTGAGGGCCAGGGAGGCGACTCCTAACAAAAGCGTTAATCCTACAACTCCCAATAGTACCTGACTGAGCAGGATTCGGGGGCCGCGCGTCTGCCAGATAGCGTCCTCCAGTATAGTGGTCTCCATCCCGTTATCTAGGAAGGCCGAGCCTAACTGCTGGGCCAATGCGTGTGCGTCCTGACCGGGAGCGGCCTTGAAAAAGTAGGTCTGGGCCTCGGAGGTTTGCGTATGCGTCTGGCCGGCTCCGTAATTTTTACTGGGAATGTACAGCCCAAAGTGCGCCTGATCACTGTTATCGACGACGCCGATAATTGTGAGTTTGACGGTTTTGTCTTCCTGTAAGGGGTTAAGCAGATCAGCGGTACCAAGACTGCCACTGGCAACCCAGACCGGCGTGGCGGGAAAACTGGTATCCCCTTGATACACCCCATTGAGCGAGAATGTGTAGCTGGGATCAAAGCCGGGCGGCGTCTGACTGGCTCCCAAATCTCCGGGCAGGGGAGCATTTGGATCATTTACCACTGGATTCAAGATCTCCGGGCGGTTCGCCAGCGCTGTACTATCGATGAGCGCATAGTCTGGATGCTGTTGCATCGCCTGCCAGACGGCGGTATCGCTGTTGTAACCTTGCGCGCGAGCCGTCAGATGCAGACCTAGACCCTTCAAGAAACCCCCGTCCACGATATTCGCCGGATAGGCCTGCCACGATGGTGTAGTGGAACTGGGCTGGATAACGCCCACGGCGGTTGAGGTCGCCACGCCGATCTCAGAGAAGTGCGCCGGATCTACTCCATGTTGCTTAAGGGAGGCCCGGAGATCCGCTACCGGCTTAAAGTAGGCCGTTCCCTGAATGTCGTAGCCCCCAGTCTGGTTATTGATGTTCACATAGGTGTTTTGCATCGCGTTTGTAATGATTGACATCACGGTCATAGCAAAAACCACCAGACTGAACATAATAATACTGAGTCCGGTCCGGAACCGATGGTGGAGGGGATAAGAGGCCGCGAGCCGGGAAAGAATGTTTAGACCTGCTACCCGCGAGAGGAGCGTCTGGATCGGCTGCACCAGAATCTCGGCATTGGCGACCAGGGCCCAGACCGCTCCCAGCACCATCATCATGCCCGCGAAGAAAAAGATCTCGATCCCACCGGAGAAGCGGGGCAGGCCAAGCTGGGCCAGTACATCAAATGGGAGGGCCCAGTAGGCGCAGAGGCTCAGGCCGACCAGGGCCGCGCAGAGCGAAGAGGTGATATTCCGCACCTGGGCCATGTTTTTGGGATTTCGGCTACCACGTACAATAATCCTGACTCCCCAATCCACCAGGGCCTTAAGCAGGAGGCCGACCCCGATAACCAGAAGTGAGAGACCCAGCGAGAAATAGGCGATCTGCGCGCTCTCCAGCCCATATTGAATTAACTGATAGCCAGCCAGCAACGGCAGAAATCCCAGCACAATCAACATGCGGATCAGACGAATACCCATATCGGGAATCTGCTCCGTCAAAATATTCCTGAAGCGCCGGAACCGCCGCCTCCAGAGCGCCTTCCCGCTCTGACCCAGCAGGACCAGTAGCCGCGCCCCAATCTCACCCAAGGTATACTGCTGCTTTGTCTCGGGGAGATTGCGGATCGCATCGACAATCGTCATCCGGCTGATCAGCCAGGAAGAGACCAGAACCGAAAGAAAGGTAAAGATCACACCAAGACAGTAGGCAATAATCAGGCTATGCGGCTGAAGGATCAATTTGAGTGGGAAACCGAAGCGCGCCAGAATCGGCCCAAGGATCTGCACCAGGGCCGCGCCCAGCAGCACCCCAAAGAGCAGGCCCACAAACGAGGCCATCAGATCGTAGACAAATCCCTCAAAAATAAACATCAAGATCAGATGATGGCGTTGCACCCCGATCGCGCGGGCCATCCCCATCTCAACGCGGCGTTCCGCTGCCAATAGCACAAAGATCAGAAAGATCAGCAGCAGCCCGATAGCCAGCGCGAACAGCGCGAACAGCAAAAAGACGCGGGTAAAGATCTCCTGAGCGTTCTGTGAGAATTGCACCCCAGACTGCTTCACCTTATCGACGCGCACATCGGACGTAATATATTGATTAAGCTGAAAGGTTGCCTGACTCACAACCAGAGGATCATCGGGGCGACCACTATTCGCTACATAGATCTGATTAATTGAGCCTGGCTGTTTCTCGATCGTCTGAAAGGTCTGGAGATTGCTTAGAAGATAGGGCGTCTCACCAATCAAGCCGCCATTGTTCACAATCCCTTTCACCTGCATAGGATAACGCTGACCGCTCCAGCGTTTCGAGTAAAGGTAAAGTTGATCGCCAGAGCGGGCATTCAGAAGCCCTGCCAGCGTCTGATTCAGATACACCTCATTCTGCTGAAGGTCGGTAATCTGCAACACCGTATGGTTATCGTGGGTATCGACCATTCCACCGAAGCCCGTCTCGCTCCCAGGCACGACCGCCAGGGCCGTAACCTTTGAACGTACCTGGCGGGAAGTCATATCGGCCAGCAGAATATCATGTTCAAGCAGACCCGCGCCCATCGCCTTAATTGTTCCATTATCAGGTTGGAGTCTTTCACTCAGGCGATAGTAGACCCAATCGGGAAAATAGCCTAGATCGCCATGACCTCCGCTGACCGTCTCATCGACCGAGCCCAGATTATAGACCGCGACGTTCTGGACTGCCGCCGAGATCACATCGCCCGAGGCCAGCATACTCGAAAGTAGAGAAGTTGAAAGCATCAATGCGAAAATAATCAGCAGCATCTGACCGCGTCGTCGGGGGATATTGCGCACCCCGATCTTAAAAAAGATCCGATTGAGTAGAGCCAGGAGCAGAACCCCACTCACAATCACAACAGTGATGATCAGAAGAATATTTGAGAGCGAATCAATAGGGATTCCAAAAAGCTGGCTCATAGCAAACGTGCCTTCCGTTTCGAGCGTTATCTTTATCTGATATTATCGAGTTATGTATAAAGATTGATGGGTTGCCTGATAAAAGATCTGGGCCAGTCGCTCATGCCCTGCGGTACTGGGGTGTAGACCATCGCCACTCAAATATTCTGGATGTTCCTTTACCTCGTTCCAGCTATGGTAGATATCCACCAGCATCACATGATGTTTTTGAACCTCAGTGGAGATCACCTCATTATAAGCCTGAACACGAGACCGCAACTGATCCTGATCATAAGAATTAAAATAAGGCAGGAGTGTTACATCGGGCATATTTGCCACAGCAATCTGACAACGAGGATTTGTTGCTTGAAGCTTGGAGAGGAGTAGATCCAGATCGTGGGTATAACTTTGGACAGATACTTTGTTCGCTATATCATTGACGCCCAGCCAGATCGTCACCAGATTGGGCTGGCTATCAACCGCCACTGGCATCTCCACATTCAACGCCTGATGAATAAGAATGCCAGGAATGCCCAGGTTCACCACGCGTGTCCCTGGCCCGATCTGGGTTCCCAGATCGGTCGGCCAATTCTGAGTTTTGGGACTATCGGCTCCGGTCCCAAAGGTTTCAGAAGCTCCGATTGCCACGTATGTCAGGCGCGCTTGAGGGATCTGCTGAACCGAGAAAGGAGCAGTCTGCTGCGTTGTTGGTAAAAGCGCGCAGCCGGCAAGAGTAAGCAAAAAAAAGGCAAAGAGCACAGAGATTACTCTGTGCCAGACTCTTTGCCGGCTATCTAACGCGATGTGCAGTTTCAGTTGAGCGGGTTTTATGGGCGCAGCCCCTGAAGGGGCGTGGAACGTTCCCGCCTTTTCCTCTCCCCTTGTCTCTGCGGGTGGTAGAGAAAACTGGCACAAAGAGTTATCTAAGATAAAGAAACCATATTTATCGAATGAGTGTGCTGAGTACTGAAACAATCGAGAAAAGCACCACTAGAATAACGGTGATATTGAAGACCAGACGCTCAACTCCACGACGGGTCTTAAAGACCGTGGAAGAGCCGCCGCCCCCAAAAATACCACCCAGACCTGCGCCACGCACTTGCAGGAGGACAAAAAAGATCACGGCAATGCCGAGAATGATCTGAATGATGCGTACCGTGGGTAACCACTGAGCCAAAGTACAGGACCTCGCTTTCACCATTTCTATAGCAGCAAAAAGCATCAAGATAATATCTTGAAGATTATAGCATAGAAATAGGGGGGCGTCGAGTAGGGAAGCAGCTAGTGATCCTGCTGGTAATTGAAAGGAAGGGTGTTTTCGCTTTTCCCACCTTGCCATCACCCGTAGGTTGGGTGACGTGTGGACTTGTGGGAAGGGGGATCGCATTCCTTGCAAGTACCGTGCACATAGGTGGGTAGAGGCATATCTTGCTTATGAAAGTAGTAGGATACCCAATATCTATCTGTGGGAAACAAGCAATATCTTTAGGGCTCAGTATTCTCTTTTCTCACTACCAATCCATCCAGATCCGTCCATGGCGTACTTTCCTCGATATCCTTTGAAGGGAGGTCATCCTTCAAAGGATATTGCTGATCTTTTGGAAGTTGAGAGACAGAAGACATAATGCGTGAGACGAGTATAGAAGGTGGCTGTATTTTGGGTAGACGCCTAAACAATTGGTCTATATCATCCTCTTCCTCTATGGGAAGAGAACCATGGTCGTTTTCGGCAAAGAATATATAGGGCATAAGTGAACTCCTCGTTTTTCGCATATATGCTATCTCTTCTATTGGAGAAACGTATCACGAAAAAAGGAAGTTTCAAGTAGGAGTCCTGGTTAACTCCTTGCGCCCAAAGGCATACTAGTTCGCCGAGTGGATATGCATCTGTGTTGTCAGGGCGGTGCGCAGCAGGGGTTTCGCGCGCTGGAAATACGTTTTCGCCGTCGCCTCAGGCATACTCAAAGCCTGCCCAATCTCAGAGAAGCTTAGTTGGCCAGCATAACGCAGCAGAACCACCGAGCGGAACTTTGGAGGAAGAGCATCAATCGCCTGTTTCAGGCGATCCTGGATATCGTGGCGTTCGGCCATCTCATCGGGTAGAGGAGAGTTATCCGGCATCGCGGCCAGAGGAGAAATCTCGTCCTCATCGTTTGTAGCTTCCAATTCAGAGAAATGGATCGCGCGTTTGCGGCGTAGCTCATCAAGGCAACGATTGCGAGCAACCTGGAAAAGCCACGCCTTTAAAGGTTCTCCGGTGCGGAGAGTCGGTAATGAAATATAGAGTTGCAGAAATACTTGCTGTGACACATCGCATGCCTGATCGTAGTCGCCGAGGAAACGGCAGATAAAATTAAAGAGGGGTCCATTGTACCGCTGTACCAGACTTTCAAAGGCCGCCTGATCGCCAGCCAGAGTCTGTTGGGCAAGAATGCCATCACTGAGTTCCGGATTTTGAGCTTTAGCTCGTTCGCGTACTTGCATATATCTTTGTCCTCACTTTCTTGTCTCGACCATAGAGTAGCTCTTTCACATCTAAAATACAAGCGAAATCGAGGCTTATAAGCTCTGCAATAAATCGTTCTAAGGAGATACTAACGTTGTCTTTGTGAAAGAGAAGTTCTTCTCAGCATCCTCTAAGCTTCTGAACGTAGAAGCTGGGAGCAAGCACACGAAAAGAGCTTAAAAAAATCGTAGTGGTATTATCATGTAGCATAGCCAGATGGTGTAAAATAAAGAAGTCTTTGCGCTCATCCAGCCTGTCAGAGATTGTCAAAACGGTTTATAACCTCAGGTAATGGGAGTCTTGTGGTTCCCCTATCCCTATGGTACAATGTATAACCGGGCGAGGACGTGTGTCCCCGCCCGAAATTGTGAGAAAAGCGAAACAACATGGAAATATCCTGGTTCGGCCACTCATGTTTTCAACTCAATGGTAAGCATGTAACGCTCGTTACTGATCCCTTCATCCCTCAGCAGGAGCCTAATCCTCTGAGTAAGGTTAAGGCCTCCATTGTCACCATCAGTCATACCCATGCCGATCATAGCTATGCCGAAGGTATTAGCGGATCACCTTTTATTGTACGTGGGCCTGGTGAGTACGAGGTCAAAGACGTTCTGATCACCGGTGTCGCCGCGTATCATGATAACAAGAAGGGGCAGGATCTGGGGCGCAACACCATTTATGTGATTCACCTGGATGATATTGCCATCTGCCACCTGGGCGATCTGGGCCAGCCGCTTCAAGAAAGCCAGCTTGAGCAAGTCGCTGATGCCGATGTCTTATTTGTGCCAATCGGTGGGGGGCATACCCTGAATCCTACTCAGGCGGCTGAAGTTATCAGCCAGATTGAGCCTCGGATCGTGATTCCGATGCACTATCCGCCGATCTCTCCCGGTGAGGCTCCCGACGCCACCCATCCTCTAACCAAGTTTAATCAAGAGATGGGCGTCGAGGTCGCGACACCTCAAATCAAGGTGAATGTGACACGAACAACCTTACCGGCAAGTATGCAGGTTATTCTGCTCTCAATTCGCTAAAGCACCTGTTGCGGCTCAGCCATCACGCTGCGCCGCTTGTTTATATTCCTGGCCTTATCTTGTGATCCGGTATCTATTCGGAAGTAGCATGCCTGCTGTTCCGGTTTTTTTTTGATTACGATCTATCAGATCAACCATCTTCATTGCAGTCTTTCATTCCTAATGGCAAGGCTCCGCACAAGGAGGATTGAATGTCGAAGTTCATTTTTGTCACAGGTGGTGTGGCTTCCTCAGTTGGGAAAGGGATCAGTGTGGCCTCGTTGGGCCGTTTACTGAAGAACCGTGGCGTCTCCGTCTCTATTATGAAGCTTGATCCCTACATCAATGTAGATCCTGGTACTATGTCTCCTTACCAGCATGGCGAGGTTTTTGTTACCGATGATGGGGCCGAGACTGATCTGGATCTGGGACATTATGAGCGTTTTACGGACGAACCGTCCTCCCAGTCCAATAACGTCACGACTGGTCAGGTGTACGCCTCAGTTATCGGTAAAGAGCGTCGGGGTGAGTACCTTGGTGGGACGATTCAGGTGATCCCGCATATCACGAACGAAATTAAAGAGCGTATGCATAGCGTTGCTCGTCAGTCAGATGCCGATGTGGTGATTGTCGAGGTTGGCGGGACCGTGGGCGATATCGAGAGTGAGCCCTACCTTGAGGCGATCCGCCAGATGCGTAAAGATGTGGGTCGCAGCAATGTTTTGTATATGCATGTAACGCTGCTACCCTTTATTGGCGCGACCCGCGAGCTAAAGACCAAGCCGACGCAGCACAGTGTGAAGGAGCTGCTTCGCGTAGGTATTCAGCCCGATGTGATTATCTGCCGCTCAGACTTCCCAGTTACCGATGATCTGCGCGAAAAGATCGCGCTTTTCTGTAATGTGGATATGCAGGCCGTAGTGCCCATGTTGACCGTCGAAACCATCTACGAGGTGCCGCTTATTTTAGAGCAGTCGGGTCTGGGCCAATATCTTGTCCAGGAGCTTGGTCTGGAGAGCGAGAAGCCGCAGATGGAGGAGTGGCAGAGCCTGGTCAATAAGATTAAGAGCCCCCGTCCTGAAATGACGATTGGCCTGGTCGGCAAATATGTTGAGCTGCATGATGCCTATCTCTCAGTGGCGGAGTCATTGCGTCACGCCGGCTGGGATAGCGATGTGGATGTGCGGATCAAATGGATTAATTCCGAGGCCCTCGAACATATGGGTGAGGGGTATACTGAGGCCCTGGAAGATGTCGCGGGCATCATTGTGCCAGGTGGTTTTGGTCATCGTGGGATTGAGGGTAAAATCAAGGCCGCCGGCTTCGCGCGCCGCAACAAGATCCCTTATCTAGGTCTCTGTCTGGGGATGCAGATCGCGGTAATCGAGTTTGCTCGCAATGTACTAGGAATGGAGAGCGCGAACAGCTCCGAATTTGATCCACAGACCCAGTATCCCGTGATCGATCTGATGTTAACGCAGAGACAGATCGCTGATAAAGGTGGTACAATGCGGCTAGGTAGCTGGGTGTGTTGTTTGACTCCCAGCACCAAAACCTATAACGCCTATGGTGAAGCGATCGTTTTTGAGCGCCACCGCCATCGCTACGAATTCAATAATGAGTATCGCAAGCGAATGGAGGCGAATGGCCTGATTATCAGCGGTCGGTCCGCCGATAATAGCCTGGTAGAGATTGTTGAGCTGGCGGATCATCCCTGGTTTGTGGCCTCCCAGTTTCATCCGGAATTCAAGAGCCGCCCCAATCGCTCGCATCCGCTTTTCCGCGAGTTTGTCGCGGCCAGCAAGCGTAATGTTGAGAAGCAACAGGAGACTGCTCAGGCTGAACTGGGGGCCAGTGAAAAAAGTTTGGCGGAGTAGCTCAGCTCTAAAATGAGCCAAAAAGAGAGTTATGCTGTACCTGAGTCAATTGCTAAACGCCGCCGTGGAGGACGCTTCCGGCGAGCGTTTCGGTAAAGTCGCTGATCTGGTGGTCTCCCTGGATGTGAATCATGCCGATGTGGAGAGCCCCGTCTATCCTCGAGCGGTACTGATCGACGGAGATGCCGATCAGTTCCTCCGCGCCCCGTTCTCCGCGATTGAGTGGCGCGATCACACTTTTCATCTCCGGGTTCCTCGTGAAGTATTAACTCTTCAGCCCGAGGACTGGGATACCTCTGAAGTTTTGTTGGAGCGTGATCTCCTGGACAAGCAGGTGATTGATTTAGGGCATAAAAAAGCGGTTCGCGTCAATGACATCTGTCTGGGCGATGATCTGGCCTTGCTTGGGATCGACCACAGCACGATGGGGTTGGCCCGTCGCCTGGCCCCATCCTGGATTCTCGGTGCTAGCGCCTCGCGTCCACCTCATAATCTGGTTCCCTGGCATCAGGTTGAGCTAATCGGCTCACCAAGAGTGGAGGACAAGCTGGAACCGGATCTTCCTACTCGGCCTGTCGTACATACGGCCAGCAGCCACCTGCCCGGCGGCAATCTGGCGAACCTCCATCCCGCCGATCTGGCCGACATTCTTCACCAATTGACGCCAGGCCAGGGCGCGCACCTGTTAGAGAGCCTGGACGATGAGAGTGCAGCCGATACCCTTGAGGAGATCGAGACCGAGCGTCAGGCTCAGATCCTCGACAAGCTGGAGGCCCGTCGAGCCGCCGGTATTCTAGATAAAATGGGGCCGGATGAGGCCGCCGATGTCCTGGCCGAGATGGACCAGGAAAGATCGCGGGAGCTGCTCACCCTGATGAACCCGGCTGAGTCTGAGGATGTCCAGGGTCTACTGGAATACGATGAAGATACTGCTGGCGGCCTGATGACCACCAGTTTTGTGGAGTTGGAGCCTCATCAAACCGTTGCCGAAGCGTTAGAGGCGATCCGTATCACCGTTCAGAGCGAGGATATCCGCGCCAGCTATGTCTACTGTGTAGAGGGGGAAGCCTGCCTGCTACGAGGCTCTGTCTCCTTGTGGGATCTCCTGGTAGCGCGACCTGAGCAGCCGCTGAGAGAGATCATGGAAGCGAAGCCTATTAGCGTGCAACCAGAGGTTGAGGCTGCTGAAGTCGCTGAGCTTATCGCCAAATATAATTTGCTGGCTGTGCCGGTTGTGGACGCCGTCGGTGGTCTTCAAGGAGTGATTACCATCGATGACGCCATTGACGTGCTGCTACCCAATCGACGGAAGCGCAAGCAGACTCGGATGTACTAATAATGCCGAAGGAAATCCAAAGACCGCCGGGAAGATCACAAAGATGGATCTTTAGATATTTCTTCCCCTAGACGGGATACTCTTCGCGCCAGGTACTGAACATCGCGCTGATCGAGCGGCCCTCATGCAGCCGCATAATGGTCTCAGCGAGCAAGGGCGCGACCGTAATTACAAAGGTTTTGCTTTTTAACGACTCAATATGTTGAGGGATTGTATCGGTGGTAATAATGCGGGTGATTTCAGGAATGCTCAGCAGCTCTTCCGCTCTACCTGCCATCACAGAATGGGTCGCGACCACCGAGATATCTGGGAGAGCCCCGGCCTCCAGCAGTGCCTGGCAGCAGGTGTTTACCGTTCCTCCGGTCGAGATAATGTCATCCACGATAATCGGTCTTTTCCCCTGAACCGTCCCAACAATCGCACCCACCTCCACACTCTGCCCATGTTCACCGATCCGGCGTTTGTGCATTACCACCAGGGGCAGATCCAACAGGTTCGCATACATATCGGCCACCTTCACCCGTCCGGTATCTGGCGTCACAACTACGGAGTCTGTCAGGTTCACATTAGAGCGCAGATAATCTGCCATCAGGGGGATTGCCGTGAGGTGATCCATGCCAATATCGAAGAAGCCCTGGATTGCCGGCGAATGAAGATCGATGCAGACCACACGATTTGCCCCGGCAGTCGTCAGCAGGTTTGCCACCAGTTTCGCCGTAATTGGCTCACGGCCCGTAGATTTTTTCTCCTGTCGTGCATACCCGTAGTAGGGGATAAGCGCCGTAATCTGCTGAGCGGAGGCGCGTCGGAACGCATCAATCATCATTAGCAGTTCCATCAAGTGCTCATTCACGGGATTGCAGGTGGATTGAACAATATAAATATCGCGACCACGTACACTATCTAGAATCTGCACATGACTCTCACCATCAGAGAAAGTATGAAGGTCGCGACTCCCCAACATTCTTCCTAAAAGCTTTGCCACAGATTGCGCCAGATCGGGAGTAGCTGACCCGGCATAAATATCAACATCCAGTGCGACTTTATTTAACGTCTCTATGGTTAAACCGGCTGTTTCCGTCATGGTGTTTTTCCTTTACGGTCACGAGCATCTTCAAGAGCGTCATTGGAGACAAGTTTTCCCTTGCTAAAGTCGGGGCCGTCTCTTCCGCGAAACGGCCTCGTCTCTGTCTTTTTAAAGCATGGGGCGGATCTTAATGATCTGATAATTAGTAACGCCGCCGGGAGTGGAGATGCTTACTTCATCGCCTTCGTGATGGCCCATCAGTGCTTTTCCGACTGGTGATTGATCGGAGATCAGTCCTGATTTAGGATCGGCCTCAAATGTCGAAACCAGCTTGAACACACGCGCCGAGCCGCTCTGGACATTCTCAACGTCAACCTGCATCCCGATCCGTACCGTTGGGGGACCGGTAATCCCGTCGTGCATATCTGAAGTCATGATCTCAGCCGAAGCCAGCAGGCTCTCCAATTGTAAAATCTCGCCTTCAACCTTAGCCTGCTCATTCTTAGCATCTTCATAAGCGCTACTCTCGCTGATATCGCCAGCCTCTTTCGCTTCATGGATATAATCCGCGATCTCTTTGCGCTTAATATTGACTAGATAATCCAGGCGCTCTCTTTTTTTAGCAAAGCCATCTGGCGTGAGATGATATACTTTGCGCTCCGACTTTGCGTCGTTTTGTCCACCGATACTCATATGCAAAATTCCTCCTGATATTGAGGCCTCCATAAGCAGGCACCTCTCACAGACTACCGCCTCAATTCGTTCTGGTTCTGTGTCACTTACCTTACCGTCAATTTGCCCGTTCTTGCTTTATTTGCCTTTTATCTGCACTCCGGTTGGTTGTTTTGAGAGTGAAAAGCTACTCCCGCCGTTCTGGTCTACGGACGGTGTGCATTCAGGTGGGGAAGCGGACTAACTAAAGACTGTAACAGGTAACACGGAAGAAAGCCATGATGACAGCCATCATCGTACACGAGGCGTTTGCTTCCAGGCGTATCTTTAATGGTCTGGATTCTCCTGGTGGATATGCCCAAACGCAATACACATGAAGGAGATTATACGTCTACCAGTCCAGTACGTCAAGGTTGTATCTACCGAAAAACGGGAATGTCCCGCTCCACTTTATAGATGACCCATTCTCGTAAGCTTTGTACCACAGATAGGGCATTCGCCCTGGATGGCCTGCCGTTCATTCTTTAAGGTGACCTCATGTATATTGTTCATCGGACGTTTCTGTCGACACTTTACACAATATGCCATGACGGTCGGTTGTTCTGCCTCTGACTTAGAAACGTTTGGCGTTTCTATCGGTGGAGCGGCTCGTTCACCCTCACTGCTTGTTTCCTCTCTTTGCTGTATCCCAGGTTTTTCTTCTGCCTCTACCCACTCAAGGAGGGCCGCGACAACACGTTCTGGCACTTCCCGATGGGGTTTCAGCCCGGCATCTCTGAGGATTTTCAGGGTTGCATGGGGAGCAACAAAAGGCTCGTATCCTATTGGAGATCGATTCAGTTCGTTCGTGCCCCAGAGGATCAGCACCGGGGTGTGAAAATTTTTCATCTCCTGAGCGACAGGTAGGTTCAGATCTCCGATCAGCCAGGATAGGGGGGCGTGTTCCGCGCCAAACTGGCGGGAAGAGGCATATATCGGCTCCACGTCCTCTCCTGAATGGATGGCTTGCAGCACCAGATGTGTGCTAAGTATGGAATACGCAAGAATACCCAGAGGTGAAGAGAGCAAGCTTTTCAGCGCTGGATGAAGGTCTTCGTTGCGGGCCATAGGAGAGATGAACACCAGCCGTTCACTTTGTTCGGGCGAGGCCGCCGCCGCGAAAATCGCATAGCTGGCGCTCTGTTGACTAGTGAGGATTGTTGTCGGACGGTCAATAACATCTCTCAAAAAGTCTCGGCAGAGCTCCCCATACATCTGACCAGTGTAGGCCAGCGGTGGCCGATCGGAAAGTCCAAAGCCCAGCAGATCGGGAACATAGACCTGATAATGTTGAGCCAGAGGCTCGATAATCTCTCGCATCTCATAAGACGAAGCCCCGATCCCAGGAGCATGCAAGAGTAGAAGCGCGGGGGCTGTAGACGATCCATGCTGTGTATAGAATATGTACCTTTGCCTCCAACGATATACCTTCTGTGTACCAGGCAAGCTGCTATCCAAAGGTTGGGGCGTCTCGATATAGTGCTTGAGCGCGATCAGGAAAGCCGTCAATAGGCCGGTCAAAGCAAAAAAGCCAGGAAGCTTTAAGAGACCCGGCAGACGGAAGAATTCTCTCATAAAAAACCTCCTCTAACAGCGTAGTGTAGCATACTCACTTTCTTATCCCCCACACTTATAGGACCTGAGTTTTATAGAGTGCGAGAGAAAGCACACTGTCGCGGCATAAAAACCTGGTTGCGCCCATTTGAATAGTCAAGTACAATGTACCGTAAGTGTTATAGAACATGATGCCGCTTTTCGTCTCTTTCTGGTTTTTATCCCCACCTTGTTCTTGAAAGGCAGGCTCGAATGCCAGTATTACTTTTGCAGATCGTAGCGATCGCCCTGCTTGCGTATCTATGGGGCTCCATCCCCTGGGGTTATTGGATCGGCAAGCTTTTGCGAGGCAAGGATTTTGATATTCGTGCCTATGGCAGTCACAAAATTGGAGCTACTAATGTATTGCGTACGTTGGGTAGGGGCCCGGCACTCGTGGTTTTTATTCTGGACCTTTCCAAAGGGCTGGTGCCAGTTCTGATTGCTCAGCACACTTTATTTCTTGGGGCAAATGGTTGGGGGCCAGCGATCGCCGCCCTGCTGGCGTTACTAGGCCATTGCTTTCCGATATTTATTGGTTTTAAGGGGGGGAGAGGTGTGGCTACCGGAGCCGGGAGTGTGCTCCTGCTCTCACCTCTTGCTTTTCTAATCGCGGCAGTCATCGGCATTGGTTCGATTGTGATCTGGCGCTATGTCTCCCTAGGCTCGATTCTCGGGGGGGGGACAATACTGGTCTGCGGCATTCTTTTCTTTATCCTGGGAGCACTGCCTCTGCCCACTCTGCTCTTTTTTCTGATCGGACCATCCCTTGTAATCTTTTTCCATTCGGATAATATTAACCGCCTCCGGGCTGGCAGCGAGCGGAAAATTGGTCAGAAGGAGAGTATTGCTGATACCCAGAACGCCTCTCATGCTTAAAATAGCAATCGCTCATAACAAACGACATGACCACCCTTGAATAACGGTCATGTCGTTTGTTATGAATCAAGCGATCTGTTTTTCGCGAAAAAGTGGTAGAGCGCCGATGATATATTCAACACCAGAGAAGATTGTCCAGACGACCGCGAGGATTAGCAGAGCATCTGCGGCCAGCAGGAGCAGCTCACTGAATTGCAGTGTCTGACTATTAAAGGTGAGCATGGGTGGGAAAAGCGAAAGCAGATGGGCTCCCAGGCCCTTCGCCAGCAGGAGTACGCCCATTGCGATCAGCGTGATAAAGGTTTTCTGTTTCCCCCAATTGCCAGCGGGAATAACCCGTCCGCGTGAAGCGGCCATTGATCGCAGCCCGGTAACCAGGAACTCGCGCGTCACAATGATGCAGACAAGCCATGCAGGGACCAGACCGATCTGCACCATCGCGATCAGGATTACAACCACAAATACTTTATCGGCGGTCAGATCCAGGAAGACACCAATGCTGGAGACGACATTCAGGCTTCGTGCCAATTTACCATCCAGATAATCTGTAATCGAGGCCAGCACGAATAGAACGGTTGAGGCCAGAAAGGCCCAGGGAGTATTTATCAGCACCAGAATAAATATAATCAGCGTCGTGACCAAACGGCTGATACTCAGCAAGTTTGGGAGATTCTGCATAACCGTAAACCTGACCTTCCTTGACGCGGAAAGAAAACGCTGCGAGTCTGCAAACGTAGCATAGACATTTCATTCAAAAATAGATGTGTAAACACGTTTATTAATTATAAGCTACGTCTAGAGCATTGTATAGGCTCTACCTGGTACGAAACAGGCTGAAAATCGCTTAAAACCTTTATTCAGGTGGGTATGATCTTTATCCCAATTTCGCTGAGACGACTAACCGCAGAGTAGTCTGATGCTGGGCCGGTATCCAGTCTCCGGCACAGGTGATTAGTTTTAGATAGCGTCCGGACTGGTCTCCAAAGATCTGTTGGTTTGGCGCTTTCCCAGGCGCGTAATAATGCAAATCTATGACGTGAAAGCGTAGCGTGCGGTACCCTGGTTGCTGAATAAAAATAGTATTGCCATTATGGAGACGATGGAGGTTCCAGAACACTGCCGGGTACCCATGTGGACGATCTAAATGTCCATCGATTACCGCGCTTCCCATATCTCCAGGTAGAATACCTTCATCAAACAAACCAACGCTTTCCCAAGGATTTTTTTGAGGAACCTGCATACTACCGTCTGGCCGTAAACCAACCTTTTGGATTGGTGCATTCAGACCAATAGCGGGAATGACCAATCGGCTCTCAGATGAGCGAGCCTCCGCTTTTATAAGCGGCAGGTTCAGAACTATTGTCAGAAGCACGCCCCACAGGCTGATCCAAAAACGAAGGTGTATGCGTATACTCATATAGGAGCGTGTAGCTATTGTACTCATGGTTGAATTCCTTTATTGCACCCTTAGATGGTTGAGAGTACCTTCAAACAAACAAAATTCAACTTTTATCTAGTATGAGCTTAAGCAAAAGTAGAGCATTCCAATATGTAATCTACAGCCCGAAAAATTCTGTATTTCTATGTTTGTTAGAAGCCGAGAATAGGTAAAGCGTTGGATGCAGCCAGATTTTCGTATTTTTGTCAATAAAAAAGACCAAAAACAGCCTTCCAAAATGATATACTGCTCTATACATGCAATGTAACTTACGGTGCTGCAAGATTAATGAACTTGAAATGCACCACGGCCTTACGTTTCTATTCTCTTTCTTTACTTCTTTCGTTGCTACAGGACGAGATAGTCGAAGCTATTTCATGAATTGAAAACCTTTTTCTGGATGCGTATTTCGTAACGAAGGACATTGATCCTCTTCAAGGACGAAGAATACTGCTGCTGAGAGGTTATCATCAATGGCGCGCAATCTCTTCTATCTGTGCGACTCCACCTGAGGACTGTCCACAGAAAACTATTACCCCACTCTCTCATCAACCCTCTATGTCGATTGATCAGTTGTCAATGTTGAAAACATGGTACTACAGAGGAGGAGTTTTGTATGGGCCGCTATATCCTGAGCCTGGATCAGGGGACAACCAGTTCTCGCGCGATCCTTTTTGATCATGATGTGAAGATTGTAAGCACTGCTCAGGCCGAATTTCCCCAGATCTATCCCGCGCCGGGTCTGGTAGAGCACAATCCCGAAGACATCTGGAAGAGCCAGTTGACGGTGGCGCAGCAGGCGATCCAGAAGGCTGGAGCGAAGCCAGAAGATATTACCGCGATCGGGATTACCAATCAGCGCGAAACGGCTCTTGTCTGGGAGAAGTCTACCGGGAAGCCGGTCTTTAATGCGATCGTCTGGCAGAGCCGCCTGACGGCTCCGATCTGCGATGAATTAAAGGCGAAAGGTTTCGACACCGAGATCCGTAAGCGTACGGGTCTGGTGACTGATGCGTATTTCTCCGGTACAAAAGTGAAGTGGATTCTCGATAATGTTGAGGGTGCGCGCGAAAAGGCCGAGCGCGGCGATCTCCTTTTTGGTACGGTTGATACCTTCTTAATCTGGCGTCTCACCAAGGGCCGCGTCCACATCACCGACTACACCAATGCCTCACGAACCTTGCTTTTCAACATCTACGATCGTCAGTGGGACGATGTGATCTTGAAGGAGCTCAATATTCCTCGCTCTATGTTACCAACAGTTATGCCCTCAAGCGCGATCTATGGGGAGACCGATGCCGAATTTTTTGGTGCGCCCCTCAAGATTGCCGGGATCGCTGGTGACCAGCAGGCAGCAACCTTCGGGCAGGCCTGCTATGAGATTGGGATGGCGAAAAACACCTATGGAACCGGCAGCTTCATGTTGATGAACACAGGTTCCGAGGGGGTGCACTCCAAAGGTGGCCTGCTCACAACTATCGCCTGGGGTATGGGTGATCCCAAAAATCCACAGATCACCTATGCGCTCGAAGGAAGTATCTTTGTGACGGGCGCAGCCGTTCAGTGGCTGCGTGATGGTCTCCAGGTTATCAAGCAGAGTGTGGATGTTGAGAACCTGGCGGCCTCCGAGAAGGATAATGGTGGTGTCTACCTAGTTCCGGCCTTTGTCGGGCTTGGTGCTCCTTATTGGGACCCCAATGCACGTGGATCGATTCTCGGCCTGACCCGTGGCTCAACTATTGGCCACGTCGCGCGCGCTACCCTGGAGTCCATGTGTTATCAGACGCGTGATGTGCTTGAGGTTATGCTTGCGGATAGCGGCAAGGATCTTAAGACCCTGCGCGTGGATGGTGGCGCGACGGTAAACAATCTGCTGATGCAGTTCCAGGCCGATATTCTAAATGTTCCAGTGCAACGGCCAAAGATCGCCGAGACGACAGCACTTGGTGCGGCCTATCTGGCCGGCCTGTCTACCAAATTTTGGGAGAGCCCTCAGGCTCTGGCCGAGCATTGGGTGCTGGATCGTACCTTTGAGCCCTCGATGAGTAAGGATCAGGCCAACTCCCTGTACGCTGGCTGGAAGAAGGCCGTTGAGCGTTCGCTTAACTGGTCTAACTCGTAGGACCGCGCGTTATCCATTTCGTACCTCAAGGTGCGATCCTACAACAGTTCCAACTATGACGCTTGCGATGCACCCATTCAATTTTTTCAATAACGCGAAGAATGTCCGTTTCTTTCGCAGATTGAGCGGACATTCCCCAATCGTTCCTCATTTGAAGAAACGCGTAGTCCGTTTTTTTATTCCTCATGGTATTCTCTACAATTTTTGTAGATCTTATCTTAACGTCAAGATAAGATTTGATGGGTAGCTACTCACACTGTTCGTGAGTAGTCGCCATAGTTTTCTCGATTGAGGAGATTGTTATGGCACAACGAACGCTTGGTCGTCCTACGGCTATGGCCGGGACGCTTGGTGAATGTATCGCTGAATTTTTTGGCACGATGGTTCTGATCCTTTTCGGTTGTGGTTGTGTCGCGACATTTGCTCTGTTCCAGCCCCAGGCCATCCCTAACTGGCTGGTGATTGCCTTTGGTTGGGGATTTGGTGTGATGCTGGGCATTTATGTAGCGGGTGCGATAAGTGGCGCGCATCTGAACCCGGCGGTCTCGCTGGCCCTGGCGGCCCGTGGAAAGTTTGCCTGGAATAAAGTGCTACCCTACATGGCTGCTCAGCTACTGGGAGCCTTTATCGGCGCGGCGATCGTGTACATGGTATATTATGGTGCGATTGAACACACGCTAGGTGGTCAGGCGCTCAATGGCTCCAACGTTTCTCAGGTTGGTGGTGTATTCTACACCGCGAAAAAAGATTTTGTGAGCCTGTTCAATGCCTTTGGCGATGAGTTTGTTGGCACCGCCCTGCTGGTCGGCCTGATCTTCGCGATCACCGATATCCGTAACCAGCCAGTGCAGTCTAATCTGAATCCGCTGATCATTGGATTTTTAATCGTAGCGATCGGTCTCTCCTTTGGGTTGAATACCGGATACGCGATTAATCCCGCTCGTGACCTTGGTCCGCGTCTGCTGGTCACATTTGCGGGTGGTGGAACTACCTCCTTCTTTGGTCAGGACTACTACTCCTGGATTCCAATTGTGGCTCCGCTGCTGGGTGGTCTGGCCGGGGCGTACATTTACGACTTGACGATCCATCGCGTATTGGAAGAGCGTGGCATGCTTCCTTCTGGTGACTCCGCTGTAAAGGGTCAGGCGGTGCGTGAGGCGGCAATGGATTAAGTTACCTATGGATGGATCTCGTTCTCCTTCAGGATAGAAAGGATGGGCAGGCGAGGTGGTGAAAGCGCTTCGCCTGTTCTTGAGCAAACCTATGAAGACTGTTTCTCCTATGCTACGGGCGCAAAGCCTGGCACGTTTTACAGAAGAACATTTTGACATTGTTGTGATCGGAGGGGGAGTGACTGGTGCAGGTGTGGCCCTGGACGCAGTCGCTCGTGGATACAGAGTCGCTCTAGTGGAGAAATTCGACTTCGCTGCCGGTACCAGCAGTAAATCGACAAAGCTCGTTCATGGCGGTATCCGCTATCTCCCAAACTTTGATTTCGCGATGGTTCGTGAGGCATTGATTGAGCGAGGGCTCCTGCTGCGGAATGCTCCGTATCTGGTACAGCCTGTGGCCTTTTTGATGCCAATTTATGAAGGAGATCGGCATCCGGTTGGAATGCCCTTTACGACTCCTGGCGGTGTTGGGCTTAGTCAGTTGTTGAACCTGGGTCTGACCCTGTACGATGTTCTGGCCGGTCGTCTCAGCGTTAAGCGGCACTACCGCCTGACGCGTGAGCAGGTGATCCAGAAGGTCCCCTCGCTGGTTCAGGATAAGCTAAAAGAGGGGTTTGTTTACTACGATGCTCAGACCAATGATGCTCGTCTGACAATGGCGTTGATCCGTACGGCGGCCCAGTATGGCGCGGCTATCGCTAACTATGCTGAGGTTACTTCTCTGATGAAGGATGATCAAGGGCAGATCAACGGTGTACGTATTCATGATCTTCTGGGTGATCAAGAGCTGACGTTGCGTGGTCGCTATGTAATTAACGCGACGGGAGTACATGCTCAACAGATCGAGGAGATGACGGGTACGCCACCCCGCGCGAGTATTGTGCCCAGTAAAGGCGTTCATCTGGTCTTTAATCGCGAGACGCTCAATATCGGTAACGATGCGCTTGTTTTGCCTGAGACCGATGATAAGCGCATCCTCTTTATTGTGCCATGGGAGTCACGGGTAGTCTTTGGTACGACCGATACCGGTGAGGGAGATTTAGATCATCCCACAGCCTCGGATGAAGATGTCGCCTACCTACTGGGGTACCTGAACCGCTACCTCAATTTGAGCCTCTCAGAGAAAGATATTGTAAGTGCGTACGCCGGCTATCGACCGCTTGTGCGCGCTCATAAGGGTGGTGGGGGGACCGCGCGGCTCTCGCGCACGCATGAGGTACTAGAAAGCCCTTCGGGTTTGATCTCGATTGTCGGGGGGAAACTGACAACCTATCGCCGAATGGCCCAGGATACATTGGATGTTATTAGCAAACGCGATGGTCAGAAGCGACCGGTGCATCCGACCGAGCATATGCCTCTCCAGGGGAGCGCGGGTTGGAAAGCGCTTGAGGCTGGTCTTAAGGCCAGGGCCAGTCGAATGGGATTAGAGAATACAATTGTCGAGCATCTGGCGGGCGGTTATGGGACCGAGATGGATATGCTGCTCGATCTGATTGAAGAAGAACAGTCATTAGGCGAAAAGTTAATCTCTGATCTGCCCTATGTTCGGGCTGAGGTCGTTTTTGCCTGCCGCCGAGAGATGGCGATGCGCCCGGCGGATATCTTTGAGCATCGTACCTCGATCTCCCTGGAGGATCGTGGGCGTGGTCGCGATGCCCTGGATGAAGTGGCGACGTTAATGGCTCGGGAACTCAACTGGAGCTCCGAGCGGCGTCAGCAAGAGATCTCTGCCTATCGTGATCGGGTAAGCGAGCCTGAGATTGTGCCGGCGGAGACGCAGACTCAGACTACCGCGACTGACTAATCGTCGGCTCTTTATATATAGCTGCATTGATGCAAGACTGTTTCTCGGAAAAGAGAAAGGGATCGATTGATGAAAAAACTGATCAATAATCCTGACAATGTAGTATCCGAGGCGCTGGCGGGGATGGCGCTGGCCCATTCCGATCTGATCCGGGTGGATCAGGAGCAACAGATTATTGTGCGAAAAGATGCTCCTAAGCAGGGGAAGGTGGGGGTCATCTCTGGTGGTGGTAGTGGGCATGAGCCTATGCATGGTGGTTACGTTGGGTATGGTATGTTGGACGCGGCCTGTCCCGGTACGGTTTTTACCTCACCGGTTCCCGATCAGATGCTGGCCGCGACTAGGGCGGTCAATGGTGGTGCTGGTGTCCTGCATATCGTCAAAAACTACACTGGCGATGTCTTTAATTTCGAGATGGCGGCGGAACTTGCCGCCGCCGATGGAACGGAGATCGCCAGCGTTGTGACAAACGATGATGTAGCAGTACAGGATAGCCTGTATACCGCCGGTCGACGCGGCGTGGGTGTCACGGTGTTGTTAGAGAAGATTGTTGGTGGGCTAGCGGAAACGGGCGCACCGCTCCAGCAGGTCGCGGATCTTGCTCGCAAAGTGAATTCGCAGGGGCGGAGTATGGGCATGGCCCTGACATCCTGTACTGTCCCGGCGGCTGGTAAGCCAACTTTTGATCTTGGTGATGACGAGATGGAGATTGGGATCGGGATTCATGGTGAGCCCGGTCGCCATCGCGTTAAGCTGGCCCTCGCTCATGAGATCGCGGATATGCTGGCGACCCCGGTTATCGAAGATCTCGGCCTGAAATCTGGGGAAGAGGTCCTGGCCTTTGTAAACGGCATGGGTGGAACTCCTCTGATCGAACTCTACCTGATGTTCAACGAGTTTAACCGTATCCTGAGCGGCAAAGGCATCAAGGTCGCCCGATCATTGGTCGGCAACTATATCACCTCGCTTGATATGGCTGGTTGCTCGCTGACGCTGCTTAGATTAGATGATCAAATGACTCAGTATTGGGATGCTCCCGTACATACACCGGCCTTGCGCTGGGGACGCTAATAGGGGAGTTGCTTGCGACTCTTTTGGGAAAAGAAGAAGGTGTTCCTGCCTATGTTGCCTGCTTGCTTTTCGAGTTTTTGTGGATATTTATTTTTTAAAATAAGGATCTGCATATGAATAATACTGATACATTGCGCTGGCTAGAACGTGTCGCTAATATAGTGCATGAGAACCGGAATTATCTCACGGAATTGGACTCCGCGATTGGCGATGCTGACCACGGAATTAACATGGATCGTGGCTTTACAGCGGTGCGCGAGAAGTTCCCAGCAATGGGTGAGATGGATATCGCGACGCAGTTTCGTACTGTCAGTACAACCTTAATTTCTAAGGTTGGTGGCGCGAGCGGCCCTCTCTATGGGACCGCTTTTTTGCGTGCCAGTACCGCGCTGGCCAATAAGCAGGAATTGGGATCTGCCGAGTATGTGGCCCTACTCGCGGCTTTTGTGGATGGGGTGACGACCCGTGGTAAAGCAAAAATCGGCGAGAAGACCATGCTGGATGCCCTAGTTCCCGCGTTGGAAGCGGCGAAAAGCGCGCAAGAGCGTGGCGAAGATCTTTCGCGAGTGGCTCAGGCCGCGACCGACGCCGCTGAAAAAGGCATGAAGGACACCATCCCAATGCTGGCAACTAAGGGCCGCGCCAGTTATCTAGAGAAGCGTAGTATCGGTCATCAAGATCCCGGCGCAACCTCCAGCTATCTGATCTTGCGGAGCCTGTCCGAGGTAAGCGAAGATCAGAAGTCAAAGGGGTAAACCATGACTGTTGGGTTAGTCCTTGTGTCTCATAGCGCCCGCCTTGCCGAGGGAGTGGCCGAGCTCGCGCGTCAAATGGTGCAGGATAAAGTGAAGATCTTGCCCGCTGGTGGTATGGAGGATGAAGGACTGGGAACCTCCTTCGATAAAATCCTCCAGGCTTTAGAGGAGCAGGCCACGGGCGATGGCGTTCTGGTTCTGTTGGATCTTGGGAGTGCCATTCTTTCCACTGAGACTGCTATAGATATGTTAACTGAGGAGCAGCGCCAAATCATCCGCCTTAGCTATGCTCCGCTGGTGGAGGGTGCGCTCTCCGCCGCGCTGGAAGCGGCACAGGGGCGTTCCTTACTAGAGGTTCAACAGGCCGCCGAGAAGACCGCTAATCCCACCCAATTGCGGCAGCTTAAACCGATCTCTGAAGTTGACGAGATGACAGGTCAGATGGAGGCTCCTCAAGCCGCGCCTCCTGAGGAGCCTTCCGCCACCTCTGAAATCCAGGTTGTCTTGAGAAATCCCGTTGGCTTGCATGCCCGACCAGCTAGCCTTTGGGCGCAGACCGCTTCCCGCTTCGATGCCAGGGTTCAGGTCGTCAGGCCAGATAACCATAAAACCGCCGACGCTAGAAGTATGCTGGAACTTATTGCTCTGGTCGCTCGCCGTGGAGATACACTTTTGCTTCAAGCAAGTGGCCATCAGGCGGAAGAGGCTCTTACAGCTTTAGAGCAGTTGGTTCAGGCCAATTTCTATGAGTCTCTGCCTTCTGAAAGCAGTGTATCTCCTAGCAAGCTGCCTGTGGAACAACGGTCCGTCAACGCGCTTCCTCCAGTAGAACCAAAACCATCCCGAGCATTACCTGAGGGAAAGGACCCCTGGAACCTCACACCGATTTCCTCCGGTATTGCCCTGGGATCGGCTCTGCTCTACGCCTCCTCCAGACCAGTGCTAGATCAGGTAGAAGCCCATCAGATCGCACCGGATCAGATAGTTGCGGAGCAGCGGAGATTGCGGATTGCGCTTCAGGCAACGATTGACGATTTGCAAGCACTTTCTCAAAGCATGAGGAGCCAGATCGGTAAGGAGCAGGCCGCGATCTTTGAAGCACATGCTCAGATGCTTCAGGACCCTGCTTTAAAGGATCAGGCGTTAAGCGCCATCGAGGAGCAGCATCTAGATGCCGCCAGTGCCATTGCTCAGCAGGGAGAAAAACAGGCCCGGTTGCTGGAAGGGCTAGATGATCCTTTGCTATCCGGTCGGGCCATAGACATGCGTGATAGTGTGAGTCGAGTTGTGAGTAAGCTTCAGGGTACAGACCAGAGCCATAAAGATCTCAGCAAGCTCACGTCTCCAGTGGTCCTTATCGCCAATGAGCTAACGCCTTCAGATACCGTCTCGCTCCATCCTAAAACGGTGCTGGGCATCTGCACCGTCCAGGGGGGGCCCACCTCGCATACCGCGATCCTCGCTCGCTCGTTGGGAATTCCCGCCCTCTCGGGACTGAGTGAGCAGATGCTGCAACGTATTCATGATGGGAATGAGGTAGGGCTGGATGGAGAAAAGGGACTATTTTATCTACAGCCTGGAAGTAAAGATCGGCAGAGATTACGAGGGCTTGTAAAGCGGCGGCGGGATCAACAGCAGAAAAGGATCGCAGCGGCCCAACAGATCAGGAAGCCGCTGCTAATTGGTGGAGAGCGGATCTTCCTGCTCGGCAATGTTGGGAGCGAGGCCGCTGCTGAGGCTGCCAGAGTATGGGGGGCTGAAGGCATCGGTCTGTTGCGCACCGAATTTCTTTTTGCCAGTTCTCCCCAGCTCTTAAACGAACAGGAGCAGCGTCAGCTTTACATAAAAAACTTTAAAGCATTTCTAGGAGAACGAGATGGCGCAGTATCCGGTCCAATTATTGTGCGTACCATGGATGCTGGAGCAGACAAGCCCATGGCAGCCCTTAACGCGATCTTGGGAGAGCAACGTGAGGCCAATCCGGCTCTTGGTCTGAGGGGTATCCGCATTCAACTAGCGCATCCCGAACTATTGGAGCAGCAATTGCGAGCTCTTTTACTTGCAGCAGGTGAAACGGGGATTGAGCTTCAGATCATGTTTCCAATGATTACCACCGTTGAAGAGCTCCAGCAGTGTCGGGAGATCTTCAGCCGGGTGCGTCGTGAACTCATCGATGGAAAGGAACACATTCCAGAGCAGGTTCCGCTAGGGATTATGGTTGAGGTTCCCTCGGCAGCCCTGATGGCCAGGGAACTGGCCGACCAGGCGGATTTTTTCAGCGTTGGCTCCAACGACCTCTATCAGTACACCCTGGCTTGTGATCGTACCAACCCGGAGGTGGCCGCCCTTTTCTCGCCCTGGCAACCAGCCGTACTGCGCTTTATCAAGCAGATCGTAACCAGTGGTTGTGAAAAGAACAGGCCGATCGGTGTTTGTGGAGAGCTAGCGGGAGACGTAAGGATGGCCCAGATTCTTATTGGCTTGGGAGTCACCGAGCTCAGCATGACGCCAACCTCGATCCCCGGCGTACGTCAGGTTCTGGAGGGACGCTCCTTAGAATATCTAAAATCTCTCGCCGAACAGGCAATGACCGCATCGACCGCCGGAGAGATCGAAAAACTCTTCAACAGCGTAAAATAATACACTATCTTTGCAATCGATTCTGCTGGGAAGTCGCAAGCGGCTCTGTTGGGAAAATCGGAGAAAGATCGAGGATGGAAGGCCCGTGGACGCGGGGGGGGGGGGGGCGGGGGGCGCCCCCGCGCCGCGCCCCGCCGGCCGCGCCCCGCGAGGCGCTGTGCGCCGAGGCGGCCGACCCCGTCGAGGTCCAGCGCCGGCTCTGGGACTCCTGGGAGGACGACGCCGAGATCCGCGACGTCGCGACGGGCCGGTTC
>CAXTTV010000024.1:13823-37193 GCA_964247295.1 uncultured Ktedonobacteraceae bacterium | reverse complement strand
CCACAATGCTGGATATGGATATGGGTACAGAGTCAATCAATATGCAGTCTCAAGGCAATGGTCGCTTTACAACAAGGGGAGATCTCGGAATGAGTGGCGACTGGTCGTTGCGTATTCAGGTGCGCACACCGGATAATACCCTACACGACGCGAAGGTTCAATTCTATACTGGTTTTTAGGAGAGAAGGGAAATTCCTCTCCACAGAAAATAGAGTGAGTTGGAATTATATGCTAAAAATAATGAAATTAAGAGGGGCGGCTGCTCTTGTGGCTTTTATACTGCTCTTCAATCTGACGGCCTGTGGAGATGCTGATAACACAACTGGACAAAATGGCACATCGGGTGCTCAACCACAAGGGCCACAGGTTAATGGCTTTGGTACCGCCGGAAATCATGTGCACTCCCTGCTCTCAATGAACGGTAATCTTCTGCTGCTCGCCAGTCATTACGGGCTGTTCCGCTCAGAAAATAATGGGAAGGATTGGAAAAAGGTGGCCGCCGGCCCCAACCAGATTATGGATGGACTGATGACCTATTCCCTGAATAGCAGCTCGCTCAATCCTAAACGTCTCTATGTACTCTCACAGCCGGTAACAAGTAACCAACCGGGTACTCCCGGTCTCTACACCAGTGAGGATCAAGGGATCACCTGGAAGCTGAGCAGCGCACAGAGCAGTTTGAGCTCCCGCCCAATCTACCTGGAAACTCCAGGCAATCAAAAAGAGACCCAGGTGTATGTCTACCTGGTGGGTCAGGGAGCCAGTGGTTTGAGAATGAGTATGGACGCGGGAAAAACCTTTAGTCCGACGGCGCAACTGCCCTTTGGAAATCTTCTGGGCCTGCTGGCCCTGCCGGGCACGCCCGGCGAACTGCTGGCCTATGGTAATGATGGTGTAGCGCATAGCAGCGATGGTGGGAAGAGCTGGCAAAAGATTTCTCTTCAGGATAGCATCTACGAGATGGTGACCGCTGGACATGGAGACCCAATCTATGCCACCGGGGATCAAGGAATCTATGTCTCGAAAGATGGCGGCAAAAGCTTTACATCAACCGGGACCCAAACATCTTATACTGGTCTGGTGGTCGGCGCAAGTCAGCCAGAGCAGATCTATGGGAAAACCGGAACCGGGATCTATCGCAGTAAAGACGGCGGCAAAAGCTGGAACGCCCTGCCACAGATCAAAGGGAACCTTGGAAACCTGGCGGTCGATCCCCAGCAACGGGATCGGGTCTATCTTTCCATCTCGTATCCCACAGAGATTTATACGCAGCAAGGAAGCGATCAATGGCAATCGCTCACTCCCAGATCGTAGAAAAGAGAAACCGCATGCGGAATCCGTTACAACAGCGCCGGCTCCTGGCGATCCTTCTGCTAACAGCGATCGCACTCAGTCAGGTCGTGCCTTCAATTGCCCTGGCGGATGGCGGAGCTCCCAACCGAGCTTATATCTCGGGAAGCTCTAAGGGGGTGAGTGTGATAGATGTTCCCACCCAAAAAGTAATCGACCAGTTTGACATTCCGGGAAATCCCGAGATGATGCAGTTAAGCGTAGATGGGCGCTATCTGTACGTCGTTCAGACCGCTTTGGGAAAGTTCTCAATTATCGCAGCTCGCAACCATCAGAACGTCTGTAGCGCCAATGTCGGCGGTCACCCAAATCAACTGGTTCTGGATAGTGGAACCAATCTACTCTATGTCGCATCATCGGATAGCAACGGGATCAGCGCCTTCTCCACCAACGATTGCACCCTGAAACACACTATCTCCGCTCAAGGCCATGTACATGGTCTGGCCATTGCCATGGTTGGTAGCGGCTTCTCGGGGGGATCGGGCAACCTGCTCTGGGTCGCAGACGACCAGGGGATCGGCATTTATGACAGCAGTGGCAAGGCTAACGCGCAGATCCCGATAGCCGGTGGAGCGGATCGGCTAACCATTCCCCTGGGAGACACGGTGTACGCGACCACTCAGCAAGGAGATGTTCTCGCGATCGGCGTTGCCAACCGGACCGTACTCCCCCCACTCTTCCATGGCGGCCCCTTTGGACCGATGGACTATGACGCCATCACCGGTCAGGTCTTTATTCCCGACATAGGCAAAAAGCAGATCGATATCCTGACCCCTGTCAACATCGACTTTGTGCCACCCGAAGAACCGCGTAAAGTCATCAAACTTCAGAGCGTGCCAAAATCCATCGCCATCACTAGCGACGGCCAGCTTGGCTTTATCGCTCAAGGTAACGGTCAGGTCGTCATGCTCGACGTGCCGGGTCAGAAGCAGATTGCCAGCATCAACGTTGGGGGCACACCGCACTTTATCATCACCGGGCTGAATCCGCCGATCGTCGGCACCACTCCCCAGCAGACCAATAATATTGGGCTCATCGCCAATATCACCGCCTACATTCTGGTCGCGGCCCTGATCATCGTTCCGATCCTCATCTTCCTACGGATTAATCGCAAAAAAGGCACGAAGCCAGACGAAAAACAACAGATTGGGTAGGGAAGAAGCTCGCGACTCTGTTGGGAAAAGAAGAAGCTGTTCCTGTGCAGGGAGAGACTCGAATTGGGTAGGTCGGGTCCACACGTAACCCGATCTACCGACCATGGCAAGGGTGATGGGAATTTCCCTGATGCACACCCATATGACTTCCACCAACTCAAAAAGAACCACCACCCATATGAACTCCATGATGATGGCCGTGATGATGACCCAGGTGGCCTTGTGGAAAGCTATTAGCTGACAGATTGTGAAAGGACTCCATACCACTACCGGGCGTTCTGTGGGACACCGTACGAGTTATCACAATCCCAACAAGACATAGAGCTACAAGCGCAATGAAAAACAAGATTGTTATAATGTCCATAGCATCTCTCCTTGAATATGCGTACCTGTTCACTATTACAGTCACTGATAGTCCAACGTAGAGGAACACCATTCTCTTCAATATCTCTCTATAACGGAAGATTAGGACTTGTCGCCTGAAGTTGCAGCCAGGATCTCCGGAGTCCGAGTCACTACATATGGAGCGACCAGCCGCGTCACTATCTGGTGAAAAGCAATTCCATAGGCCAGGGCTAGTGGAAGAGACAACACATAGTAGAGCGGCGCTTGAGTGATCAGCGGCAGGACAATCGCCAACGCCACCGGGATCAGCAAAATCAGCGTCAGCCCCAGCACGCCTATTATCAGAACGGAGCGCAGGCACCCTCCCTGGCTTGAAGCGCTGGCCTCACCTGTGGCCTGGAAGCGCCCCATAGTTCGCATGCGCTGAGGAATGAAGACCGAACTGAAATTCCCACAGGCCAGCGCCACAAAGATCCCAGACATCCCAGCGATCAAAGAAGGCAGCGAATATTCCCAACTATGCGAGACCAGCGAGCCTACCAGAATCAACAGGAGCAACTCCACCGTCCCCAGCAGAAAAACTGCCAGATTCTTGCCCCAAAGAATACGCTGAGGAGGGATCGGAAAAAGGAACAGTGTCGTCAGGGCCAGTCGATCCAATCCAAGCGAGTTCAACGACAGCGAGATCATCGAGAAAATTGGCAGAATCGGAATAAACAGCAGAATCAATGGCGAATACGTAATTGAAGAGGCCGACTGACCATTCACCAGCGGAATAATAAACAGGATCGCCGCCGAGAAAAAAGACTGGATAATAATTCCCGCCAGTTGAGGATCACGCCGGTAGTATTTGAAATCCTTGACCGTAATCGCCAGCAGATCGGGAGAAAACAGGCGATCCAGCAATCCCAATCCCGAACCGGTGCGAGCATTCATCCCCGCAAGTACTGAAGCGCCAACACCTCGTTTCCTTCGACGTTGAACCGGCGTTCCCCCTTCCTCAGGCGAAGCCAGACTTCGGGCAATCACCATCTGCCACAGGTAAAGAAACAGGAGAGAAACGGCAACCAACACCACCAACCATCCAAATGCCTGTAACCACGCTCCATGCAGGGCCATCTGCACCGATCTGGCGGCGATCCCCGAAGGCACCCATTGTAGATATCCCGAAACCCTCAGGTTTGTTAGCAATCCATCCGAGGCCTGGGCCGCAAAAACGCGCGAGAGGCTCTGGCCGCCAATACCACCAAGAGAAGAAAACACAATAATGATAATGACACTGATATCCCGAAAACGCCGGCTCTGAAGGGTGCGTTGCAGCAATGCCAACACCAACTGACTCACCGCGATAATTTGGACATAGAAAACCAGCATCACTAGCAGTGAGAACAGCGTCATTGGTATCGAGACAAACACTCCGAAGCCAACCACCACCGCCCCCAGGAGGAGCACTAAAGCCAGCGTCGGAATATCCAGTAGCGTTGAGAAGAGTAGGCTCAGCATCAGTTCCCACCGCGTCAGCGGAAACAAATTTAGCTTGGAAAGGTTCAACCCCTCGTTTGTATTAAATTCCAGCAGAGGCAACAGAATCCAGAGTAGAAGCAGGCCCGAAAGCACCAGGTACAAAAGCTCCTCATTAATGGGAGTCGGCAGAAAACGATACCCAAAAAATGTTAGGAAAGCCATACCACCAGCCAATGGTACAACAAAGAGAACCAGCATAATCGCCCCAAAGATCTGCCAGGGATTGCGTGAAAAAGCACGAGTGAATATCTTCCAGCGCAACCAGAACAGCGAGCGAAGTTTTTGAGGATGGACAAGCATAGCGATCTTTTTTACCCTTCTCTACTACTCTAACCAGCTCAAATTATGGTTCTCATTAGGAGCCCCCACAATATTCAGGAAGATGTCTTCAAGCGAGGCCTCATGCCCATCGGTAGAAAAGCTACGGGCGCGCGCCCGTAATTCTTGAAGTGAGCCTTCAGCGACCAGTGTCCCTTGATTGATAATCCCCACGCGTGTGCAGAGGCGCTCTACCAGTTCCATAATATGGGAAGAAAAGAAAATAGTCGTCCCACGGCGCGTTAGATCATGTAGAATGTCACGCACCACCCGAGAACTGACCGGATCGATCCCCTCAAAAGGCTCATCCAGGAATAGCACCTCTGGACGATGAATAATCGCCGCCGCCAAAGCAATCTTCTTACGCATCCCTACCGAGTAATCTACAATCAGCTTATCCGCATCCTCCTGAAGGGTCAGCACCTGGAGCAGTTCCTCTGTCCGACGATTGATATCCTCTTTTGGTACACCATACATATTGCCAGAGAAACGCACAAACTCGCGTCCAGAGAGACGCTCATACAGGTTCAGGTATTCAGGCAAGACCCCCATCAGGGTGCGAGCGCGAAGAGGATCATGCCAGACATCAACACCCGCCACCTGAACCGAGCCCGAAGTCGGGCGCAGCAGGCCCACCATCATTTTAATACTTGTACTTTTGCCCGCACCATTGGGGCCCAGAAAGCCAAAAAATTCACCCCGCCGTACAGTTAGATTTAGATGATTAACCGCCATTTTCTGACCGAAAGTACGCACAAGATTCTGTGTCATTACCGCGAAAGGAGCTGAATTGACTGCCGCAACCTCCTGGGGTGCTGCAATAGGCTGAGAGACCTCTGAAACAGAAGGACGCTCAGGATTGGGGAACATAGACATGCGCTTCAAATCCTCCATGAAAGATCTATCTACAGATGCGTTACATCTACTTTATACGATACGGACCTGGACAGAAAAAGTTATAGCGAAATGCTATACAAAATATAACAAATTGCAGAATGTATCTTTCTATAGAGATGAACGTAAGAGAGGGAGAAATCTCAAAAAGGGGGAATTCATACGCCATTCAAGGGGAAGTTGGAGGGAGATGAGGCGCATTCCAATGGAAAAAACATTGCAAGCAGGATTACTGCTTGCAAGTACAGTTAGAAGTGGAGGATATAGAATTAGACGAAGCGCATTTTTTTAGAGAGGGAGAAGGATGTTTCGCATTACAAATAAGATGGCGCTCCTGATTTTGAAAATTCGTAACAAGAGATGTATAGGGGCTATTTTTACCATTATTCACGACCTGTACATACATTTGATGGGTATGCCAGTTCGCGACAGATTTAAGATCCGAAAACACTAGAGAGATCTGACCATTTTTGGCTCCATGCTCTTTATCAACCGCGATACAGCGGCGGTTAAAAGTTCCATCAGAATTATAAAGTGCCAGAACCGATCCAATCGCAAACTGAGAGGTTGCAACTGAACACAGACTCGCATCATTAACTTTTATAAGAGTAATCGAGTGATTGACATGAGCTGAGACATTCACCTTCAGCATCTGAGCGCCAGCAGTCAAGGTATTCACAGCGATCTGTGATCCCAACCCCAGCACCAGGACAATTAGCCCGAGCGCGAAGGTCCGAATTCGCCAAGCGTTCTCCCATTTTACCGCGCTACAAAAATATGACATAATCAAGCCTCCTTGTTCGCTCAATACATAATAGTTCGCCCCCGCCATTATCACCATCCGAACAATATATATGGTTCTATCGCCTATTCTGACATAAAACCAGTGCCACAGCTAGAAGAAATGAAAATCTTAGTACTTTCTGATAAAAATTCAAAGAAATGAAGGGAGAACAGTCAGGCTTTTCTTACTTATTAAACGTGAATAGACGGTGGATTGTATCAAATTGCATTAGAGTACTCCATAACTATTACGCAATAGAGAGATACAAAGTCACATATACAAAAGCCTGCCGGTGAGATTGATTGATCCAGGGTGCGTTTCATTTTTTACATCATGAGCTTTACTCCACTACATCATATAAAAATGTGAAAGCTACCGATCATTGATCTAATATATATAGAATTATCCCAAAAAATAGTATATACTTAAAGAGTATCATAGATGCAACTATGTGCACTTCCCCACAACCATGTTTTCACTTCATGCTCAGAATACATTCCCTTCTGGCAAAGGATAGCTTTATGCAACCGTCCCTCCTCCTACTCTTGATCCTGATTATCTTTGTCTGCGCATTTAGTTACATGTCTTACCGCAATGAAGTTCGGAAGCGATCGCAGGAAAACAAGCGGAACCACTTTAATGATCGAGTCTAGAAATAGCAAGATTGGTGAGCGGGTCCTCGTATATACTACCTTGTTAACAACTGTTGTGTCAGGAAAAGCCAGCCGACATTGACACGCGAACAATACTCTTTATTCTATGTCACCATAAATCACCTAAAACATAAAACAGGAAGCGGGCACTCATGACACGTCAAAGTCTTATAGATCTTGTTTCGTCCGGAAAATCTCTATGGAATAAGTGGCGGCAGGTCAATCCCGATGTTCAGGCAGTCGAGCCTGATCTTCATCAGGCTCAGATGCAAAGTTTTGATTTACGTGAATTTGATCTTCATGAAGCAGACCTCACAGAAGCGAACCTGCAAGAGGCCGATCTGCAAAAAGCTAATTTACAAGAAGCAGATATGCGCCATATTGATGGTAGAAACGCCAACTTCAGTGGAGCCAATCTTCAGAAGGCAAACGTTCACGGTGCCGATCTTCGGAATGCCAACCTCTCGCATACCAATCTGAGAGAAGCAGACCTTAGCAACAGCGACCTGCGTGGGGCGAATCTACTTGGGGCTGATCTCACAAGAGCAAAGACAATTAAGGCTGTATTCGATGAAAAGAATAAACCTTCCGACGCTCTCAAGCCGGATCAAAATACAAAAGAACCCGTTCTATCAATATAGATCAAGGACCGGAAGATGTTCCTGAACATCTTCCGGTCCTTCTAATATTCAATGGCTAATTAATCCACTCACCTGGCGTTTTGACACGCACACCACCATCACGCTGCTTAATCACCTTCGCGTCATCCGCCATCCGTTTGCGCAGTTGAGAGAGCGAGGTCCCCTGCCAGTAGGCGGCGGGAAATAGCCCCAGCCCCAGAGCCAGAGCGGCGGCAATCTCCGCCCGGTTGTACGTTGACCCTTGAGGCAGCGAAAAAGGGACTTTCTGGATCACCCCGATGCGGAAAAAGAGAGCAAACAGGAAGAGAGCCAGCTCAACAACGCTGGCAGCCACATAGGACCAAACCTCAGCCTTTGATTTATCTCGACGGACAATTACCAGAAATACATTCAATAAGAACAGGAACCCAGTAATTACTAGAGTCACAGTAATAAATAAATCTAACAAAATGGAGCCTCCACCGATAAATGGCTATAAGCAACAGTAGTACTGTACAGTAGCAATCAATTTTTCGTCAAGCGGAGATCCGAAAAGGCTACTTCTGAGTCCTTCAGTGCTACCAACATGCCCACTGTCCCGCTCTTGAACGAGTCATCTTGAACGGTACCCACCTTTTGATTATTAACATAGAGCGTAAAGTTTTTGCCATCAGCGAACACCTTAAAGGTGTTGACCTTCTTGGAACCTTTCCCCTGATGAAACTCTTTGCCAGACTGGTGTTTCCAGAGCGATTTCCAGGGACTATTATTTTCATCTAGCTGAGAGTCATCATACTTCCAAAAATGGTACTCACCATCTTTGGTATTTGAGACCTCAAAGCTGTAGAAGCGGGTCTTGGTGTCGCCGCCCTTCTTTGTCTGATTGAAGCGCATAATGACACCAAAGGCATTATCGGCAGTCCCCTCGTCCCCTTTTATTTGCTGCATTGTCACAGAATAAGCCAGAGGGTTAGAGGTAACATCATCTGGAAGATCGGGCAAAACCGAGGGCGAGCTGCGATCCGCGTCATTATTTGTTAGATGGTACGCACCGTTCTGGAAGTGGGCCAAGGTGGAACCATTATTAGAGACCAGCCAGTTATGAATGTTGGCTTTTAGAGGGTCCTCCAGGATGATGTTGGAGGCTGAACTCTGCGTGATTATTGTTTTCGGATTATTCTGCGATTGCACTACCGGCTTCTGGTTTGACAATGTCTGCGTCTGGTTCGCTACAAAAATTGAACCTAGTAATCCCAGCACATCTACAGCCGCAAATGTCCCACCAATGCGCTTTTGAAGTGTGCTCAGTCCATGGTACCGCTTTTTAAGGTGCCCGGTTAACCTGGTAGCTCGCGTTGGCTCTGCTGGAGCCTCCTGGGGCAGGACCGGTAAAAAGCCTGTGACATAGCGACCGGGCTGACCAGCTACAGGCATCTGTACAACCTTCATAGGATTTGCCAGCGTCATCGAACCCGTTTCCCCGGCATCCGCATTAAGTGGCGGGAGAGAACCTGTGATACCCGAGACCGAGAGCACTCTTGTGGCCCTTCCTGTCTCCGGTAACTGGCTGGTAGCATTTGTGGAAGTCGGAATAAATATACCCGAATTACCGCCAGGAAGTTTCGCCAGAATGCCCGTTGTTTTTCCATTCGGTAGAGATGACGTTGGAGTATTGGTAATACCATTCAGGCTGGCCGAGTTATTCAGACCACCCAACCCTTGCATATTCTGTGGCTTCTGGTTAGTGAGATCACTCTCAGCTTGACTCTGAGGTCCTCCGCCCTGACGGTTCATAGGATTCCAGAAAGTAGAGACCACAGGGGGGGGAGTCACAGGATTTTTCTGCGGCTCCACCGCTGAATTAGCCGCGAGAAGATCTGAGAACGATAGGTTACCGGGCACCGGCGTCATTGGTTCGGAAGTCCTGGAAAAAGATATTGGTGGCTTCGCGAGCGTCTCGACTTCCACATCCGCTGTGCGCGCACCCGATACCGGGTCCTGCTCCTGATTATTCAAAGGAAGCAAGCGGCTATGTTTCCCTCGACCTGGCGAGGACACGTTAGAAGAGCGTTGGGCCTCAATATCAGGCTTCTGTCCGGCGACAAATGGTCCGGGCTTCTCTAGCTCTGACTCCGGCTGCCCTGGCTCAAGATCAGAAGAGACAGCTCCTTGAAGCCGGGTCTTACCACGAATTCCCCGTGGGCGGTTTGACACCTTCGAGGAAAGATCAGTGCTACGTTGCCTCAGCTCCTCATCATGAGTATCGCCAGGCTGAATACCAGCAGACATTAAAGCCTCCTTACATCTCTAAAACTGTTACGCGCCCCTTCCACAACACACATCTTGAGGACGCTCTTGTTGGCAAAACCACCAACATATCTCATCACAGGGATCACCTTGCCTGTTAAAATAACGCCAGGCAAGAGGCTTACACCGATTTGTAAGCTGCACAGTCCTCGTCTATCATACCGAAATAGACAATCCGGGCATGAAGAAGCAGGACTATAGTACAGTTGAGTTTTTGTTACTTTCGAGTAATCAACATATTAGAGAAAGCCACCTCGGTATTATCCTGGTTCACCAGCATCCCGACATAGCCCGACTTTAGAGCCCCATCGGTCTTTACGGTATCGACTTTTTTATCATTCACCATGATAGTAAAATTCTTGCCATCCGAGGTCACCTTAAAATTATTCACATTTTTGTCGCCGGTCCCTATATGGAACTCTTTCCCTAGAGGCTTCTCCCAGATAGGATCTCCCCAGGCCTTCTCCGGTCCATTAGTGTCATCATACTTATAGAACTGGTATTTGCCACCATCTTTGTTCTCAACCTGGAAGGCGTAGAATGTATGGACCGTGTTACCGTTATTCACCTTTTTCTCGGTATAGCGGAAAATCATACCATAAGCATTGATATTCGCATCATCGTTCGCGGTACTGCCCTTGAGCTCTTTCGTTGTAAGAGCGTAAACATAGGAAGTATCCAGGGTAGTATTGGGAAGGAAGGCCGCCCCGCCATGACCGCCCTTTGCCAGAATATGATAAGCCCCATCTTTAAAAAAGTATTGCGGATTGCCATCATCCTGGGTGTGTTCAGTCCAGCTATGAATATTCTGTGTTAACGGGTCTGAGATTAAAATGTTGGCGTTAACTGATGACGTAGTTGGGGCCGACGGAGAGTTCGCATTTGTAGCGGTGGTTGTTCCGTTCGCGTTTTTCTGCGAACCCGAACGCGAACTAAGCGAGGAATAGCCGATGATCGCAGCACCTAGAAGCACAACAAGCAGAATACCAGCGAAAACCTTTTGTTTTGTGCTGAGATCGCGCTTGGAAGCCTCCTCAGGCTCTTGAGGTAGCACTGGCAAGAAGCCAGTGACGTAGCGACCAGGCTGACCAGCTACAGGCATCTGTACGACCTTCATAGGGCCGCTCAACTTAATGGTGCTGGAGCTACCATTGCCATTCTCGCCCAACGCCCCGGTTGTCGGATTGCCATTATTGTATGGCACAAGGTTCTGAGATTGCTGGAAGGCGTTCCCCCCTCCGGCCAGGGTCCCTGTTGGGCGAGCAAAAAAGTTGTCGTTGATGACTGAAGACTGGAAGGACTGGGGGGGAGCCGTGGCCGCGTTCATAGCAGGACCAGGCCCGGTCGCTTGAGACTCAAGATCAAACGCTTCCTGTGCCTGTGCACTATTTGAAGCTGGCACGCCACTCAACAAACCTGTCCCAGTCAAAAGCCCCGTTTTATAGCTAGAAAGCAGGCCAGTCGCTTTAGGCGCTGTGGGCTGAGAGCCCTTCTGCTCAGATTGCTGCGTCTGTCCATAGTTATAGAAATTATTTTGGTTATCGGGAGTTGTTCTATTCATATTTCCAAGGAGTCCTGTCTGATGCGCCTGAGCAGGCGCACTTTGAGCAACCGCAGTTGTTACAACATTTTGAGCAGGCGAGACCGGATCTGCAATTTTGTTTATGTCAATAGCCGGGATGACTCCCGACTGCCAGGAAGGATCAAACAGGCCGCGCCCACGTGGCGTAAACAGACGGACCCCTGTTACCGATGAGATCAAAGAATCTTCATCGGTATTACCTACTGTGACTCCTGCCGCCTGAAGAGCCAGGCGAAACGCATAAACCATCTCTTCGGCTTTTAAATAGCGCTCATCGGGCTTTTTGGACAGGGACTTCATAATTACTTGTTCAGCCCCAACCGGAAGATCCTTACGCAGAACACTTGCTGGTGGAGGTGGTGTTTGCAGATGCTGGACCGCAATCTGCATTGGTGCATCTCCCTGAAATGGAGTCACACCCGTCACCATCTGATAAAGTACTACGCCAAGGGCATAAAGATCGGCCCGACCATCTACACTTCCGCCCATCACCTGCTCGGGAGCCATATATTCTGGAGTCCCAACAGGTGCACCCGCACCGGTCAGACGCACTTGAGAGGCCTGCCCCTCAGAAACAATTTTCACCAGTCCAAAGTCAGCCAGCAGCAAGCGCTCCTCTTGAGTCATCAATATGTTAGCCGGTTTAATATCGCGGTGGACAACACCCCGCTCATGCGCATAATCCAGCGCACCGGCAAGCTGTTCCAGATACCTCATAGCCTTTGGCAAGGCCATAGGTCCTTCATTCTCCATCACGTCACGTAACGTGCCACCGCCCACATACGGCATGACCAGATACGCCAGACCCCTTTGCTCACCATACTCATAAACTGGCAAAATGTTTGGATGCTCCATCGATGCAGCAGCATCAGTCTCTCGACGGAAGCGCTCCAGAAATGCCGCTCGCTGGTTCGGGGTAAGCGCGGTCATCGGCAATAAAACTTTTACTGCGACCTGACGGCGAGGGCGAGATTGTTGCGCCAGGAAAACCGCGCCCATGCCCCCCTGTCCGATGAGTTGTTGGAGGGTGCATGTTCCAAGCACAGTTCCTATCAATGCTTCAGCGTTCATCAAAATCTACCTCATTCAGTGCTGCTGCAAGAGTTCATCTGTTTGCGTCGGTCTCTCTCTGGACGCACATCAAGCCTGCGGTGTGTATTTCTTATAGTTCTATGTTTCTACATCTTAGACAAATTATGCCCTTCTGACAACACATCAGGCGAGTACACATGACCAAAGTAATGGTCTAAAGTTAGGGCAGAGGTGAAGCGCAAACGTATGATTTGGGCAATTCTGTATATCAATTATGAACACGAAGAGCATACACTTTTTTCACGCCCAAGGCCCAGTAAGGGGTGAAAAACAGGACCTATGTTTGATATTTACGCAATAACATAAGGAAAGCAGCAATTCTATTGGAGAATTGGAAGGGGATCGATTCCCTTTGCCACGGGTCCACACGTGACCCGACCTACCCCATTCGATCCCCCTCTGAGCTACATCACTATCTTTTCCCAACAGACATGCTTGCGACTCCCCCTACGAGTCTCACTGCTCATCAACCTCTTGTGAGGGACCCATTCCCCACACACAAACATCCAAAGCTGCTCCCTTACCTAGATATCTTCGGCCAAATCTTCTGGACTGAGATCCTCTTCCGCGTCCAGTGGGACTTGCTCCCCCTGAATGGAAGCGGCTAGCGATGGAACTGTCCGACTCTGAAGGATGATGTCTCGCAATAGCAATCGCGAGGCTTGAGCCAGCAATGGACGCATTTTCTGTAAGCGTTCATACTGTGTCTGAAGACGAGCAGCCCGGTTACGTGCCTGCGACTCGGGATTCCGATTATCCACTGGACCATCCGTCAGGAGGGGTGCGACTTGTTCCCGTAAATCCCTGGCGTCAGCGACCTGCCCAACCGCCGACTGCACCTGCTGAAGTAAGTCTATGGTCTGATTGAGGATCATGAGAAGATCGCCTTCAGCTAGATCGATCCTCTGCAATAGGCCTGAGAGCGGCATTCCACGGGCCCAGGAGAGCGCGATGCTGTGAAAGTCGGGAATGAACGCGGGTGAGAAGGCAATATGCGCCCGCTCTTCGATCCCATTCACTTTCTGAACGATGCGCCAGAGCTCGCGTCGGATATCGTGGAGCGAGGGAAGCAGTTTGAAATGGTTGTTCAGACGGCGATCGTGCTCAAAGGTAAACCAGCTTATGACCTCGGCCAGCTCGATTGGCGAGAGATTATCTAACACACCGGACATGATTAATTCGATAATCATCACACCAGCCGGATGAAAGATCCCCCGGAGCAGACGCCCCTTCATTGAAAGCTGCTCGTCCTGACCAATGTAACCCAGCGCTCGGAGCGCGAAAATGGTCCCATCCAGCTCAGCGGCTCCCGCGCGACTCAGTGGATGTGAGCCGATCTTCTGCCGCCTCCGCTCCAGGGCCTGCTCCGCCCCTTCAATGGCTTTGGCATTCTTTTTCCCTTTCTTTTTACTTTTGGTGTTATATTTGCGCTCCAACTTCTCTAAGCGTACGCGCTCACGAATCTCCCACGCCAGGTAACGTTGATACTCGCGCAAGCTAGAGGCACAGATCCGCCGCAGGTGGCGCACATCTCCGGGTCGCCAGAGGTTTAGCACAGAGTTATAACGGATCGTAAACGAGCTATTAACGGGTAGCAGCTCGCCGGTAATCTTTTGAAAGGCATCCTCAAATGGCTCCCAGGGCGAGTAGGGGATGACGGCGGCCCCATGCACATCCAGGCCTCTTCGCCCGGCCCGACCCGTTAACTGTCGATACTCATTGGGAGTGAGTAGACGCATCTCCTGACCATCAAACTTACTCAGGCTACCAACAACGACGGCCCTGGCTGGCATGTTGATTCCCAGAGCCAGCGTATCGGTGGCGAAACAGGCTTTGAGATGGCCGCGCGTGAATAAGGTCTCGACCAATACCTTTAAGCCGGGCAACAGGCCGGCATGGTGAAAGGCGATTCCCCGAGGGAGCAGATTTGAGAGCACATGCACCTGCTGCAATTTGCGATCGTCAGGCGGAAGATTTTGGAGCCAGAGCTCTACCTCTTCGCGGATCAGGGTCTGCTCTTCTGTGGTTGCGAAAAGGTAACGAGCAGCGCTGGTCGCGGCCTCCTCGGCAGCCTTACGCCCCGGTAGAAAGTAGAGGCAGGGAAGCAGATCGGCCTCGCCAAGCACGCTCAGAATCTCGCCAGGCTCGGGGGCCTTGCGCTTCTTCGGACGTTCGGGCGGGGGTGATTGTTGTTGGGTCTGCTCAGAAGGAGAAGCCGCATTCTCGTCCCGCGCTCGAAACGTTCCACGCCTCCGAGCGGCACGCAGCTCCTCCTCAAAATCTTCCTCTTCCCAGTCGTCCAGACCCTCCTCATAACGACGACGGCGAGAACGCGCGAGCTTAGCCTCACCCCCCGTGTTGGGGAAGTGCTCCACACGCTCCCCCACGGCATTTTGAACCAGATGGAGCCCACCGTCCAAAAGATAATAATGATCCAACGGCACTGCCCGCTCTTCATGAACCACCATCTTGATCGGACGATGAACTCGGCTGATCCACTCGGCGATATCTTCGGCATTGCTCATGGTCGCGGAAAGACCGACGAGTTGAATATGCGGCGGTGAGCAGATAATCGCTTCCTCCCAGACCGGCCCCCGACCGATATCGCTCAGGTAGTGGAGCTCATCAAAGACTAGAAAACCCACATCCGAAAGCGACGACGGCGTTAGAATGCCCGCCTCCTCATCCACAAACCGGTCCGAGCCATCCTCTAATAGGATGTTGCGATAAACCTCGGTCGTCATAATTACAATTGAAGCGCGGCTATGTTCCACAATATCGCCGGTCACCAGACCCACGGTATCAGAGCCATAGAGATCGCGCAGATCGCGATACTTTTGATTGGAGAGGGCTTTGAGAGGCGTCGTATAGATCACGCGCTGACGGTTCTGGATGGCGCGCCAGATCGCGTATTCCGCCACCAGGGTTTTACCAGTGCCGGTGGGCGCGGTCACCATCACAGAATCGCCTGCCGCGAGATGGTGCATGGCCGCGATCTGAAAGGCATCTATGGGAAAAGGATAACGGGCGGCGAACGTCTCAATATCATTCACGCCCACATGAGAACTTGTCGCATCTTTATTCATTCAAGTCTTCTTTTTTCTACGTATCTACAGCATCTCTATAGGATGCAGACATGTATGTTTGTTGAGTCAGCCGGAACATAAAAGAACTGCTGGCAATCAGAGCATAACCAATCTGACACATTAATCAATTGGATGCATTGTAGCATTCTCGTTCATAGTGTCACAAGCGGAAACACTCACCTTTGTAAAGGATATACGGAGCTTTTTCACCCTTTTTCAAAAAAAGGACCAAACAACCGAAAAATTATAATGAGTGTCAGCGTATATCTATGGTAGAATGCTAAAAAACATTCTTTAACCGAACTTGGTGCTATTGAGTCAGGAAGGAGACTTATAATTTCGTGACGCAAGCACTAGTACAATTTGATACCGACCACATTAAAAGCTATGTGTTCGGAACCGACAACCTCCCCGAGATCCGGGGTGCCAGCTCCCTACTAGATAGGCTAAATCGTCAGATAGAAACGATCGGCAAAAGATTCGAAGCCAAGCCTATTTTCGCGAATGGTGGTTCAGGGATCTTTCTAGTTGATACGAAAAAAGCTGAGGAGTTTGGCTATGCAGTCCAGAAAGAATATCGGAAGGAGTCGGGTGGAGGAGCCTCGATTACCTTTGCCTGCCAAGCACTGCCAGAGAGCTGGGGTGACGATAAAGACGAGATCCTGAAGCGCTCAGACGATAATACTCCCAATAAGGAAGTTGGAAGGTATATTCAACTAGCTCATATTCAGTTGAATGAGGCGAAGGGCCATCCCCCAGAAGTGATATCTCTGCCGACCCATCCCTTTATGCGGCCCTGCAACAGTTGCGGCATGGAATATGCCTCCAATAAAAAATTCTATGTGGGTGCTACAGAGCCTTATTTCTGTGATACTTGCGTTTCCAAACGCGATGAAGACTTCAGGGTAAAAAGGCAACTCAGGCAAAAACAGATCAATGAGAGCCTTTGGAAAAAGCTTATTGAATTCTTGCGAAAAACTGATGACAACGGCTTAACCTATAATCTTGCTACTAATTCCGGTAGCCTGCCCGCACGCCCCTCAGATTTCAACATTTTCCGAAAGTTCGAGGGTGGGAAAAAAGGTTATATGGGCCTGATCTATGCCGACGCCAACGGTATGGGTCAACTACTCAAAACATTGAAATCCTTAAATGAATATAAGAAACTGGCAGGAATCGTTGATACCAGCGTCTATGAGGCAGTCGCCGTTGCCATAAAAAAACATCTGCCCATTGAAACCATTGTTGATGAGCAAGATAACCAGGATGAAGATGAAGAGCAGCTTAGAAGGGATGAGAAGCACAAGCTTGACGAGGCCAAACCTACATTTCCTTTCGATGTGCTGCTCCTGGGCGGCGATGATATTGTGATTGTGGTACCGGCAGAAAAAGCCATGACCATCGCTCACACAATTGCGACCACCTTCCACGATCTAACTAGAGATAAGTTCGCGGAGGTCCGCAAGAAACAGAAAGAATGGTTCGGAGACCGGGACGCGGTGACGCTCTCGTTGGGTGTGACTATCGCTCCAGTTAAGTATCCTTTCCGCCCGCAACTGGATATGGCCGAAACTGCGATGAAAGAAGCCAAAAAAACAGCTTCAAAAAGCAAGATCTTTAAAGACCGCCTCGCTCAAAAGCTAGGTTATAAAGATACAGCAATCAACTTTATGACCATCATTGGCAATAGCAATCAGTACAATACGGTGATAAAGAGTCTGAAGAATGATGGACTTACGGTTTCGGGCACATCAGCGCGCGTAGAGGCGACACTGCGTCCCTATACCCCTGAGATGCTTGAATATCTGCTTGGTGCAATCATAAAAGGGCACAGGATTCCGCTGGCTCGCACAAAACTGCATCAGATAAGTGAAGCTGTGATGCATCTCAATCTTACAACAAGCGTCTCTGACTCACTCGCGATCCTCATCAACTGGCGCGAGAAAGAACGCAACCCGTTCATCGATATCATGTACGGCATGGAGGAGATCTGGAAAAAAGCTGGTCAGGATATCATACCAACACATCCTTTCCAACATGCACTCCCTCTCTTCCCCTGGCTCTCGCCCTGGGAGGAAGATTTTGTTGATAAGGATGATAAAAACAAAAGGCGCAAGATTTATCAGACCTTCCTGCTCGACTATGAGGAATTGTACAACTTTGTTGGAGAGGACGGTGAGCGTGCAACAAGCAATTAATATTCAGTATAGCCTGACCTTTGAGACCGCTTTCCATTTGGGGACTGGGATCTCCGGCAATGGAGCGAACCGTACGGTGATCCGTGATCGATATGGCCTGCTCTACGTGCCTGGCTCTACCTTTAAGGGGGTTGTCAGGAACTACAGTGAGCAACTGGCGAGTATCTTCACCCAGGATCAAGACACACTTCGACGCTTCGGTGAACCCCACGAGGCCCTATTCGATATGCCAGATCTGGGTTCCACCATGCCAATTACCGCGCGCATTTACGGCTCTCGCCATCGACCGGGAACGCTCTTCTTTAACAACTCGACTCTGGATACCAGGCTTTTTCTGAATAAGCAGACCGAGGAAAAAGATGAGGATCGCGAACACCAGGTGAAACAGATAAACAAGATTGATAATCTGGTGATGCCCTATACACAGGTCCGTATGAGTCGAGTCACACGGACGGCAGAGGATGGAGCACTCTATACCAGCGAGTTTGGCACACGCGCCCTGCGCTTCCTCGGACAGATCAGCGGAATAACGACCTGTACTGAGATCCCCACACTCCAAACCTCTGATGGGCCCGCACCAACCTACTCACTCCTGTTGCTCCTGGCCTCGCTATTGCTGGTCGAGAACATCGGCGGAAATAAATCTACCGGGAAAGGCCGCTGCACCTGCATGATAGAGGCTATTCAGGTCAATCAAACCCCGATTGCTGAAAAAGATTGGAAGCACTGGCTGAAACACCTGGAGCTGCTCGCCAATTATAATCCCGTGGTGGAGGATAAGGCATGAGCGAGACAAAACGCTACATTCTCAGTCTGGAGACCTGTTCGCCGATCGCGATCCGGGCTGATCATGCCCCAGATGGCAATGCGACGATCCAAATGATTACCGGTACCAGCTTGATGGGCTGTCTGGCCGCAACGCACCGCCTCGTGTACGCAGACTCCGCAAGCACACAGTTTGAGCAGTTGTTTCTGCAGGATAAGATCTGTTATCCCTACCTGTACCCCGCCAGCTTTGAAGACAAGCAGAAATACACTCATAAACTACAGGGTACCATCCCTTTGCCCAAAACCGCCGAAACGTGTAAGCGAACCAATGGTTTCACACAAGAAGGGTGGAAACATTCTCATAATGATAATCTCTTGAGGTGGGCAAAAGCGAAGGTCGCCTACGTGGATGATCCTCAAAAGTGGACCGAACTCTTACAACCAGGAAAGTGCACGGAATGCGGCTCCCCCATCGAGCATGTGAAAGCTGGTAGCTTTTATAGCTATGGCGATGAGCAGACGCATGAACTCGCCGATATCCAGACGCGCCTCCAGACCCACACCGGGATCAATCGGTCGACTGGCACCGTGCAGGAGTCCATTCTTTATAATCGTCAGGTGATAAACGAGGGTCAGTGGTTCGAGGGGGATCTCTGGTTGACTGACGAGCAGGCAAAGAACCTGACCGACCTGCTGGAAAAAGCTAATAGCCAGCAGCTCTTGCGCATTGGCACCGGGCGGACGCGAGGCATGGGTCAGGTGGAAATCCATCTCGTACCGACTGAGTTACAAGCTCAATCCTCTTCAAAGAAACTACAAGATCCGCCGTTAACAGAACGAGTAAAGAATTTTGATCAGAGACTCCGCAAAACAATCATCAACAAGTCGCCGGGTCTGGCATTGGACAATCTTTACTTTGTCCTGACGCTTCAGACACCCACAATTATTCAGGATGATTTTGGTCGCTATCTAGGAAAAGTCTCTCCTGACTATCTTAAAGATCGCTTCGAGATTGAAGGTCTTAAAGAGCTCTATTACATCACCGGGCTCCAGAGAGTAACTGGCTGGAGCGATATCTGGGGCACCCCTAAACCTCAGGAGTACGCCCTTGAGACCGGCTCTGTCTTTTTATATGTGTACACAGGGAACAATCAGGAAAATCTCATTAAATGGCTGGATATGTTAGAGGGAAAGGGCCTGAACCAGCGAAGGATTTGGCCGGGTTCGCGTTTCTGATAGCTTTCATGTAATACAGGGAGACAAACGATGACGCAAAGCAATAGCGGGACTGAGGCGAAAAACCTCACAAATCCTAACCTGAAGCTGAAGATCTTAACACTGGTCTCTAACAGGATTGAGGATATCTATGAGAAACACATTCAGCAAATGGGAGTCAGGGCAAGTGAAACAGGCATCAAACGTAACCAAATGACCGGCCTGGAGAATGTCGCGGATAGCAGCCTCAAGGTCTCAGATCTTTTTGATTACGTCAAGCGTCAAACTGCCCGCGCAAAAAACTATCGCGAATGGCAAACAGCCATCAACAACTCGTCCGCCTTTAAGCAAGGCAGTTCCCAATCTATCACCTTTGGCGAATTGATGCTCTTTTATCTCCAAGGAAGCAACGATGCGAACCGCTTCAACCTGAAAGTCGGCCTCCCGGCTTTACGGGACAACATTTACACAGCTCTGGCTCTGCAAGGTCAGGATCAGGAGGAGGCCGATCTGCTTAAACGAGAGATCCATCTGCAACTCTGCCGGCAGTTTGTGCGCAAGCTGGTAATTCAATACGAGTTTACTGACAGGTTCCAGAAGGACTCCAATAAGGGCCAGAACAGGAATGGGGGGAGCCGGTGATTTCTCCACAACAGAGACGAAGCATATTACTCCTGAGTGATATCAGACTCTACCCACTGGCCCAAAGCTTTTATCATACAAAGAAAACTACACCTGGTGTCAGCAATCGCCTAGAGCAGATCAGGCCAGTCCCGACCAGTCAGATCAATCAGGTGTTGCACCAATCCGTCGCGGCCACCAGCGACTATTCTAGATTTCTTGCGTTTGTCACACATCAGATTTCTGGCCGAAGCTGGCCCAATGATAAGCAGTTTATTCTTAGCTTCTATAAAGCCTTACGCGATGAACTTGAAAAATTGAGAAAGCAAGCCAACGTTGAATTTCATTTACTGACAAATGAGAGTTCAGATCAGGAAAAAAATGAGGTGATGGGACTGGTGACCCGCGAGTTCATTCAACATCTGGCAACCGAGAATATCTTTCTGGAGACCCTCCAGGGAGGTCAGAGAGGGAATAACCGACGATGACAGAATCAACAGAGAAGAATGCCATTAGCTTTTTGCAGTTTAAGAATCGCTACATCTTCGATGGAACGTTGGAGCTTCAAACCGCGATGCATATTGGTGGAGGCCGTCTCTCCCTCAGTTCGACAGATAACCCGATTGTAATGACACCCGACCAGCAGCCCTTTGTTCCCGGCTCCAGCTTTAAAGGAGCGCTACGCAGCACCATTGAGAAGCTGGTTCCCAGCCTCCCGACTGAGAATGGACTGAAAACCTGTGCCCTTCAAGAGAGTGATGATATCGACTGCTCTACAGCGAAGCAGAAAACGATTGCGAATGAACGTCGGCAGGACCCGGAAAAGTGGAGCCAGAAAAAGCTTCTCGATGGCCTCTGCGATACCTGCCGCCTTTTCGGATCACCGTTCGCCGCTGCCCGTGCCAATATCCAGGACCTGTACCTGGCAGATCCCCTCTGGAGCGCCTCTACGCAGATCCGCGATGGTGTCGCGATTGATCGCGATAGTGAACGCGCCCGTAATGCTCTGAAATATGATTTCGAGGTTGTACCCGCGACCACAGCATTTAAACTGGTCATCAATCTGGAAAACGCCAGTCGGCAGGACCTCCAGTTGCTCTGTATAGGCCTGAGCGATTTTGTGAATGGGTTCGGAGGCGTTGGAGGAAAGCGTTCTCGTGGCCTGGGAGCCTGCACCCTTAAGAACCTGACGGTCCGATGGCTGGACCTGGAAGAGAGCGATGAGACGAAGCGGAATAAGCATCTTAAAGAGTATCTATTAAACCGCACATTCCCGTATCCCGCAGAAGGGGAAAGTAGCGAGACTTTTCTAAACCAGCAGATTGAGTCTATTTTCAGGTAAAAGGGGATCACTTATGCTTAAACAGATGAAAAACGAGGCCCGGTTCACCCTTCGGATAACTACGACGGGACCAATTCTCATCCGCAGTGGACAGAAGAGCGTTGGCGGCGGTCCCGATATCAACCCGGTTCGGACGTTCCGCAATGGCGTTGAAGAGGTATACCTGCCGGGCAGCTCGCTGAAGGGCGTCTTTCGCAGCTATATTGAGAAAATTAACGCGACCCTGAACCCTGACTCCGTATGCAATATTTTCCTGGATGCGAATAAGCTCCATCAAGGAAACAATCAATCTCAGGTAAACGCGGGAGCTCATCCATCCTGTGGCAGCATCTTCGAGAAATGGGAAAAAGACAAAAATAAAGGGATCAGGAGTCTGGAAGATCGCAACGATTTTGTCTATGGGATCTCCTGCCCTACCTGTCGACTCTTTGGCTCAACCTGGTTTATTGGCCGGGTTAGCATTGGTGATGCCTATCTGGCCCAGGGCTCACAGGGCGTGACCGAGACCCGCGATGTCGTGGGGATCGATCGCCTGACCGGCGGGGCCGCGAATCAGGCGAAATTTGATTATGAGGCGGTGGCTCCCGATACCATCTTCGAGACAAACATTCACCTGCGAAACTTTGAGATCTGGCAATTAGGAATGCTATTCGCGATCGTGCAGGATATGAAAGAAGAGTTGATCCGTCTTGGCTCCGGCACCTCGCGCGGCCTGGGTCAAGTTCGCGCCGAGATAGAGCCGGAGAGAGGGCTGATTATCAGTAGTATCCGCAATGACCGCGAACCGGCAAATGAGATCTGGGGCCTGGGCCGCTGGCTACAAGATCAGGGCTATGGTACAAAACCAGGAGATCAACTTACATTAGCAGAGGGTGTGGAGTTTGAAAATAGTGGTGTGCGCAGGATAAGGCACTTTACGGGCGATGCCCTGACAATACTTCAAAATCAGGCTATCACCTACTACGCCGATGAGATGATCGGTTGGCAAAATATGCCCAATCATCTGAAAAATATAACAGCAGCAATCAAAGATTTTGACGACGCACGCAAGGTTCGCTCCTAGCCCGAAAGGATATATTATGACAACTTCTGACAAAATTCTGGCGGGTAAGGTAGAGGATCTAAAAGAATTTTTGATTGAAAACAACGATCTATTCTCCGGTGAGATATTCGCTCTGGCCCAATGCTTTCCCCGAAAGAGCGTCTTAAAACGCAGTGACAAGGAAAAACTACTGATTTTTCAGAAAGCTGAGAACATTACACGTCTGCTCGAAAAGCTAGATGTCAGGGTATACACAACAGGATGGATCTTTCAAGAAGCACAGGAGATCCACTGGGAGCTACAAGACAAGCCTGGGGCACATATCATTTATACAGGTCCCAAAGAAACACTAGCACTTTTGCGAACGAGCAGAGAAAATAAACAGGTTGATCCCTTAGATAGGACAGTAGAGACAAACAAAAAATACTATCTTTTCGGGGAAGCACTCTCACAAGAAAACGCGACAAGGATCGGC